>JAFAXE010000099.1 GCA_019241305.1 Vulcanimicrobiota bacterium
ACAGCGTCGTGGACCGCTCGGTCGTCCGCCACGCTCGGCTCCGTCCTTCTCATAGACGTCACGTTATATGTTACATTAGGCGAAAGGAGGCGTCGTTCTCTATATCTTGGTAACGACCACATAAGAGCACCTGCGGCGAGCGCACACCGTCGAGGTTCTACGCGAGCTATGGAAGGCGGCGTGATCGTCGCCCCACGCAGGGTCGTCGGGACTACTGGTTGTTGTTTTGCGTCCACGTGTCGGCCGCAATCTTCCAACTGTTGTCGCCCCCCTTCACGACGACGAACAGCCAAAGCGCTCGATCGGTTTGTGTCTTTCCTTCTACGTCGTACGTCAGCGTCGCGGGGAGGACGAAAGACGCCCGGTCGCCGGCCTGACTCGTCATAAACGCCTGGGGCGTTCCCGTCACGACGTGCTCGTGGGTGGCGCGCCGCTTTTGAAAGCTTTGCTCGATGCGCGCGCCCCACGCCCGCGCTCCAACTCTTCCGCTCCATGCGTACGGCGGGAACTCATCGGTGATGACGACATCGTCCGTGAAGATATCGTCGGGAAGCGTCTGCGCGGCGTTGTAGGCGTCGATCCAGCGCTGCACTGGCGCGAGCATTGCCGCGCTGGGGGTCCGCGTGGGCTGCGCACTCGCCGCAGTAAAGACGACGGGGACGAGTGCCAACGCGGCGGCGACAACGGAAGACGGAAGTTTCATCACTCTTCTCTTTCTTCGGCACGAGCTCAGTGGTCGCTTGCGATCAACGCGCGGCGTTCGCCGTCCCAAGCAGGTGGCTCGCCAGCAGCGCGTCTACCGCATCGCGCGCTTCATCGGCGAGCCGATCGTCATTCATCGACGCGCCGATCTGCCGTTCCGCATCGAACACTGCCGAGCCGAGACTCTCGCGTGCCGCCACAACCGTTCGTTCGTAGTCCGGCTCCTCGGTGGGAAAGCGGGGCGAACCGACGGTTTCGCGCAGTGCTTGCGCGGCGCCGAGGATCCGGACGGCCCGACGCGTGTCGTGCGTCGCCACCATGGTCACCGCAATATTCTCGAACAGGGATGCCAATGCAGCCTTCGAGGGGAGCTGCTCGATATCGCGTAGCGCATCGCGATACCGTTCGAGTGCGAGTCGCGTATCGCCACGCTTGTGCGCGACGCTGCCCAGGTTGATCAGCGCAAGGACGGCGTTGCCATGGCTTCCGAGCGTACGGTGCACGTCGTAGCACTCTTGGTGGAGTCGTTCGGCCTGTTCTAGCCGACCGAGCTGCTCGGCGGCGAGTGCCAGCTTCGTCAGCGCATGGGCCACTCCGCGCGCATTGCCCAAACGCCGGTAGAGCGCGGCGCTTTCCTCGCCAAGTGAGATCGTACGTTGAGAGTCGCCGGTCGTAAACGCGATGGAGGCCAAGTTCGATAACGAGGTCGCGATGCCGGCCTCATCCCCCAGCGCACGCCGCAGCGCTAAACTCTTTTCGTGCGCCGCGGTGGCGCCCGAGTAATCGCCCAGGAACTGTCGCGCGATACCCAGCGACGTGAGCGTCGCAGCGCTCCCGTGATCGTCGCCGGCTTCCGTGTAGATGCGCAGGGAAGTTTCGCATAGACGCACGGCTTCGTCGAACTGCGCAAGCGCTGAGAGCAAAACTGCGAGCACGCGGAGTGTCTCGGCGCGCAGCTTCGCTGGGATGCTGACGTTTCGTATCTCCGCCGAATCGAGCAGACGGCGTATCCATGCGACACCCTCGCGCACGTACCCGCGCGTCCACCATAGTCGCCAAAGCGAGCACGCGAGGCGAAGCCCGAAGGCGACGTCGCCGGTATCAACCGACCATTGCAGCGCTGCACGGAAGTTTGGGTGTTCTCGCTCAAGACGACCGAGCCACAGCGCTTGCTCCGGGCCGTCCAACCGGCGCCGTGCGTCCCCGGCGAACTCGCCGAAATGATGAGCGTGCCGGCGTCGCGCCTCGCCATACTCGTCACTTTCCGAGAGTCGCTCCATGCCGAATTCGCGCAGCATTTCAAGAATGACGACGCGCGCTTCTCCGTCCGGAGTCTCCTCGAGCGAAAGCATGCTTTTTTCGACCAGTCCGGCAATTCGTAACAGGAAAGCGTGCGCGTCCCCGGCGTCGTCTCCGGCAACGGCTCGGGCCGCTTCGAGCGAGCCGCCGGCTTGAAGGATGCACAGCGTTCGAAATAACGACTGCTCGTCGGCGCCGAGCAGGTCGTAACTCCACCCAATGGCGGCCCGCATCGTTTGTTGCCGCTGCGGGAGATCGAGTGGCCCTTCACCCAAGAGCGGGAGACGGCGGTCGAGTCGCGCGGCTAATGCCTTCGGCGGCAACAGCCGTAAACGCGGAGCCGCCAGTTCGATCGCGAGCGGCAGCCCCTCGAGCCGGCGAACGATGCTCGTGACCGCGTCGTCGTTGCCGGCATTTAACGTGAACCCGGGGATCACGGCTTGCGCGCGCTGCGCGAACAGCTCAACCGCAGCACGCGTCTCCAGTGGTCGCAAGACATACGCGTGCTCCGTTCGCAGGTGCATCAATTCGCGGCTCGTGACGATCACTTTGAGACTGCTGCACGCTTCGAGCAGCTCCGCAAGCCACTCGGCGGCGCTTCGCAGGTGTTCGAAGTTGTCCAGCACGAGCAGCATCGTGCGGTGCCGGAGCGCTTCAATGAGGCTCTCCCGCGGCGAGGTCTGCCCGCTTTCCCGTATTCCGAGTACCTGCGCCACCGCCGCTGGAAGAGCCGCACCATCGGCGAGCGACGCGCATTCGATAAACGCTGCACCGTCTCGAAATCGGACAGCACTGTCGGCGGCGACGCGTACGGCGATGCTCGTCTTCCCGACCCCGGGCGGCCCCCAAATCGTCAACAACTGCAGCTCGTTGCGTGACAAGAGCGCGGCCAGTTCTGCGAGATCGGCGTCGCGTCCGACGAGCACAATCGGGGAGGGAAGTGCCCGGGCCGCCGCAGCGATGGTCGTTCCGGCCCGCGCGGGCGGTTTGCGGCCTGCCTCTTGTAAACGCGAGCGATCGCCTTCCGACAGACTCAGCGCTTCGGCGAGGAGCATGATCGTCACGAGGCGCGGGGTTTTGGCAGCGCCCGTTTCAATGTCGCTTACCGTGCGCGCGCTAATGCCCGCTCGTTCGGCTAGCGCTTCCTGAGAGAGTTGGGCGGCGGCGCGAAACTGATGAAGCAGCTCTGCCAGGGCGGCGGGCACGCGAAGAACTTCGCGGTAGGGCTGCGCTACTCTCTCGCGCCCTTCATCGAGCTTCGTGAAAGATGACACCGAGCGTCGTACGCTGGCCAGCCCGAACCGTCGCGACACCGTGGCGCATCGTTGCGCGAAACGTCCCGCGTATTCCACGCACCGGCCGCGTGCTCACCGAGAACAGCACGCCCTCACCGCCACCAAGGACAACGACCTCGGCGCGAGACTGCTTACGCGGCCGTTGCTCGACGAGAAGGAACTCGCCGCCCTCAAAGTCCCGATGTGGCTCGCTGAGCAGCACGGTGAGCTGGACGGGAAAAACGTTCTCGCCGTACACGTCCTGATGCAGACAATTGTAGTCTCCGGCCGCGTAGCGGAGGATAAGAGGCGTGGGACGCGTCTGTCCTGCCGCGTGGCAACGCTCGACCATTTCGGAAAGCGTACCAGGAAACTCCGGTAGCCGTAACGACGCGGCCCAGCGATTCGCGACCGGAACCAAGTACGGATAAACCGCCGCTCGCAGAGCCGCCACCACCGCGGGTAGCGGATACGCGTAATATTTGTATTCGCCGCTCCCGAAACCGTGGCGGCTCATGATGACTCGGCTACGGTACAGCGCATCGTCGCCGTATGCCCCGCTCAGCGCTTCACGCTCTTGCACATCCAGGAGCACGCCCGTCAAGGCAAAGCCTCGCGTATCGAGCTCTTCCTCGATGCGGGGCCAGTCGAGGCTTCGAATTCGTCGCTCCAGCGCCGGAGCGTTCGGCTGAGTCACCATCGAAGCGAAAACACGAACCGCGCTAAGCGGTTGCGCAACCGCCGGACGCCACCAAATGCGGGGCTATTCGACGGGACCGCTATCCGGAAGACTGCGCATGATCTCGTGAGCGAGTTGATTGGGGTCCTCATCGGCGGGCAGCTCGACGGCGATGCGGGGAAAACGCTCTCCTGCGGTTTCGATGACGAGACAATCGCGCTGTCCCGTGAGATCGCAGAAGATCAGACCTTGTGGATTTGCGAAGATGCCGGCCGTCTTGATCATGCCGAGGTTCGTCCCTTCGAGGCGATACTGCAGTTCGAGGTCCTCGAAGCTGCTCACGTACACGTTCGTCACGTGAGCGAGCGGGATGTGGAAGGACCCGTGAAACGACAACAACCGGTCCGTCAGCGATAAATGAACGTCCAGATAGTCTTGGCTGAGCGTGACGGTCGCCAATGAGTCCTCCTAGGGCGATACGGTCGTTGGCCGCACAGCAATGCCAACCGCGGTGCTTTGCGACGGAGCGCTCGGATCCGTGATGACGCGGTTGGGCTTGACATTCCCGTGCCCATGAGGACCGAACACGAGGATCGACGGCGTTTGCGTGCTCACGTACAGGTCGCCGTTCTGAGCGACGGTCATGACGTTTGCCGCGAAGGCCATCGCGGGAAGTTCCGTCAGTGAACCCGTGATCGTGCGCGCTGGTTTCACGTTTCCGCTCGATTGGGCGCCGAATTCTTCGACGGTCGGAGGGCACACCGGGCCGCCGAAATAGGTGTAGAGCGTCGCCTTCAGCGGATCCGTCGCCAGTGCGAACGTGCAGTTGAAGTACGAGCCACTGTTCGTCGGAAAACCGGTCGACGAGCCTTCAATCGTTCGAACGAGCGTCGGCGAAGGCGACGAAGGGTGCCGGAAAACGTCGACGCGGAGTTCATTGTTCGCCACGTCGAAGCCGATCGCATAAAGCTCCCCGCGTTTGTCGGCGGCCAGCGCGTAGATAGCCTGCACCTGCGTATCGCAGTTGGAAAGGCTCGGCATGGTTGCTCCGTGCGGAACGACGTACCAACAGTTGTCGAAAGCATACCCTTGACTTGCAACGACGTAGTCCGTGCGCTTTGGATCGGTCGCCAGCGCAACGTGGTCCTGATCGACGGAGACCGCCCTCCACGGAGCGGCATTGCCGTTAGCGTTGGGCTTGAAGATCAACAATCCGCCTGGGCCGTTCGACTGGAAGGCGGTCGTGTGCAGATATCCGTCGCGCCCGACCTGCATCTCGCCGTAGCCGTTGCCGTTGCCGAGAAGCAGCGTATTGGGCCCTGTGATGTCGGTGCAGGGCTTCGTTGCGCCGCTCGCTCCCATCGGATAGCCTCGAATCTCCCCGAAAAGGCGCAGGAACACGGTGCTGCTCGGACACGCCGTCCTCGGGGATGACGCCGTCGTTCGCAGCGACGGCGGGCGAAACAGTGAACCGCTCAGCGTCGCAGCCCCGGCTGTCGCGCTCAGGGAACAAGCAGTGATCAGTGCGACGAACGAGGCACGAGATACCATGTCACACCTCCGAACGGCGTTACCGTACCCGCCGAACAGCTGCTCCACCGCCTGCCACGTCGTCCGTCGTGCGCGGAGATCGTCAGCGCGGCCTCATCGCCGCAGAGCGCAATGCGAGATGTGCCGACGCGGGGGAGTGAAGGGGGACATTCGGGCGTCGACTTGCGCAGGGGCTCTATCCGGATTCCTTCCGACAACAAAAGCGATTGCTGCCACTCCGCCGCCTCGCGCAATGTGATCGGGCCAACTAGGAAACCGTAACGAAGGCCCCCAATGACGGCGGGCGGGTCTCGCTCGTCGGACTTCCGGAGGTCTTTTCATGGGTCGCCCCCTACGCGTCTGTGTGTCGCTGCTCTTCGTTTGCGCGGTAGGCGCCTCGCCGCCGGCAATCGCTGCCGGCGGCATCCACCTTGCCCCCAAACAAGGTCAACTTTGGCTTCAGCGACAGACGATCCATCGGCATCAAAAGATTCAACACATCGTGGTGTTGGTCCAGGAAAACCGCACCATCGACAACTTGTTCAACGGTTTCTGCGTCGCACAGTTCGTGTGTGCCGACACCGTGAGCGTCGATCCCTACCGCGGAGTTCCGCTGCAGCCTCAGTCGCTTGCCGGACCTGTCGAGCCCGTCCACAACCACAAATCTTTCGTGCGCGAGTACGATGGCGGCACGATGACCGGCTTCGCAAAAGACTATTACGCCTTTGTTCCTGCAACGGAAAACGCCGCGTACCGGGCGCTGGTGACGCTCGACGGCGTTCTCGGTGACGAGGTGTTTCAGCCGAACATGGGCGCCTCGTTTCCCGCCCATCAATATGAGATCGCCGGTCAGTCCGGCGGTTACGACCCCGAGCATGAAGCCATCGTCGGCAATCCCAAGAAACACAATGGTTCTACCTGCATTGCCCGTCCGAACTCCAGGGTCCAGACGATCGACATGACCTCGAAGTACCCTGGCCACTTTAGCTCAGACTATCCGTGCGAGAACTACCAGACGATCTTCGATCTGCTGGCAAATCGAGGGATTTCCTGGCGTTACTACACGCGCAGCGAGCAAGGGATCTGGGTCCCGACCCAAACGATCCGACACCTGTACGGATCGCCGAATCACATTACTCCTGAGACGCGCTTTTTCAAGGACCTGGCGCGCGGCGACCTCGCGAGCGTCACCTATATCACGCCGGATGCCAGGAACAGCGATCACGCGGGCTTCGTCAAAGATCCGCTGGCAGGCCCGCGCTGGGTTTCGCGTGTTGCCAATGCGATTG
>JAFAXE010000162.1 GCA_019241305.1 Vulcanimicrobiota bacterium
ACTCCGCCGTGATGAGGCGGACGCGCACGCGCAGCGGCGCGCTGTACGTCATGTCGCGCTCGCGGCACTCCTCAACGGAATATTTGGGCTCGCCGAACGAGTGCTCGCCGAATTCGAGCACCAAGTTTTCCGTGAAGTCCTTGATCGGCGAGATCGATTCGAACGCTTCCTTGAGGCCTTCCGTGATAAACCACTGGAACGAGGCCTTTTGGAGCTCGATCAGATCCGGAATGTCGAGGACGTGCGGAATCTTCGCAAACGAGGTGCGCTCGCGCGAAGGGCCAGGGTCTTCGTATTTTTGGACGGTGAACGCGCCCGTAGGGAGCGCAAAACCGGCCGCCGGCACCGGAGTGCTAGTAGCAGTCTGGTTAGCGCTTGCGCGTTTGCTGCGGCTCGCTTTGCCGGACGCAGTTGTTTTTGGCGACGACTTTGGAAGCGTCGATTTTGCCATTATCTCTGTAGTGCTCTCACCGTGCGGACGCTCAGCGACAAAATACCCACGGCGCACGCATGCTGAGGAGGCCGACGAAAGGCTCGCCCGCCTGTTTCCATGAGGTCCGCCGGGGCATAGGCGCCTATGGTATCACGGCGCGCCATGCCCGTCAACTCCGGCAGTCCGGTTTCCTGCCGGGTTGGCGATTGTTTTCCACAAGACCTCCATGGGCTGGTGGAGGATGCCGCCGTCCAAGATCGGCTCTCCGTAGACGCGAAAACCGACGCGCTCGTAAAACGGAATGGCCCGGATTTGTGCAATCAATCGCGCCCGGACGTAGCCGCGGCGCAGCGCCTCGCCGACCAGCGCGTCGAGCACAGTGCGGCCGACGCCGGCGTCGCGATGGGCGGGGAGGACCGCCATTCGGCCGATCTGCGCGCAGCCGGGTTCCGACTCATAGAAGCGGCCGGTTCCTCGTGGCGCGTCGTCCTGGTACGCCAACGCGTGCACCGCGTCTGCGTCGCTGAGATCGTGCTCGTCGATCTCTTCCTCCAGCGGCACCCCTTGCTCGTCGACGAAAACAGTACGACGGATATCGAGCGCCGCTTTCATCCGTTCGCCATCCGCGACGCCGAACAGCACGACGGAAGCCATCATCGCGCGTTCTCCGGTACGCTGCCGCAATCATCGGCACAAGGGCAGCGCCGCGTAGGCTCGCGAAGCGCACGCTCTTGAGCCGCATCGCTTGCGCACTGTGTGTGGGTGCCGCGCGAGAGCCTTTCCTTGCGGCGACGCTGTCCTCCATCGCCGGCGTCGTGGACGATCTCGTCGTCAACGATAACTCGGGCCTCGCGCACAGCGAAAACGTCGCGGCGATTCAAGCCAGCTGGTTTGCGCGCGAAGGGCGCCTTCGGATTGAGCAGCAGCCGTTCGTTGACTTCGCGCAGATGCGCAACGCCGCGCAGGCAATGCTCAGCGCGCTGAAACCGCGGCCTGATTGGGTTCTCTTCATCGACGCGGACGAGGTGCACGGCGCGCAACTGGAGCAACTCGCGCGAGACGTGCTTCCGCGGCTGTCTGAACGGGTTGCGCAGTTAGATGCCTACACGTATCACTTTTGGGGAACGCCGCGCTGGATGACCGACATTGCCCGGCGGATGGTATTCTACCGTTTCTCCACCGAGCTGCGCTGGGAGAACCGCGTGCATGAAAAGCTTTGCGGCCTCCGTGGCTCGACCGTCGTCGTTCCGTACATTTATCATCACTACGGAAACGTGCTCGCGCCACGCGACCTAGCGGAAAAGCATCAGCGCTACTACCGGCTGGGGAATCCGGTACCGGAACCCCCTTCGCCGGAAAACGCGACGCTGGAAATGTACATCGCTCGCGCCGGCAAGGTGCGGCCGTTCCACGGAAAGCATCCAGTTGCCGCCAACGCTGCCCTCGCGTCGCTGGAGCACGAGAATGCACTCGCTGCCGGAACCTTAGATGCGGCTTTTCGAGCGAGACGGTCTCCCGATGTCGTTCTCCGCACCACGCTGCAGGCCGTGAACGAGAGCCTGCGCGTGCACTTACGCCATATCGAGCATCCGTTGCTATACCGCGGTCCCATGGTCGCTAGATAACGTGGAGCGGATCGAGTTATGCACCGGAATTTTGCGTCGCGCCGGGACGATTCTTCTCGTCGCCTCGCGATATCCAAATCAGCCACGGCCGCTATGGGGTCTTCCCGGCGGCAGGCCGCGTACCGGTGAGTTGTTGCACGACGCCCTGCGGCGTGAATGCGAAGAGGAGACGGGTCTTGCCATTCGGGTGCAATCGCTCGCGTACGTCAGTGAGTCGCTTGATCGGGCCAGCGCAACGCACGTGCGCAATACAACGTTCGCGATCGAATCCGAAGGTGAACCGGCGCCTTCGAGGGACGATGTGCATCTCATCGACGTTGCGTGGATACCGCTACGCGAGGTGGGAAACCGCATCAGCGTCGCCGTCGTTCGGGAACCGTTGCTCGCCTATCTCGCAGGTGATGAGCGGCGCTACTTCGCCTACCGTGACGCCGGCATTACGATCCAATTCTACGATGAGCCATAGCGTAGGCGTCTTGAAACTGCCAGTCGGCGCGCGTCATTCGATACAGGCAAATATCGACCGGCTTGCCGCGCACTACGGCGCCGTTCGACTGCGTGCGAAGCTGGGCAAAGCCGATCGTTTCCAACAGTCGCTTCGAAGGCGTGTTCGCTGGGACGCAACACGCGTCGACGGCGTTCAGCTCCGTCCCGAAGGCGGTATTCACGACGGCGCGTACCGCTTCGGTTGCATAACCTTTTCCGCGCGCTTCTAACAGGATGCTGTAGCCCAGCTCTGCCGATCCGCAGCCGGCCTCGCCGACGCGCAGCGAGACCCAACCGATCGGAATGTCATCCTTGCGCACCTGAACAAGCCATTCGTACCGGCCCATCGTGCGTCCATCGAAGTGCTGTGGCCGAGTGGAGACGCGGCGAACGAAATCTTCCCGCGAAAGGCGAGGGACGTCCTGGAACTGCCGCAAGTGACCGTGTTGCATGACGCGCCACAGAGTGACCGCGTTGCGTGCGTTGACTGGTTCGAGGGACAAGCGCTCCGTTACCAGACGGATCATTTCCGGCCAGCCGCCTTGCGTTTGGTCCGCGGCAATTGGCGATTCCCTGTGCCTGCGAAGGCCGAGTCGCGAAAGTTGCGCGCGATGAGACGCCCCGCAGCATCGCGCACTGCAGAAAACGTGACGGCATCGCCCTCCCGGGCGAGCAACACGTGTGGATCACCAAGGTCCGTCACTTGGAAAATCTCGCTCCTTCCGTGGAGCGTGAAGTACAGCGCGCCATTCGTCGAGGCCACCCGGTCGAGTGTCCCGGCGAGCTGCTCGACGCCCGCGCTGCTCCCTACCGAAGCTACGCCCCCCAGCAGCGCTTGATACTGCGCAAACGCATCGTCTTGCGGCGAGGCCGCTGATGCGTTCCCCACGACGACGCGGCCGTTTCTCGCCTGCACGAGCGTCAGCGTTTGATATTTCCCCGTATCGGCGACGAGCGGCACGACCCACGTGTTCTCCCCGAAAACGGTATACAGAATCGGTTGCGTCGGAGTGAGTCGGCCCTGCCGCACGAGCGGATTCGATGCGACCGCCTGCTGCGCACCGATTGAGTCGAACTCCCCTCCGGTTGCGGTATAGTAGGTAATCTTTCCGCTCACCGTATCCATATACGTGAAGCCCGTCATCGACTGATTCGTCGACGTCGGCGACGTGTGATCCACGAACCACACGAACTGCGGTCCGGCAAGCAACCCGAACACTTCATCGCGCGCAGGAACGTGGACGTCGCGTTTTGCAACCTGCGCGTTCCACCACCCGTGTACGTACAATCCGAACCATTCATTGTAGGAAAGCGCCAAATCCGGCGGATAGACGCGGCGCACCCATGACGGCAGCGTGTCGAACGCGTTCCGGGGCACGCGCTGCATCGCGCCTGTCGTTGGATCGACGATGACGACGGCGGTTACCTTTTGCCCGATCCACCCGATCGTGGGCCGTCCGAGCGTGCAGAGGTACCGCGGGACTCCCGCGTCGTCCAATTGCAACGTCGTTTCCAAAATCTGCTCGAAACCATAACGCAGGTACACGTGCCGGTACAGGTTGTCGTTGAAAAACGCGGATGGCACGTACTTCATCGGTGCACGCTGACGCAATTCTGCGTTCGCGTCCGGATTCTCAGCGCTCACCACGATGACTCCCGGACTCGTGTGCCGCACGAACCACTGCACGAAACCATGAAATTCGAGCGGCGCAACCCAAACGAGGTGGCCTCGCTCTACCTGAATATTATAAGTACCGACGCGGTAGTACGTGCCGAGCTGTCCGATCACTTTTTCGCCGGCGAAAATCGCAGACTCTTCGGGGACGACCCTGACGTGGCGCAGGTCTGCGCTGGGCGGTTGACTCGTCGAGAGGCTGACTTCGGGAACGTCGCGCAAGCCACTCGCATCGACGACCGGCGCCACGGCGAGTGCCACCGCAAAAAGTGCAAGAGCCGCGACCGCAACGATATACCGCAGCGCCGGCGTCCTACGCATCGATACGAGTCGCCGCGCTACAAAGGCGTTGCGCGCGGCAAGCATGACACTGTAGACGGCGTTCGGCACGAGTGTGAAGAGCAAGAGGGTGAGAGCCTGCGGAAAAACGAGCGCCGGCATCTCGACGTACGCGTAAAGCAGCACAAGCGGAACGCCCACGGCCAAGCGCAGACGCTGACCCCGCCACCAGCCCCGGCCGAAGTCGAGGTTGAGCAGCCCCAGCGACATGAAGGCGGTAACGATCAGGACGAGCATGCTGTCGACCTTGCCGGTCCCCATGGTCGTCGTGAAAACCGGTCACCATGCTTTCGCTGCAATCCGCCTTCGCGTCGCATCACCGCAGCGAGGTCGCCTTCGGCGCGACCGTGCTCGACCGCCCGCGCTTTTTCTACGGCACAAACACACACGCGATGCATGAGGCCTTCGAGGTCCGAGCCGACGACGGGCATCGCGTAGAGATCGTCGACAATCTTGCGCTGGCACCGCGCGTTCCCGTTTCGCCGGGCGACCACATCGTCGTGCAAGGGGAACTCATCCCAGAGGCTCGCCGTGGAGCGCTCGTCCATTGGACGCATCACGATCCGGCGCATCGGCATCCAGACGGATTCATCGTCCTCCGCGGCCGCGTATATGCATGAGCGAGGTCACCTGCATGAGTTCCGGTATCGTTACGAAGCGAAAGCCATGAGCCTTCAGCGCGTCAACGATCTCTTGCGTCGCTGCGACGTCTTGAGCGCGATCGCACAAGCGGAGCGGTATGCGTCGATCGCGCCCGCACAGCATTCCCCGATTGCCGTCGTGTAACACGATGATGCTGCCCGGCGTTACGTCGTTGACGACCCGCCGAGTGATAATCCCGTCGCCGGGTTGTTGCCAGTCACCGGGGAGTGGGACCGACCACATCACCGGAACGTACCCGTCCTTGTGTACCTGTTCGAGCGAGACGAAGTCACGCGCGCCGAATGGAGGCCGCATCAACCTGGTCCGCACGCCTGCCGCGCGGTAGATCGCATCGTCCGTGCGTTGCAATTCGGCGTGGACTTGGGCACCGCTCAAGGCGAACAAGTGCGCATGATCCCAGGTGTGGTTTCCAATGGCGTGACCTTCGCGAACCATACGTCGAACGAGCCGCGGATAGGCGGCGACCGCACGACCGACGACAAAGAACGTCGCGTGCACGTGTTCTGCCTTGAGTACATCGAGAATCGCATCAGTGTACGGAGGGTTCGGTCCGTCATCAAACGTCAGTGCAACGATGCGCTCCTGTGGCGGACCGCTGACCAGCGTCCTTCCAAAGAGCTGGCTGCGCGGATCCTCGAGCCATTTGTAGCCGCCATAGATCGCAAGGGGCAGCGCGATGAGGAGCGCAAAAGCGGCGATACGCGGGTTGAACGTCCGCTTCACTGGCGGTACTCGCCCACGGGTTAGTGCATGGCGCGCAGCTTAGCACGCTGCGCGTCGATGGCGGCACGGAACGGCGCCGAGCCGAAGTTGCGAAAATCGTTGACGAGCCGCTGGTACCTCGGCTCAGCGATTGTCGTGCTCTTGAGCTGCACAAGGTTCGGGACGGGCTTGTTCCGCTCCAGGCGAATATGAAACTGTTGGCCACCCGTCGTGGCCCAGTACCGCGGATCGGTGAAACTGAAGTGATGTTCGCCATGCTGACCGGCCTCGAGCTGCGATACGAAAATACTGTATCGGACCGTTACGTCACCGCGCGGTGGTGCCTCGGTTAGTTCCCAAATGCCGTCCTGGTACGCCTCGCCGAAGAGCACCGCAACGTCGCTATTCGGTTCTTTCGTCCGGCGGCGCGGCGCGACGATACGAGCGGTCGTACCCGAACGGTTCGTGACGGAGTACTCGGCGCTGGAGA
>JAFAXE010000120.1 GCA_019241305.1 Vulcanimicrobiota bacterium
TCTCGCATCAATATATCATCGCGGGTCAGGCGGAAAGCGCCGTCGATCTTCCGACGGGGTTATGGGGATGCGGCGGCGGCAAAGGCGACACGGTACTGACGCTCCGCCGAGACCGAAGCTACGGTCCGTCGGAATCGCCGTGCTTTAACCCTGAGACGATCGGCGATGAACTCGACGCGAAGGGTCTTAGGTGGCGTACCTATGCCTCCAAGGGTGGCGGTTGGTTCTGGATGCCGTACCAGGCGATTCGGCATATCGTGTACGGCCAGGACTGGAGGAGCGACATCATCACGCCCCCCTCGCGGTTCTTGACCGACGTGGGCAGCGGACAGCTCGCCGAAGTTACATGGATTATTCCGACGCTTCGCGATTCCGACCATCCCGGCTCTCGCAGCAAAGCCGGTCCTGCGTGGGTCGCCAGCGTCGTGAACGCAATCGGTCAGAGCCCGTTCTGGAACAGCACCGCAATCTTCGTCTTCTGGGACGAGTGGGGCGGTTGGTACGATCACGTCCCACCGCCGTACGTGGACTTCGACGGTCTCGGGATCCGCGTGCCGCTGCTCGTCATCTCGCCATACGCGCGCAATCGTGTATCTCACGTGCAGTACGAGCACGGCAGCATTCTCAAGTACATCGAAAACGTCTTCGGCCTCGCTCCGCTCGCGAGGAGCGACGCGCGAGCGAACTCATTCGACCCGGACTGCTTCGATTACAACCGCAAGCCGCGGAAATTTACGCGCATTACGACCACCTCGACTCGGGCAGACTTCTTACACGAACCATTCGACCCGCGTCCTCCGGACGACCAATAGGCAAGATCAAAACGGTCGCCTGAAAGAGGAGACGAGCGACTGGCGCCGCCTCCTCTCTCAACCAGAGATGGAATCTAACTGTGCGGGTTTGGCGGCCAGATCTTGAACCCAAGGGGCATGGACGGCGGCCCTAGCTGGGCGCTGTTGCCGTTCAGCATCCAACCGGGTCCCCACGGAAGCGGAAGCGACTGCGACGTAAAATCGCCACAGAACGTCGTCTTGTTGGCGTTACAGAAATAGATGTTCGCCGCACCCAGGTTCCGGGCGTTGTTGTGCGGGAACCACGCTACGTCGATCGCCGTGTAGTCCAACGGATTCTGGCCGTTGCTGTACATGAAGTCGGCACGGTCGATGCACGTAATAGCTCCCGGGGGTGGCGGGAAATCGCATCCGTACGCGCTCAAGACACCGTACTGGTTATCGACGATAACATTGGGTTTGTGGCCCCGATTCTGTCTCGTGGCACTGATTTCAAGGCCTGCGACACCACCCGGGAATCCGCCGGCAATCGTAATCGCCGTCCTGCAATTCAGGACCGGGGGCGGCCCAAACGCCAAGGTACAATCGTCGATCTGCTCCGCGCCGCCAGCGCTAACGCCGGAGACCAGGACATACGCGGTACCTGGCGCCCCCGGGTCGGCGTTGTCATAGTAGAGAAAGTACGGCAGATTCATATTGGCCTCGGGGACAGTTCCCTCAAGCGGCTCGCCAGGGAGCGGGCCCCAGACGTCGATCGCGTTGTTGGGCCATTCGTCCGCCACCACAGATCCGTCGTCGCCGACCGCCAGGCCGTACGGTGCGCCGCCGTTGCCCCCTCCGTTGCCCGTCAGAGTCCTGAGGACTGCCATCCCCTTGCAAGCATCGTACACATCGATCGTGTCGTTGCTCGCGCCGACGTAGACCTCGTTCCTCGCGCCGGGCGCATCCTGATGCGGCCCGGTGTCTCCGACACCCCAACCGTAACTAGCCCCGGCAGCATGGTTCAGCGCGCCGATCTGCGGAAATGGAGCAGCCCCGCTATAGATCGTCACGGTGCCGGTGGAGTTGTCCGACAGATACACACAAGGCGCGACCGCGTTGGGTCGAGGTTTGACCCAGCTGCTTTGGAGAGGTCTCGGGAGTCCCATTCCCCGAGCGACCAACTCTCCGGCCAGACCAGGAGCCACGGTAAACTTCTTTGAGACGTGCGGTTGGCCAAATTTGTGCACGGCTGACTGCGAGCTCTTGAGCTGCGGCGTCATCGTGCTCGCGCGGGCACTTGATAGGCCGACACCGAGCAACGCGGCCGCGATCGAAACTGAGATCCCTTGAGATGCTAGACGCATACGAAAGCCTCCCTGCTCACAGAGAGCGCGCATTCCTGAGCGCACGCCTTGAGCGACAGAGCCGCCGATTGGCTGCCGGGGGGCCTTACAGGATTACTAGGGAGAAGCCGCCGTCAGCGCCGCCCGTACGGCAGACGAACGGCCAAGGGGACAGCCGTCGCCTAGCTTGTACCTTTACCGCTCTCCCCGCCAATCCTGGCCAACGCTTGCCCCAACCGCTCCTTAGGCTGGCCCTGCGGCGTCGCGCGGGGTAAAGCGCAGCACACTATCGCGATACCTGCTACTTCAGCTTTTTCGCAATAATGGCCAAATCGCTGTCATTGCCCTGCATCATCCCCTTGATGTGGTCAGCTCGTTCGATGGGACCGCCGGCCAGTAACTCGTGACCGATCACGTTGGAGCGGAGGAAATGCTTGCGCGCCAAGGCGTACTGCTGCTTTCCAAGCTCGACCTCGCCGACGTTTCGGTACTGCGTGAGCGCCGTTTCCAACTCACGCGAACGATCGCTGCCGCTCTCTTTGTGGCCGCAGGCATCCGCGTATTTCGCTTCTTCCAAATTGAGCGCATAAAGTTGCGTCATATCTTGCCGTCCCCATGCGCTTTGTTGGGCGGTATGTAACGTAAAGAACTTCAGCTGATCGCAGGGTCCCGAAGCGACCGCCGGCATCGCGCACGAGGCGACGATGAAGAGAAGAACGAGTGCAAGTGAGCGTGACAGGCCCATATCATATCTCCTCGAGGGACGTTGGCGCACAAAGAAAAGAGGGCGGGCGCCACAGCACCCGCCCTCGCGTTCACTTCCTACTCAGAAGTGACCGATTTGCCTTTTGTGTTACTCGCCGAGGTTCTTGTAAACCGCGACGCCGAGGTACGAGGATTCGCCCGAGATTGCGGTCGTCGGTCCACCGGATTCACCCGGCGTCACGCATGCGCCGCTCGTCGGAAGCGGATAGGCTACGCTCTGCAGGTACGTCACCGTGTGGGTGCCGCCGAAGTTGATGTTCGAGGCCCAGACTTCTTTGAGGGTGTTATCCCAAGAGATGTTGGTGAAGTCGTTCGGGTTGAAGCCCCACGTGCACGAGTGCGTGATCTTGGCGTTCCACGGCTCTTTCTTGCCGAGGTCGTACAGCGTGCCGTACTGGTTGTTCGCGAGCAACTCATCCTTCTTGTTGATGGTGAGGCCGCCCGGGAAGCCGGTGCCCTGATTGATGTTGCCGAGGGTCTGAACGACGGTGTCGGGGCCGCTGGGAAGCGTGACCTGCGCTACGTCGGAGTCGCCGGTGCTGCCGTTGAGGCCGTAGACCATCAGGTAGCCCTTGTTGCCGGTTTCGCTCTTGTCGAAGTCGCAGGCCACGTAGTAGTCTTCGGTCACGGTCGTGGTGGTGATACTGGTCGGCGTTTCGCCGGTCTTCAGCGGAGGCGCGAAATAATTGATGACGTTGGACGGCCAGTTGGTCGCATAGATGCCGCCAACATCGTCCCAGCAGATGCCGTACGCGTTGTCGCCGCTACTCGCACCGCTCAGCGTCAGCACTGCATACGGAGTGGTCAGGCTGGTGGCATTCTTATAGACGGAGATCGTGCCGCCAGTCTTGCCGGCCGCGAGCTGCTTTTTGCCCGGCTGCACGGCGAGTCCCCATCCGGCTGCACCCGTGAGTGTCTTCACGAGCGTGTTGGGGGTGTCTTCGCAGAACTGGTCGAGATCGCCGGTCGTATTGTCACTCGCGTACGTGTAGGCCTTCGGCGTGCACGTCACGTCATGGCTGATAACGGTGCCTTGCGGCAGTATGCGAACGACGGGGCGATGATAGAACTCATCGTTGAGGCGGGCGCTGGCGAAGGGGCCAGCCACGATGCGGCCCATGTGGTGGACCGTGCGCATCGAGTGAACGACTGGGCGGGAAACGCTTGCGGAGCTGGCTTGGCTCGTAACCGCGTAAGCTCCCACACCAATGAGAGCAGCGCACGCGAGCGGCGCAGCTACCTTCAAGAGACGCATTCAGGACTCTCCTTGCAGGATTCGAGCCCGGGTGCAGTCCTCACATAGTCGTCTCGAGTTGCGAAACGTTACTGACTGGAACCGAGCTCAGAAGGGGGGTGAGACCGTCGCTCTCTTGGACAACAGGCGTGCCGCGAGGGAGACGGCGCCGAAAACCTGACCCGAACGGTCTGGCTTCGTGACGGACAAGTTACCCAAAGAATCGCGCTCCCCTTCATCCACAGGAAAAGTTCCTGACGCGAATTTTTCGGAGCGCCCGGGCGGCGTGGTTATTCGCCTCCGGCCCGAGCATCACGCGACGCGGCGTCGACCTTCTTCGAGACGGTCTTTGCTTGCGTGAACAGCATCAGGTAATCGTATCCGCCCGCCTTCGAGTCCGTCCCTGACATGTTGAAGCCGCCGAAGGGATGCGCTCCGACGAGCGCCCCGGTACTCTTGCGGTTCAAGTAGAGGTTACCGACGAAGAACTCGTCCCTTGCGCGCTCGAGTTTAGACTCGTCCTGCGAATACACGGATCCGGTCAGGCCGAAGACCGTGTTGTTCGCAATGTGGAGCGCGTCGTCGTAGTCGCGCGCTTTGATGACCGCCAGCACGGGGCCGAAAATCTCCTCCTGGGCGACGACCGCGTCCGGCGGTACGTCCGCGATGACGGTCGGCTCGACGAAATAGCCGTCACTTCTCGCGCGCTCGCCGCCGGAAATAAGCCGTCCTTCCTTCTTTCCGCGCTCGATGTAGTCCAAGATCGAGCGCATTGCCGCCTCGTTGATGACCGGTCCCATATAGGTGGACGGCTCCGCGGGATCTCCCACGACGATCTTCTTTACGCGCTCGCGCAAACGTTGCACGAACGTGTCGTAGACCGGCGACTCGACGATGGCGCGCGAACACGCGGAACACTTCTGACCCTGAAAGCCGAAGGCGGAGACGGCGACTCCTTCTACCGCGGCATCCAAATCCGCATCTGCGGCGACGATGATCGAATCCTTACCACCCATCTCGGCGATCACGCGTTTGATCCACACTTGACCGGGTTGCAGCTTGCTGGCCAACTCGTTGATGTGCAGACCAACCTCTTTCGAGCCGGTAAAGGCGACGAAGCGCGTCTTCGGGTGCGCGACGAGGGCATCTCCGATCGTCCGTCCCGAGCCAGGCACGAAGTTGACGACTCCAGGCGGGACGCCAACTTGGTGCAGAACGTCAACGAACCACGCCGCGATGACGGGAGAGTCACTCGATGGTTTCAGGACCACCGTGTTGCCAGCGACGATGGCAGCACTCGTCATCCCCGCCATGATCGCGAACGCGAAGTTCCAGGGCGGTATCACGACTCCGACGCCGAGCGGAATGTATTCAAGACGGTTTTCTTCTCCACGCACCGGCACGAGCGGCGGCGGCTCCGCATAGCGCAGTGCTTCGCGTGCATAAAACTCGAGAAAGTCGATCGCCTCCGCCGTGTCGGCATCCGCCTCGACCCAGCTCTTTCCAACTTCGCCTATCAAAAGCGCGTTGAAGTCATCGCGTTTGTTCCGCACGACCTCGGCGGCGTCCAAGAGATACTGGGCTCGCTCGTGGGCGCTCAGCCGGCGCCAACTCTCGAAGCGCTTCGCCGCAGTCTCAATTGCCGTGTTTGCCTGTCCGAGCGTAGCTGAACCGACCGTTCCGACGATTTCGTCTGGGTGCGCCGGGTTATATGAGACGATGCGCTTCTCCGTCTCTACCGGTTTGCCGTCGATGATGACCGGATAGTGCTGTCCGGAGGCCGTGCCGACACGCTGTAGCGCCGCCTCGAGCGAGGCGCGCTCTGCTGGATCAGAAAACGTACGAACGGTTTCGTTGCGAAACGGTGCAACGCGTTCTAGGGTGGTGGACATGCATCACCCTTCGAGCCGGACGGTCCTGCTCCATTGTCGAAGCGCGCGCGATGGTCTACGACGTTGTCGTGGTCGGCGGCGGCCTCATCGGACTCGCCACCACCGTCGAACTGCTGCGCAGCCATCCCGGCCTGCACGTCGCCAATATCGAAAAGGAAGGGTCTCACGGCACGCACCAAAGCGGCCACAACAGCGGCGTCATTCATTCCGGAATCTACTACCGTCCAGGGACGTTGCGCGCGCGGTTATGTGTCGAAGGCCGCGCTGCGCTGCTGCGCTATTGTGAGGAGCGCGGCATCGCGTACCGGCTAACCGGCAAACTCATCGTCGCGGTCGACGAAGCGGAGTTGCCGCGGCTGCGCGCGCTGTACGAACGCGGCCGCGCGAACGGTGTCGAAGGACTGCAATGGCTCGAGGCTGCCGCGATTGCGGAGCACGAACCGCACTGTACCGGTCGCGCAGCCATTTGGTCCGGTGGAACCGGAAGCATCGACTTCGCGGACGTCGTTCGCAGCTTCGCGCTGGAGGCGCGCGCTCGCGGCGCGGACCTTTTTCTTTCGCGAAAAGTCACAGGTATACGCCGGTATGGCGGTGTCACGACGCTCGACTCACCACTCGGCATCCTGCGCACGCGGGCGATCATCACGTGCGCCGGACTGCAAGCCGATGCGCTTGCCCGTAAGGCAGGAGGGTCGCGTGAACCGGAAATCGTCCCGTTCCGCGGTGACTATTTGACGCTGGCGCCGGAACGCGCTGATCTCGTCCGTGGTCACATCTATCCCGTCCCCGATCCCGCGTTTCCGTTCTTGGGTGTTCATTTCACGCGCCGGGTGGATGGCTCAGTATGGCTCGGACCCAACGCTGTGCTCGCTTTTGCGCGCGAGGGTTATTGCATCACCGACGTCAGCCTGGCGGATCTGTGGCACACCGTGAGTTCGCGTGGCTTTCGCATGCTGGCGCGCCGCCATTGGAAGACCGGGCTCGATGAACTCGTCCGCGACGTCGCGCGGAGTCAGTTCGTCGCGGCGCTTCGGCGTTACATACCGGAGCTACGCGACGGCGATTGCCGCCCGGGCCCGTCCGGGGTGCGCGCACAGGCGATCGCACCCGATGGGACGCTTCTTGACGACCTCGTTCTCGAAGCCGCGGAGGGAGCGTTTCATTTGCGCAACGCGGCTTCGCCCGGCGCGACGTCGTGTCTCGGCATCGCTCGGCATCTCGTCGGGGTCGCGGAGCGAGCGTTCGAATTGAAGGCACATATTCCGAAGCTGCATGCGGCACTGGATCGCCGGCGAAGCTTCACCCACATGGAAACGTTTGTGGAAGTCCCCTGGTTGTTGGCTCACCAGAACGATTCTCGCGTCCGTATCATCGATGCGCGCAGCGCCCCTCATGGTGGCCACGATTCCTCCGCGAAAAGCGGCGGGGAGCAGTACGCCGCGGGACATATCCCCGGCGCCGTTCACCTTGACTACGCCGACCATCTCGCGGACCCAGCAACGCCGCACGCGGTGCGCGCCGCCCCCGCGGAACGCTTCGCCCAAATGCTGAGCGAGCACGGGATCGGTGACGAGCACACCATCGTCGCGTACGACGACGGAACGGTTCCGTACGCCGCGCGGCTCGTGTGGATGTGCCGCTATTACGGCCACGATGACGTGCACGTCTTGGCGGGTGGTCTTCCGGCCTGGCGTGCGTCGGGCGGTGCGACCACGGCCGACGTGCCGTCTTTCCCGCAGGCGACCTTCACGACTCGAACGCGGCCGCATCTGCGGGCGTCGCGCGACGAGGTGCTCTCCGTCGCCCTGGGTCAGAACGACGCGCAACTTCTCGAAACGCAGCGTGACGCTACCTACGCGCAGCGTGACCGCGACATTCCGAATGCGAAGCGCCTTTCGGCCTCGTTTTTGCTCGAGGATGCGCGTGGCGGCCGTTTGGCGCCGGCGGAACGGATTCGTGCCGCGGTCGATGCCCTCGGACTCGATCGCAGCAAACGGACCATTGTCTCATGCGGGAGCGGTGTCGGCGCTTCGGGCGCCTATCTGGCGCTGCTCGCCGACGGTTTCAGCGATGTTGCGGTCTACGATGGATCGTGGATGGAATGGACCCACCACGGTCTGCCGACGGTCCCGAAAGCGGAAGCGGTGAACGCGTCGCGTGCATGAGCTGGCACGGTCGGTGGTGTAGTTTGCCGGCATGCACGACCGCACCGATATTCTGAACTGGCGTATCATTCCGCACATCACGGTCGACGATGCCAACGCCGCGATCGCGTTCTACGAGCGCACCTTTGGAGCGCGCGTCATTCATCGCTACACCGTTCCTGACGGCGACAAGATCCTTCACGCGGCGCTTGACTTTCACGGAGCCGAGCTCTTTCTGTCGGACGATTTCCCGGAGTATAGCAGGCAACCGAGCAGCCCCGCTGCACTTGGAGGCAGCCCGGTACTGCTTCACCTCGATGTTCCGGACGTCGACGCGGTGTTTACCCGTGCGTTGGAACAAGGCGCGAGGGCGGATATGCCGCTCATGGATCAATTCTGGGGCGCGCGTTACGGTCAGTTCACCGATCCGTTCGGACACCGCTGGGCCGTGCAAACACAGCGCCAGTACCTTACCGACGAGCAACTTCAAGAGGCGGCGCGCAAAGCGTTCACCCACTAACGTTTGCCGCTGTTCCCGAGTTACGGCGTGGGGACGGCCTCCTTCAGGTCCGAGACGAACGCCCACGGGTCTTCGGCCCGCATCAACGCTTCGCCGATCAAAAAACCACGCGCACCGAGGTGGTGAAGGTGCGCGGTCTGCTGTGGATCGTGGACGCCGCTCTCGCTAATGACGACCGTCCCGGGGGGGATCGCTGGCAGCAGATGCTCCGTCACGCCTAAATCGGTTTCGAAGGTACGCAGGTCGCGGTTGTTGATGCCGACGAGCGTCGCGCCAGCCGCGAGTGCGCGAGAAAGCTCTTCTTCATCGTGCACCTCCACGACGACGTCCATGTCGAACGTTCGCGCTTCGTTCATGAGCGAGGCGAGCATCGCATCGCTAACGCCACCGACGATCAGCAGGATCGCATCTGCGCCGTGCGCAGCCGATTGTGCGACCTGATAGGAGGTAGTCAAGAAATCTTTGCGCAGCAAAGGGCGAGTCGACCGTTCGCGCGCCACGTCGAGGTACGCCAGGTCGCCGAGAAAATGATCGGACTCCGTAATGACGCTGATCGCATCGACGCCGGCGTGGTCGAACGACTCGACGATAGAGACGACGTCGAAATTGCGGGCGATCATCCCGACCGAAGGAGAAGCGCGTTTGATCTCACCGATGATCGCCGGGCCGCGCGCATCCTGCAGGGCTTTGCGAAATGGACGGCGCTCGCTGCGGCGCGCATGCGCGCGTGCCACGAGCTGGGAGAGCGGTTCCCGCTTTTCCTCATCCGCCATCGCGGCAGCTTTTGCCGCATAGAGTTTTTCTAGCATCCGGCGCCGCGGAAGCGGCTTAGTGCACCAACTCCAGGAGCGCCATCTCGGCGGCGTCACCGCGGCGGACCCGCGTCCGGACGATGCGGGTATATCCGCCGGTCCGCTCCTTCATCGCGGGGCCGATTTGATCGCACACTTTGGCCACGACCCGCGGTTCCAGGAGGTACGCCGCGACGAGGCGGCGCGAGTGTAAGTCGCCGCGCCGCGCCGTCGTAATCAGCCGCTCGGCCACTTTGCTGATGGCCTTGGCTTTCGCCGCTGTCGTCTCGATTTTCTCGTGCTTGAAGAACGAGGTCGCGAGGTTACGGAGTAGGGCCTTGCGGTGCCCGTCGGTGCGCGAGAGTCGTTTCTTTGCGATCTGATGCGGCATAGTCTCCTCGCTACGGTTGACGCAGCGACAGTCCTCGTTCGTCGAGGACCTGTTTGATCTCGTCCAGCGACTTCTTGCCGAAGTTGCGCATCTTGATGATCTCGTCTTCCGTCATGTCGAGCAATTCTGAGACCTTCGAGATGCCGGCCCGCTTCAAGCAGTTGAAGGAACGGACCGATAGGTTCAGCGTCTCGACGGGGACGTCCCACTCGCTCGTGGGCGCGGCCGCCGGCGGCCGTTCCTCGGCGTTGAAGCCGGTGAAAAGGTCCAGTTGTTCCTGCATGATCTGAGCGGCCGTCGCGAGCGCATCGTCCGGAGTGATCGAGCCGTTCGTTTCGATCTCGAGCGTCAGGCGGTCGAAGTCGACGCTTTGGCCGACACGCGTGTCGTCGACCGTGAAGTTCACTTTGCGAATCGGCGAAAAGATCGAGTCGAGCGGGATGAGCCCGATCATGTGTTCCACGTTGCGTTGGCGGTCCGCTGTGACATAGCCCCGATGCTTCTCGACACCGATCTCCATCGCCAGCCGTGCCGAGCGCGACGTCAACGTCGCGATATGGTACTCGGGCTGCAGGATCTCGACGTCGGCGTCCGGCGCGATGTCCGCGGCCGTGACCGGACGGTTGCCGCTTGCGCTCAGCGACAACACCTTCGGTTCGTCCGTGTCCAACTTCAGGGGAAGGCCCTTGAGGTTGAGCAGCAGATTCGTGACGTCTTCCACGACGCCCGGAATGGTCGAAAACTCATGAAGAACCCCGTCAATCTTCACGTAGGTGACGGCGGCGCCGGGGATCGACGAGAGGAGAATGCGGCGTAACGCGTTGCCGAGCGTAATACCAAAGCCGCGCTCGAGCGGCTCGATCACGAACTTGGCGTAGTTATCGCGTCGCTCGCGGATCTCGATCGCTGCGCCCTGGGGCGCGTCGATGACGTTCATGGGGTGGTTCGGTTTCCTTTGTTGCCGCTTACGTTATCCGTCGGTCGCAACGAGCGACCGGCGATCGGACGCCTAGCGGCGGCTATGGGTGATTAGCGTGAGTAATATTCGACGATCAGTTGCTCGTCGACGGGTGTATCGATCTGCTCGCGGCTCGGAAGCGCGGAGATTTTGGCGGACAGCGCCTCATCGTTCCACTCGAGCCATTCCGGGGCGCGCCGGTTACGCGCAACCTCGAGGTTCGATTGAATGAGCGGCGACTTCTTGCTCCGCTCGCCGAGCTCGATTGTGTCGCCGGCTTTGAGCACGTACGATGGAATGTTGACGATCCGCCCGTTCACGCGGAAATGGCGGTGCGTCACGAGTTGCCGCGCCTGAGCACGGCTGCTCGCCAAATTCAAACGATAGACGACGTTGTCGAGACGCCGCTCGAGCAGTTGCAAGAACGTCTTGCCGGTCTGGCCCGGAACGCGCGCCGCCTCGCGGAAGTAGTTTTCGAACTGGTCTTCGACCACGCCATAATAGCGCCGCATCTTCTGCTTCTCGCGCAGCTGGCGGCCGTATTCAGAAATCTTCTGACGGCTGGGCTTGCCTTGGGTCTTCTGACCGGGCGCCGTGCCGCGCCGTTCCACGGCGCACTTTTTCGAGAGGCAGCGGTCGCCTTTCAGGAAGAGCTTGATCTTTTCGCCGGTTTTGCTGGTCGCGGTTTCGCGTCGGCACAAACGGCAAACTGGTCCGGTGTAGCGGGACATGCTTTTGCTAAACCCCTCTACACCCGGCGCCGTTTCGGCGGCCGGCAGCCGTTGTGCGGAATCGGCGTGACGTCCTTGATCAGCGTGATCTCCAAGCCCGTCGCCTGCAGCGAGCGAATCGCCGCCTCGCGCCCAGCACCGGGACCCTTGACGAACACCTCGGCGGACTTCATTCCATGGTCCATCGCCTTGCGGGCGACGGCCTCGGCCGCCATCTGGGCCGCAAAGGGCGTCGACTTCTTGGAACCTTTGAACCCGAGGTTGCCGGCCGAGGCCCAAGCGATCACGCTGCCCTGGTTGTCCGAGATCGTGACGATGGTGTTATTAAAGGAAGAATGGATGTGGGCCACGCCCGAGCCGACGTTCTTGAACTCGCGGCGCTTGCGCGGCTTCGTTTGCTTCTTAGCTGCCAAACCTCACTCCGATAGTTTTTTCGTGCCCCGCACCACGAGGCGGGGTGTCGTCGCCTCGACCGGCGCTCCATCGCGGCGAACCGCGGTGAAAGCCCGATCTCGAGTCCAGG
>JAFAXE010000154.1 GCA_019241305.1 Vulcanimicrobiota bacterium
TATGCAATCGCGGGTGCTTTGCGCGCGCTTGGCGTCGAGGTGGCGCATTTCCCACGCGCTGTCGACGACGCTGCGTCGTTACGCGACCTGCTTTCCGCCGTTCTCGAGTCCTGCGACGGTGCCGTGATTACCGGAGGATCTTCGGTCGGTGCCGGTGACCTCGTGCCGCGCGTCACGGCGCAACTGGGCGAGCCGGGCGTGATCGTTCACGGGATCAGGTTAAAGCCGGGAAAGCCCACGATGCTCGCCGCGATCTCGGGCTCACCCGTCATCGGACTCCCAGGAAATCCAACGTCCGCGCTCATGGTGTTGGAGACTGTCGCTCGCCCCATCGTTGCGGCCTGCACGGGAGAAAGCGCGACACGACCATCATCACTCGACGCCGTTGCGGAGGAACCGTTCGTTGGGAGGGACGGTTGGACATGGTATGTCCCCACCCAGGTTCGATGCGTCGCCGGGACGATGCGTGCGAAACCGCTGCGCTTGCACTCCGCGCACGTAAGCCTCCTCGCACGTGCCACCGGGTACGTCGTCGTTGGCGAACGGCCGGCGCGCGTAGAACGTGGCGAACGCGTCGCGGTTCGGCGCTTTTCAAGCGGTGGCGCACCGATTGTCGAGGCCGAGTCATGAAGAACGTCATGCTAACGGTCGCGCTGTTGGCGAGCGCCTCAGGGTGCACGCAAACGGATCGCAACACCGCCCAAGATCAGGCGAACAAAGCGATCCAGGGCCTCAACAACGCTGCTTCATCGATGGCGACGTCTGCACCGGTTTTGGCCGCGAGGGATGCGTTGCTCGCCACGGCGGTCAAAGCGCGGCTCGTCGCCGCGGATGTGGACTCGGCGGGATCGATCAGCGTGCGAGCACGGAGCGGCGCCGTTACCATTGTCGGCGCCGTACGCTCCCCGGCAGAGATTCCAACGCTGCGCGAGGCCGCGCGCCAAGTGGCGGGCGTCTCGCACGTCGCGCTGGACCTGCACGTCGATCCGCATTTGCCGAGTACGCGTCAGTCGGCGCAGGATCTCGCGCTCGCGACGCGCGTGATGGCAGCGCTTGCGGCGCAGTCCGGAACGAACGCACTACGCGTGCACGCCGCTGCGCGAGGCGGGGTCGTGACGCTCGACGGCACGGCGCCGACGCAAGCCGTGAAGGCCACCATGCTCAATGCTGCGTCCAAAACCAACGGCGTTCGGCGCGTGATCGACCGTCTTACGGTGCGTGCGTGAGCGAACGACCACAACCGACAGCGCAAATCGCCGCCGTTCCAACAACCACGCCGTTCGTCGCGCCGGAAGAACTGGCGCGCCGCGCCGGACATTCATCGCTGTTGCGACTCGGCGCAAACGAAAGCGCCTTCGGACCGCCGCCGCGTTCGCTGGAAGCGATGCACGCCGGATTGCAACGGACGTCATGGTACGGCGATCCCGAGTCGAGAGAACTGCGCGAGGCGCTCGGCAAACGCCATCGCTGCTCGCCGTCGCAGCTTACCGTCGCGTCCGGAATCGACGACATTCTCGGGCTTGTCGTACGAGCGTATATGCCACCAGGCGGGACGGCGCTTGCGACGCTCGGTACCTATCCGACCTTTGCTTTTCATGTGGCAGGTTACGGTGGCCGTCTCGAGACGGTACCTTACGAAGACGATGGCACCGTCCCACTCGATCGGCTTGCAGCCCGCGCAGGCGAACTGCAGCCGCAGATTATCTATGTCGCAAACCCGGACAATCCGAGCGGTTCGTTTGCGGAAGCCGGTACGTTGGAACGTTGTCTCGCCGCACTGCCGCGCACGACCTTACTGTTGCTCGACGAAGCGTACGCCGATTTCGTCGAGGAGTGTGAGCTGCTCCGGCCCGCGGTGCGCGACGGGGTCATCCGGGCACGAACGTTTTCGAAGGCGTTCGGCCTCGCCGGTGCTCGAATCGCATATGCCCTTGCTACCGACGAGGTTGGAGCGACGCTCCAGAAAATCCGGCTTCACTACGGCGTTAACCGTACGGCGCAACTTGCCGCCCTCGCCGCGCTCGAAGATGAGCCGTTCGTTCGCTCCGTCGTGGCGGAAGTCGCACGTGGACGCGACGAGTATGCGGCGCTCGGGACGCGGCTAAAAATTGCGACGCTCCCCTCGCACACGAACTTCGTGTGTTTCGATCTCGGCTCTCGGGAGCGGGCTGAGGCGATGGTTGACGAGCTGCTGCATCGCGGAGTGTTCATCCGTAAACCGGGGGCGCCCCCACTGGATCGCTTCGTGCGGGTGACGGTGGGAACGCCCGCGGAGCGTGATCGTTTTGCGGCCGTATTCGAAGAGGCGCTGAGTGCGCTCGGGTCGCGGAGCGCCTGGAGTTTTGTGTGAGATATGCCGTCCTGTCGGATATCCACGGCAACCTTGAATCCCTCACCACCGCTCTGGAGTTGACGAAGCCCGACGACGTCATCATGTGTCTCGGCGACATCGTCGGCTACGGACCCAATCCCAATGAATGTCTCCAGCTCATCCGCGAGCGCGCGAAGACGGTGATCCTCGGCAATCACGACGTCGCAGCCATCGAAAGCTTTGGCTTGGATTACTTCAACGACGCCGCTCGCGAGGCGCTTCTGTGGACGCAGCGCGTGCTCACGCGCGAAAACGTCGCCTGGCTCTCCGGCCTCGATTACGAGGTGCGCACCCCCGACTATCTGCTCGTGCACGGAGCGCCGGTCAACTACTTCACGTACATCCTCGATAATCAAACCGCCGCGGAGGCGTTCGAAGCAACCGATGCCCGCCTCATCTTCGTGGGACATACGCATCTGGCGGAATATTTTTCACGTTCTGAGTCGGGTCGCGTCACGCGTCATTCCATGCGCGCCGGCGGCAATCTGAAACTCGACCCGGCGGTGCGGTACATCCTCAACGTCGGCAGCGTCGGCCAACCGCGCGACGGCAATCCGAAAGCTTCCTTCGCGTTCTACGACGTCGAAAACGGGACGGTGTCGTGGCAGCGCTACGACTATCCCATCGAGCCGGTACGTGAGAAAATGGCCGAAGTTCATCTGCCGCGGCGGCTTGCCGACCGGCTCTTGGTGGGCCGATAACGATGTTCGCATTCCCAGCCGCACGCGTCATCACCGCACTCGCGCTCGGCGCGCTCATCGCCACGGTCGCCGAAGGGTGTCCCGCTTCAGCCGCGTCCACTCCCCGTCCACGCAACGACTACGCCAACGCGGCGTTCGACGAGCCGTTGTTCCACGGACTGCATTTGTTCTATACGCGGCACTTCAAACAAGCGCAGGCCGAGTTCGAGCGAGCGCTCGGAGTGATCGAAGACAATACGCTCGCGATTTCCTTTCTGAATGCGGCGGCCGCACAGCAGCCCGGCGCGCTCGACGTGCTCGCGAACGTCGAAGAAGACGCGGTGGCGGGGGCGCCCAAGAATTACGTCAACCACGTCCGTGTCGCGTTTACGTATCTCTTCCAGTCCGTTGCGGGCCGGGATCGCACGCAAGACGCGCGCGACGAACTGAATCAGGCCGTGCAACTCCATCCCAGCGGCCAAGCCGCGCATGTCGGCCTGGGCATCATGAGGTTCAACGAGCGATCTGCGAACCGTTCAAAAGTCGAACTGCTTCAAGCACTGAAGACGGACCCCAATAACGTGCTCGCGCGCGAATACTTGGGACAACTCTATCAAACGGATCTGCGCGACCCGCAGCGCGGCCTTTCGTACGTCATCGACGTTCCCAACGCCGTCCCGCCCTATGCCGACATTGAGTTTCACATCGGCTCGTTGCTGTACGACCTCCATCAAGGTGCGGCCGCCATTCCGTACGTTCAACGCGGTCTCGATCTCGACGTCGGCCATGTGGGTGAGGCCGGGCAACATGGCTACACGCTGTTGGCGCGGATCTACATCGATCAGCACAAGCTCGATGAAGCCAAAAAGGCGCTGAATGCCTCCATCGCCGCGAATGCCGACACGATCTACGCCCGAGCGCTGCTCGCCAAGATCCAAAACGGCGACTACGATCAAAAGAAAGAAGAAAAGGAACGCTCGTGACCGTGCGTGACGAGGTGATCGACGACGGGCGTTGTTTTGCATGCGGACCGAAAAGCGAAATCGGGCTGCGCCTGCGCTTTAGCATCGCCGGCGATCAGTTCGTGCGGGCGCAGACGACGTTGGAGCAGCCGTTCCAGGGTTGGGTCGGCGTTGCACACGGCGGGATCGTGATGACGTTGCTCGATGAAGGGATGGCGCACGCCGCGGGCGCCGCCGGCTATCGCGGCGTCACCGGCGAGATCAAGGTGCGCTTTCGCAATCCGGTCCCCATTGGCGCGCCGATCATCGTCGAAGGCCGCGTCCTCTGGGAGCGAGGTCGTGTCCTTGGCTTGGAATCGCGTGTCGTGGGTGACGCGGACGTGCTCTTAGCATCGGCGGAAGGCCGCTTCGTCGTCCGCGGACGCGTGACGCCGGGGACTCTCGGCGTTCCCGATCTTGGCTAAGGGAAGCAAACGTGCACACAGCGTGCGCGAGCCGGAGCAAAAAGCGCCCAAGAAGCCGCCGCTGGAACCGTCGGTCGATAATCGGCGCGCGCGGTTCGAATACGAGATGCTCGAGCGCTGGGAAGCCGGTATCGTCTTGACCGGCACGGAGATCAAAAGCATCCGCGAGGGTGGCGTCAGCCTGAACGAAGCATTTGCGCGCGTACGCGACCGCGAACTCTGGCTCGTCGGCATGTACGTTCCGCCGTATCGGGCCGGAAGTTGGAACAACGTCGAACCACGGCGCGCACGCAAATTGCTGTTACACCGCGCAGATATCGATCGCATCGCCGGACTCGCAGGCGAGAAGGGGCTCACGATCGTCCCGATCCGGCTCTATTTCAGCCGCGGACGCGCCAAGGTGCAAATCGGTCTGGCGCGTGGTAAGAAATTGTGGGACAAGCGCCGCGCGATCAAAGATCGCGAAGCCGCACGCGAGGTGGCGCGGGCAACGCGCATGCACTGACGAAGGAAGGGTAGCGTGAGGGGTGCGCATCCGGAGCGACATCTCGAAGCAGAGATCGAGAAGACGCTGGCGTTCCGTCCCGCGGAAACCGTTCTTGTCGCCTGTTCGGGCGGACCCGATAGCGCTGCGCTTTCCGCGCTCGCAGCGCGTGCATCGCAGCACGCCGGCGCCACCGTCGTGCTCGCCCACATCAATCACGGAGTGAGGGAGAGCGCCTGGCAAGATGAGGGCGTCGTTTTGGCGCTTGGCACGACGCTCGCGGTCCGCGTGCTGTGCGCTTCGGTTGACGCTGCCAAGAGCGAAGAACGGTTGCGCGAAGCGCGCTATCGCGCGCTCGCAGGTCTCGCGGCGCGGGTGGGTGCTTCTCGCGTGTGCACCGCGCATCACGCCGAGGATCAAACGGAGACGATTTTGCTGGCGTTGTTTCGCGGCACGGGGCACCGCGGGCTCATGGGTATGGAACCGCAGCGGCCACTGAACCAAACCGTGACGCTTTCTCGACCGTTGTTACGGATTGGTCGCGAGGCGTTGCGACGCTACTGCGAGCGTGAGCGGCTGCCGTACGTGCTCGACGAGAGCAATAGCGATATGGCTTTTCGGCGCAATGCGTTGCGCGCAGCGCTCTCATCCCTTCGTGGGCCGTTCCCGCATCTCGACGAGGCGGTGGCGCGCTGCGCTGAGATCGTTCGCGAAGAGCACGAAGATCGTCCCCGCGCCCACGTGCGGCGGGAGCTTCGCGAGGCGTTGAAAGGCTCCGTCGGTTTACGCGATGTCACGTTTGAACGGCTCGAGGCAGCGGCGCGCCTGGTCGAGTCCCAGCAGGGCGGCCGGGTTTTCGTCCGAGACGGCGTCGAGGTGACCGTCCGGCGTGGCTGAGGAGCGGGTCGGCCAGGTTGTCTTCGAGGCTGAAGAGATCGCCGCCGCTGTGCGCCGACTCGCGCGTGCCATCGCGGCCGACGCGAGCGGTGAACCCCTCCTCCTGGTGGGCGTGTTGAAAGGGGCGCTCTTCTTTGTGGCAGACCTCGCTCGGGCGCTTCCGCCTTCCCTCGATGTCCGCGTCGATTACGTCGCGGCCGCCTCGTACGGCGATTCGCATCGTTCGAGCGGCCAGGTCCGTTTACTGAAGGACACCAGCCAAAGCGTGGAAGGCAAACAGGTCGTGCTCGTGGAGGACATCGTCGAAAACGGTTGGACGCTGCAATACTTGAGCGGCTTATTCCAGGCTCGGCGGCCCGCGTCGCTGCGATCCTGCACCCTGCTGGATAAGCCGTATCATCGCCGCACGGAGGTCGCGCCGACCTATGTCGGTCTCCGCGTGCCCGATGCGTTCATCGTAGGGTACGGCTTGGACTATCAGGAAAAATACCGTCACCTCCCATACCTCGCGAAAATCGCGCCCTGTGCTTCCGGCGAAACTCGAGGACGCCCAGGCAATAAGGAAGCCTAGTGGCCAACAAGATTAAACCGCTCCTCATCGTCCTCGTTATCCTCGTCATCGCGATCGTCGTGATCGATCGGCTGCTCGTCGGACAACAGTCGGCGCGCAAGCTGACCTATACCGAGTTCTATCAGTCTGTCCAGCGCGACCAGGTCGACGAGGTCACGATCACCGGTCACGAGGTCACGGGCAAGTTCCGCAAGGGCGATGCGAACGATCGCTTCACGACGACTGCGCCGGATGATCCTAGCCTGATGCCGGAGCTGCGCAAGCACGGCGTCAACATCACGTACGAGAGCCCCACCTCGACGCCGATCTTCTCGATACTCCTCAACATGCTGCCATTCGCGTTGATGGCGCTGCTGCTGGTGTTTCTCTTACGCCAGGCACAAAGCGGAGGAAGCCAAGCCTTGTCCTTCGGGAGGTCGCGGGCGAAGCTGCAAAGCGAGAACCGTCCGAAGGTCACCTTCGCCGACGTGGCGGGCGTGGAAGAAGCGAAAGAAGAGCTCGGTGAAGTCGTCGAGTTCCTGAAATATCCGAAGAAGTTTCAGGCGTTGGGCGCGCGCATCCCCAAGGGGGTGCTTTTGCTCGGTCCGCCGGGATCCGGTAAGACGCTGCTGGCGCGCGCCATTGCGGGTGAGGCCGGCGTTCCGTTCTTCTCCATTTCCGGATCGGACTTCGTCGAGATGTTCGTCGGCGTCGGCGCCTCACGCGTGCGCGACCTCTTCGAACAAGCCAAAAAGTCGGCGCCCTGCATCGTGTTCATCGATGAGATCGATGCAGTCGGCCGTCAGCGTGGCGCCGGTTTAGGCGGCGGTCACGACGAGCGCGAGCAAACGCTGAATCAGTTGCTCGTCGAAATGGACGGCTTCGATCAGAACACCGGCGTCATTTTAATTGCGGCGACGAACCGGCCCGACGTGCTCGATCCGGCGCTGCTTCGTCCCGGGCGTTTCGACCGTCAAGTCGTCGTCGACCGGGCCGACGTGCGCGGCCGTGCGGCGATCCTCGCCGTGCATGCCAAGAACAAACCGCTCTCCAAAGAAATTTCGCTCGAGACGCTAGCGAAGCGTACGCCCGGCTTCTCAGGCGCGGACCTCGAAAATCTGTTGAATGAAGCAGCGCTCCTCGCCGCGCGCCGCAACAAGTCGATCATCGAGATGGTCGACTGCGACGAAGCGATCGACCGCGTCGTTGCGGGTCCCGAACGCAAGTCGCTGGTCATGTCGCAACGCGAAAAAGAAAACACCGCGTACCACGAGTCCGGACATGCCATCGTGGGTGGCTTGCTGCCGAATGCCGACCCGGTTCATAAGGTGACGATCATTCCGCGCGGGATGGCGCTCGGTATCACGTGGTCAATGCCGGAAGAAGACCGGCACAGCCGCACGAAAAACGAGCTGCTGGCGCAGATCACACAGTTGCTGGGTGGGCGCATCTCGGAGGAACTGAAGTTTGGCGACGTGACGACCGGCGCAAGTAACGACTTCGAAAAAGGCACCGAGCTCGCGCGCCGCATGGTCACGCAATACGGCATGTCGGACCGGCTTGGTCCGATTCAATACGGTCGCGGAGCGCACCAGGTCTTCCTCGGCCGCGACATCGGCGAAGATCGCAACTACTCCGAGGAAATTGCGAGCAAAATCGACGCCGAGGTGCGCCAGATCATCGACGACTGTTACGCCAGTGCTCGCCGCGTTCTGGAAGCGAATTGGGACAAGGTCGAACGGATGGTCGCCTCGCTTTTGGAGCATGAAACCGTCGAAGCCGAAGAAGTCGGTGCGATCCTCAGCGGTCAGCCCTATCCTCGCCCGGCCGAGCCGATCGTGCCGACGATCCCGCGGGCCGCCTCGACTCCAATCGACGAATCGCAGCGTACCGAGAAACCGAAGCGCCTTCCGAACATCTCACCCGAGCCGGCCTAGCGTGCGACTTCCGGTGTACATCGGCGCGACGTTCGTCGGCGCTGCCCTCCTTGGCGCGACGCCGGCGTTCGCCGCAGCAGCGCCGGCCGCGTCGCCGCAAGCCGTTCCTCAGCTTGGCGCCGCCGTTACGGTGTCTCATCTCCAAGGTTCCTCCGGAACGGTCATCGTTCAGCGCGCCAGCGGCGCCCCGGCGGCCGCGGTCGAACTGTGGTTTCGCGCACCGTCCATCGGTTTTGGCGACAAACCGGTTCCCGGACTCGCACGCGTCGCTGCACAAACGGTCGCTGGTTCCAAGCCGATTGTTGGACCTTCGCTCGGCGACCGCATCGAAGCCGTTGGTGGGCATCTCGCAATCATCGCGTACGCCGACTCGCTTGCGGTCGCGGCACTCGTGCCGGCGGATGCAGCGCCGGAGATCGTGAAAGCCATGACGATCGCGTACTTTTCCCCCGTCATCAGCGAAGAGGGGTTCAGTGACGCCGTGCGCGACGTCGCCATGGAAGCGCTTATCTCCGGCTTCGATCCGGCGACCGTCGTCCGTAACGATGCGTTCGGCCAACTCTTTGCGAATGGTCCGGACCATTATCCCGTGCTCGGTAGCGCGAAAGACGTTTCCGCCGTCACGCTCACGCTCGTCCGCGGGTTTGCGGAACGCGCATTTCGCGCGCAGAATGCCGTTCTCGTCGTTAGTGGGGCCGTGAGCGATGCCGTGCTGGCAGGCGCCTCTCGCGGCCGCCCGGTTCAGGCCAATTCTCCTTTTGAGTTGGCCGAAACGCCCATCAGTTCGGTGGTTTCGACGTCCCTCGTACCCGTGCGGGAACACTTCGATGAGGCGGCCGCCGGTTATGCCTGGGCAGGCCCCCCGATCGGACGCGAAGACGAGGCAACCGCGATGGATTTCATCGCTGACTACCTATTCCGTCCCGGCGCCGGCGTGGCGTCGCGCGCGGTCGAGGAACAAATGCCGGGAGCGTTCGTGACGGGACAATTCATCACGCTTCACAATCCCGGCGTGATGTTCGTCGCGTTCGGCGACGGCGACCTCACCAAGTTACGCCCGATCGTCGATCGCTCACTCGCGCAGATGCGCACGGCGCTTTCGGCAGAGCGCTTCTCAAGCGCCCGTGATGCCTTCGAGTATCATTTACTGAGCGATCTTCAGACACCCACCGAGATGGCCGATAACTTCGGCTGGTACAGCGTCGAGGGAAATCTTCCATACGCGCCCGGCGCCGATGGGAAAGCGGGCCGCTACTTCGCTGCCGCCGCCGCCTTGACGCCGGAGTTCGTTGCGCAGGTAGCAGAGAAATATCTCACCAAGACGCCCGCGAGCGTGATCCTCGTCCCTAATCCGCCGAAGAGTTCGGCGGCGAAAGGGCAGCCGTCGTGAAACTGATCCGCGCGACGGCCGCCTGGATTTTCACGCTCCTCTGTATCTTGCCGGCTGAGCATTCGGCCCGAGCCACGGTAGCGCGCTTTCCTGCCACCTCGATCAGCAGCGCCGACGGGTTGCGCCTGACCACGCAGTCGGACGATGATGCGGCCTTGACGGGCGTACAGATTTTCGTCTCCGCTGGATTGGCGCATCAAACGCGAACCACCAACGGAGCTGCGGCGCTCGCCGCTGAGTGCATCGTGCGCACACCAGTTTCGGCGTCGCTTGCACAGTCGAGCATTCCGATGCCGGTGCGCGAAGCGATCGAGGCGCGTGGTGGAAGCGTCACCTACAGTGTCGACGAGCGGACGGTTCACTATTACCTCGAGTCGACGCCGGACCGCATGCCCGAAGTCCTCAAGCTCTTTGAGGGGGCCCTTGCGCATCCGGACTTCAGCGGCGCCGCAGTCGCGGCGGCGCGCCGAACGCTCGACAACCGCATCGCCGAGTCGGAGAAGAACCCCTTCGAAGTCGGCGTTCAGATGTTTCGTGAGTCGTTCCTTCAAAGCGGGACGGCGTATCCACAGTATGGGACGCTGGCAACACTGGAGTCTCTGGGCGGCTCGCAAGTGCGCGCGTTTTATGCGACGACGTATCGGCGTGGCGGCATGAGCGTCAGCATGACGGGGCGCGTTACGCCGGAGATCGTGGCAGCGGTGGGCCGCCTCGCGGAAAGCCTTCCGAGCGGGGCCGTCGCTCCGCTGCACGTCACCGTGCAACCTGTACCTGCATCGACGAAGCGGATCATCGCGCAGCGAGATGTTGCGCGGCCGTTCATCATCGTCGGATTCGGCGCGCCGTCACCGAGCGACCACGACTTCGGTGCGATGCTCGTTCTCGAAGCGCTTCTTTCCAGCGCTTTCGAACGCTCCAGCGCAACGACGCTGGCGCTTGGGGAACGTTCGGTCGGCGCAGTGTATTTTTATGATAGCGCACCCGCCAGCCTGGTCGTGTACGTGAACGGCGGAACCGGCATCGACCCCACCGTCGCACTTCGGGAAGTCGTCCTGGTGGCGAAGTCGCTGGCGACGCGGCCCCTTGGGTCCGATGCGCTCAAGCGTTTCAAAGCAGCGGCGACCGGAGAGTTCGTGAGGAGCGCGACCACGCTCTACGACCGCGCGTATTTGATCGGGATGCTGGCCTCGACCAGTCTTGGGGAACGCGGTCTCAACGGCGCACTGGATGCGATCGACCACGCCAGCAGCGCCGATGTGCAGCGCGTTGCGAAAACCTATCTTCAGCGGTATATCGTCGCGCTGATCGTTCCACGCCAGGCGCAACAGGAATAAACGCGGGCCTTCGCCCGTCCCCGTGCGCGTCGCTCTCGTTCACGACTACCTCAATCAGCGCGGCGGTGCAGAGCGCGTTTTTGCGCACATTGCGCGGGCGTACCCGGACGCGCCGGTCTATACCGCCTTGCACGATCCCTCGCTCACCTCCGACTTCATCGATCCGTCACGCGTGCGCGCATCGTGGCTGCAGCGGCTCCCGGCCGTTCACCAGTACTTCCGTTACTTGGCACCATTGTATCCGAGAGTTTTCGAAGGCTTCGACCTGCGGCCGTTCGATACGATCGTGAGCTCCACGAGCGCGTGGGCGAAGGGCGTCGTAACGCCGCCAGCGGTGACGCACGTGTGTTATATCAATACGGTGAGCCGGTTCGCGTTCGCATACGACGCGTACGTGGGCGGGCTCGTGCGGCGTGGGGCGACTGCACCGCTCGCGCCCTTTGCGCGACGATTGGTGCAGCGGCTCGTCGCTTGGGATCGGCGCGCGGCCGAACGGCCCACGGCCTTTATCGCGAATTCGCGCAACGTCGCCCAGCGCGTCAAACATTTCTACGCGCGGGACGCTTACGTGCTGCCGGCGCCGGTCGATCTGGAACGCTTTACGGTTGGTGCAGGCCGTGGAGACTACGCGCTGGTCGTTTCGCGGCTACTGCCGTACAAGCGCATCGATCTCGCGATCGTTGGGTGCGCTCAGGCCGGTGTCCCGCTACGGATCGTTGGGACGGGACCAGCCGAGTCGTCGTTGCGTTCGGCGGCGCGTGGAACGCAGACGACGTTTTGCGGTGCGATTTCCGATGCGGAACTGAACCGGCTCATGGGCGATGCGCGCGCCGTGATCGTTCCAGGCGAGGAAGACTTCGGGCTCGTCCCGCTCGAAGCCGCAGCGGCCGGTCGTCCCGCCATTGCACTCGGCCGGGGAGGAGCGCTGGAAACGATTCTACCGGGCGTCACGGGCGAACATTTCTTCGCAGCGGAACCGTCGGCGCTCGCCGCAATTCTTTCTCGCTTCGACTCCGCGCGCTACGACGCGCGCGCGTTGCGCGCGCATGCTGAGCAATTTTCAGCGCAACGTTTTATCGAACGGCTGCGCGCGATCGTCGACGAGGTCCACGAACAGACGAAGGTACGCGCGCGCGAAGGCTGAGCGGTCTGAAAATGCAAACCGCGCAGCGCCCTGCGCTGCGAGCTTCATCGCGAAGGCGTCGTCGTGAAGTACACGTCCGATCGCGTCGCTCCAAGCCGTGCTATCGCACGGATCGAGCAGCAGCGCGGCGCCTTGCGTCGCTTCCGGCAGCGCGGATGTGTTCGAGGCGATCGTTGCGGTGCCGCACGCCATCGCCTCGACCGCGACGAGTCCGAATCCTTCAGCGGTGGAAGGGACCGCGACGACGCGCGCACCGCGATAGAGTTCGCGCAGTCCCTCATCGCTGACGTTCCGCAGAACCGTGTGCCGAAGGTGGGCGCGACTGAGGCTGCGCCGGTCGGCTGGCGCAAGATCGCCGACGACGATGAGCAGATCGTCCACGCCGAATGCGGTTCGGCACGCTTCGATGACGAGCGAGGCATGCTTGCGCGTTTCGCGCGCACCGATCATCAGGACGTAGTGGTGGGAGTGTTGTCGCGAGCTTTGGCTTGGAGAAAAGAACGGATCGGCGGCATACGGTATCACCGTGATCCGTTCTGCCGCGACCGGTAACGCGCGCGCGATTTCACGCTGGCTGTAGCGTGACGGCGTCACGATGATGCTGGCGTGGCGGGCGCCGCGCCGAATCGGCGCCTGTTCGCGCATTTTGGCGACGATGCCCTTGGCGGGGTAGGTGAACGCGAACGCATCGTTGATCGTGAGCACCGAGGGCGCTGCAGCCGAAAATCGCATGCCGTTCCACGGAAACCAGACGACGTCGTACCGTGACCGCCGCGCGGCGACGCGCGCCGGTTGAACGGTGGCGCGGCCTTCGAAGAGACGCTCCACCGGCGCAGCGTCCCGCCGGTTCGTCACGAGCAGCGTCGGCACAAAGGCGGGATCGGCGATCGTTGCCTCGACGATCGTCCGTGCGACACGGCCCATCCCTCGCCGATCCCGCGCAAAATTCGCCGCGTCGATGCCGATACGGATCACGGTTTCACGCCGAACCCGAAAACGGCTGCGACGCTGACGCCGTTGAAGAGCGCGTGCGTGAGCGCGCTCGACCAATAACAGCGTGTCGTTTCGTAGACCCACGCCAGCACCACGCCACCGAACATGAGCGGCACGCTCACCGTCGCGACTTGCGACGCGCCCTGCGCGTGGGCAAGGCCGAAGAGTAAGCCGCTCGAGAAGGCCGCGACCCAGAACCCGCTGTGACGCCGAAAGCCGTTAAAGAGAAACACGCGAAACGCGAATTCTTCGACCAGCGGCGCCATGACGGCCGCGATGAGGATGAACAACAGGCGCTGGACCGGCGTATGAATCTGCTTGATCAGTTCGATCGCGGCTTCGGTATCGTGACGGTGGGTCAGTGCTTCGATTGCCGTGCTCGAAACGGCGATCACGATCCACATCAATGCCGCCCCTGCGACGCCGACGCCGATATCGCGCAAGCTGGGACGCCTGAAACCGAGCGCAGAAAACGGCAACGCCGATACTGGGCGAATCACGACGAGCAGGTATACCGTGATGGGGATGTACAGCGCCAGCTGCGACCACAACTGAAAGTTGGCGGAGAGCCGGGGTGGGCGGTGCTGCAAGTCGGCAAGTGAGACCGCCCCCGTACCGAGTGCAATCGCGATCGCTCCGACGCCCGCACCGAATACGATGAGGATCGCGCCGATCGCGACGACGGCGGTCAGCGAAACACGAAACGATTCACGCGGCCAGGCGATCGGCGATCGCGCCGAAGGCGTCGAGGTCGAGCTGTTCTGCACGGGTATCATTTCCGAGACCGATATCGGCAAGAACGCGTTGCGTATGGAGGCGTTCAATGCCGAGCGCGAGTGCCAAACTATTGACCAGCGTTTTCCGCCGGTACGCGAAAGCGCCGCGCACAACCTGCAGAAAGAAAGCCACATCCCGCACGGCGACCGCCGGAGCGTTGCGGCGCTCCATCGTCACGACGGCGCTTTCCACGCGGGGACGAGGATAGAAAGCGTCGGGACCGAGCGCAAGCGCACGATGCACGTGCATCGAGAACTGAACGAGCACGCTCAGGCTGCCGTATGCGGCCGTATTCGGCCGTGCGGTCAACCGCAGAGCGACGTCGCGCTGAACCATAGCAACGATGCGCGACGGAGGATACTGCAGCGCCAGCCAGCGCAAGATGAGCGGCGTTGCGATGTTGTACGGTAAATTTCCGCAAGCACACCAAGCATCACGTGCGTTCGCATCGTAGTCGAACGAGAGCGCGTCGCCTAAGACGAACCGTGCATCGTTCAGATCCGCGCGCCCTTGCAAAATACCGATCATACGCGGATCCACGTCGACCGCCAGGACGACCGCGCCCGCATGCAACAACGCGTGCGTCAGCGTTCCGGTCCCCGGACCGATCTCGACGACGCGACGAAGATCGCCTCGGACACAGAGTTCGGCAATACGGCGGGCCGCCGCACGATCGGTCAGAAAATGCTGACCGAAACGCTTCGCCGGACGGACGCCGTGCGTCGCTAAGAGCGAGCGAGGGTGTTGGTCGAAGGGATTTATCGCAAGACGAAAACGGTAATGAGCCGCCGGCCGAACTGCAGTGCATCTCCGAGGGAGTTGAATCCCAAGTCGATACGGTGGCCAACGATCGCACCGCCGGTATCTCCGGCGACCGCTCTCCCGTAGCCTGGGATGAACAGCCGGGTGCCGAGCGGGATGACCGCAGGATCGACCGCGACGATTCCGTGGCCCGCGCGCATGCCGTTGGCGGCGAATCCCGTGCAACCGGCGCACGATGCCGTGTAGGCGGTCGCAATCATATGCAAAGCGCTACGTGCCAGTCCGATGGTTGCATCGAACCCTCGCTGCGCGAGGCGGGCAAAGCCGGCGTACTCACCGATGCCGCGCAAGATGACGCGCGGTCTAGAATGCCGGACGATGCGGCTGACTCGCGATTCGGCTTCGATCGGACGATCGTCGCGCTGCACGAAGTGGACGGTGATCTCGCGCTCACCGGAGCGACCGGGGAATAACGTTTTCGTCGTTCCGGCAGGCAGCGCAGGGTCGTATCGTTGGATGACGCGTGGAGGAAGAAGCTGCTTACGCAGTGCCGTCCACGCCGTCTCGTGCGTGACACGCACCACCATACCTGACGTCAGGGCGTCCGTTTGCTGAGGCTCTACGCGATCCGAAGCTCCGAGTGCGATGTGCTCTTCAGAAAGCAGCGTCGCGACGTCGGGAGCCGAACTCGAGAGGTCGCGTACTTCTCCGCGAACGATCAGCTGTACGGGCACCGCTGCATGAAAGTCGACGCGCGTACCATCGGCGAGCGGCGTGTCGGCGGGGGGCGAAACGCGATCCGCCGGGGTGACGACGATCCCTCGCTCGGCGAGGAAATCGGCAACCGTCGTGGCTTGGGTCACATATGGCGTTTCGGTCGCTCCCGTGGCCATCGTCACGGTGATGCGCGGACTTACCGGGGCAGCAGACGCCGCCGCGGTCGTGCTATGGCCGGCCGCGCAGGCAACGCCCGTTGAGGCGAGCACGAACGCGAGCATGCCAAAAATTCGATTGATTATTGCGACGAAAGTCGCGCGTCGTTGATCGCTTCCGATCAATCCGACTCCTTTCTGCGACCGCAGTAGCCTCGCGCTCGACGCCCGGGGGCACCTGGAGCACGCACGAACGTACCGCAGTCTGCAAAGTATCGGACGGGGAATCCGGGAACCCTGGCAAGATAGCACAGGGCTCGCACCCCCGTCAAATCGCGAACGCTCGCTTGCGGCAAGGCCTGGTGGAGGGCCTGGCGAGAAGGCACACGCTGGAACCGTATGCGCATCATCATCTTTACGGAATGTTATCGGCCGATTCAAAACGGCGTCGTCGTTGCCGTCGAGACGCTCGCGGACGCATTGCGTGGCGCGGGTCACGATGTGCTCTGCGTCACACCGATGATGCCCGGGTACGATGAAAGCAACGCGTCCGTGTTGCGCGTGCCATCGTTGCCGCTGCCGGTTCCGACGGCGTATCGCCTTGCGTTGCCTGTGCTTCCGGATCGTAAACTCGCCCCGATGATGCGGCGTCCATCGGTCGTTCACACGCATTCACCATTCATCACCGGATGGCTTGGATTGCGCACCGCGCGCCGTTACGGCGTTCCGCTGGTATTTACGTATCATACGCGCCTGGAAGATTATGCACATTACGTGCCGTTCGAGCCCGGCATGACGCGCCGTGCGGCGTTGCGTCTGACGAAGACCTATGCCAATGCCGCTGACGCCGTCATCGTTCCGACGCGCGCGATGGAAACGCACTTGCGGGAAATCGGCGTGCGCGCCCGGATCGACGTGGTTCCCGGTGGCATCGACGTGGCCGCGTTTGCGCGCGGCCGTCGCAGTGCAACGGTACGGCGGACTCTCGGCGTGGCGGCGAACGAAAAGATGGTGCTGTGCGTTTGCCGTCTTGCACGCGAGAAAAACGTGGAACTCGCGATCGATACGATGCTTGCAGCACCTCGCGATGCCCGGCTCGTCATCGTGGGCGATGGGCCGCACGCGCCGCAACTGCGACGGTTTGCCATGCGTGCCGGCGTGGCGCATCGCGTTACGTTCGCCGGCGAGCTGCCGCGAGTACGGCTTCCCGACGTGTACGCATCCGCGGACGCGTTCCTGTTTACGAGTTCGAGCGAAACCCAAGGTCTCGTCCTCGCCGAAGCGCTCGCCGCGGCGCTGCCGCTCGTGGCCGTCGATACTGCTGCCACGCGCGACGTTCTGGCCCGCAGCGGCTTCGTGGTCCCCGGTGAACCTCGGGTACTTGCGGCGGCGCTGGAGGAAGCGCTGCGCTTACAAGGCCGCGGCCAGTCGACGGAGGTCTGGCGGTTCGAACGCCACCGCGTCGCCGACCAGGTGCTCGCGGTCTACCGCTCCCTCTTGGAGGCGCGGGCGACGGGCTGAGGGACGCGGCCGCGGTTGACTGGGTGTGTCAAGTGATTTATAGCGGGTTGACTCGAACATACGTTCGATATACAATGGGTACGAGAATCTCAAACATGAAGCGACGCGAAGCGAACGGTCAGGGTTTCGAGGTCAGTGTCGGGTTCGCAGCGGACGCGGGCGGGGCCGGTGTGGCCTATGCCGCGATGGAGACAGCGGGCGAGCCTCGGCTGCTGCGGCTTCCGTTCTTCGTTCGGCGCACCGATATGCTCGAGGAGCGGGAAGTCGGCTACGCCGCGCTCCGAGCCGTCGCCGGTGCCATCCGAAAAAACTATCACGGCGCGATCCGGTTCGTCGTCGCCGATGAAGCGCTGGTTGCGGACCTCGAGGAGCGCCGCCCGCTCCCTGGAGCGCTGACGATGCCATACGTAGCGCTCCGCTGTGCGCTCAACCGCTTCACGAACGCCGAGGTCGGTTTCGCGGCGACGGCGCGGATCGAGGACTTGACCGCGCGGGCTAAAGCCGAAGTATCGCTGCACGTCGCGGCCTAGAAGCGCAACCGCTTAAGGCACGACGATTCCGGCGGTTGCGGCGGGTCGAACTGCCCAACGACACCATCGCGCTCGCACGCTTTCTGATTGGCACGGTGCTCGTTCACGACGCGCCCGAGGGACGTGTAGCCGGCCGCATCGTCGAGACTGAAGCGTACCTTTCCCACGATCCGGCTTCGCACAGTTTTCGGGGACCGACGAAGCGAAACGCCTCGATGTTTCTGGGCCGAGGCTTCGCGTACGTCTATCGGATTTATGGGACGAAACTCTGCCTGAACGTGACGAGCGAATCGCCCGGGATCGGCGCCGCCGTCCTGCTCCGCGCACTGGAACCTCTGGAAGGGGTCGAGATCATGCAGGCGCGCCGCGAGGGCGCCGCGCTTCGTGAGCTCGCCCGAGGCCCCGGGCGCCTGACGGAGGCGCTTGGCGTTTCGGCGGACGTCGACGGAGCGGATCTTTGTAAGAGGGGAACGCTTTGGCTCGCTGCGAGCCTCACGTCGGCTGGAGTCATCGGACGGAGTACGCGGATCGGGCTGACAAAAGCTGCCGAAGACGTCCTGCGGTTTTACGAACGCGGCAATCCGTACGTCAGTGGCCCCCGCTGGCTCTCCGTTTAACGGTGAACGAAGAGGACTCGATCGTTTCACGGGCCCGGTGTCGTTGTAGGCCGCGGCGAAGCCCGTTCCGGTGAGGCTGCAGAAGTACCTCGCACGGGCCGGAGTCGCTTCGCGCCGGCACGCCGAAGCGCTGATCGCTGAGGGACGCGTCTCGGTAAACGGTCACGTCGTTCGACAAATGGGCATGGTGGTCGGCGACGACGACGACGTCTTCGTCGATGCAAAGCGGGCTCGGCTTACCGCCTCTTTTGCGTATCTCGTGCTGCATAAGCCGGCGGGAGTCATGACGACAATGCGGGATCCGCAGCGGCGTCGCACCGTCGCTTCACTGCTTCCGAACGATGGAACGCGCGTCGTTCCAGTAGGACGGCTGGACTACGACACCTCGGGCGTTCTGCTCATGACGAATGACGGCGATCTCGCGCACGTGCTGACGCATCCGCGCTTCGGTGTGGAGAAAACGTATCGCGCCGTCGTCAAGGGACGTCCGCCGGCGCATGCGCTCGCCGCTCTGTTACATGGCGTCACACTCGACAACGGAAAATCTTCACCCGCGAAAGTGCGAATCGTCGCTTCGTCACGAACGCTGTCTGAAATCGATATCACCGTTCATGAAGGGCGCAATCGGCAGGTGCGCAAGATGTTCGAGCGCATTGGACACCCTGTGCTCTCGCTGACTCGACTGCGTTTCGGTCCGATCGCGCTTGCGGATCTCGGCGTCGGGCAGGTGCGAGCGGCGACGGAGCGTGAGCTTCGCGCGTTGCGTTTGGTGGCAGCGAAGGCGGGCGAGGCAAACGTTGCGGCGCGTCCTACGCGGTGAGACGGAGCCAGAACGCGGACACCGTCGTTCGCGGAATACGCGGCGCGACGACGGTCGAACGCGACGATGCGGAATCCATCGTCGAGGCGACGCGCGAGCTGCTTTTGGCGATCGTCGCCCGCAACGGGATCATCCCCGAGGACATCGCGTCGGCGCTGTTCACGGTCACCCGCGATCTGACGGCCGAATTTCCGGCCGCCGCGGCGCGTTCGCTCGGTTGGACACGCGTACCGCTCCTGAATTTTACGGAGATCGACGTTCCCGGACGGCTCGGTATGTGCGTCCGCGTTCTCATTCACGTCAACACCGCGCGCAGCCAAGCCGAGATGGTTCACGTGTACCTGCGCGAAGCCGTTTCCCTTCGCCCCGACTTAGGAGTAACGAGCCCTCAGTGATTATCGTCATGCGGACCGACGCGAGCGACGAAGAGATCGCCGCCGTAACCGAACACCTGTCGGCCCGTACGCTCACGGCCCACGTCAGTCGCGGCAGCGAACGGACGATCGTCGGTGTTGTCGGGATCACCCAAGACAAGGACACGCTGGCCGCGCAGTTTTCTCAGTTGCAGGGCGTGGAAAGCGTGATTCCGATTTCGCGTTCCTTCAAGCTGGTGAGCCGTGAAGGCCGGACGCAGACAACGGTGCGGCTGGCGGGCGGCGCGATCTTTGGCGGAAACGAGATTGCGATCTGCGCCGGACCCTGTAGCGTCGAATCGCGCCCGCAACTCATGGGGGCTGCCGAAGCGGTGCGCAAAGCCGGCGCGAACGTGTTGCGCGGGGGTGCCTTCAAACCACGCACCTCGCCGTACGCCTTTCAAGGACTGGGAGAAGAAGGGCTCAAGCTGTTGCGTGAAGCGGCGGACCGGAGCGGCCTTTCGGTCGTCACCGAAGTGCTCGACGTCCGCGACGTCGAGGTGGTGCTGCGCTATGCCGACATGCTGCAAATCGGTGCACGCAACATGCAGAACTTCGGATTGCTTCGCGCCGTCGGTGAAGCGCGAGTCCCGGTCCTCTTGAAGCGTGGTATCTCCGCAACGATCGAAGAGTGGTTGATGGCCGCGGAATACATTTTCGTTGCGGGCAACCACGACGTCGTGTTGTGCGAACGCGGGATTCGTTCGTTCGATTCGCACACACGGAATTTGCTCGATATCAGTGCGGTGCCACTCCTCCATCACCTGACGCATTTGCCGGTTGTCGTCGATCCGTCGCATGGCACCGGCGTGCGCGATTTCGTTGGCCCGATGAGCCTCGCCGCCGTCGCTGCCGGCGCGGACGGCTTGCTGATCGAGGTGCATCCCAATCCGGCAGCCGCGCTGTGCGACGGTCCGCAGTCGCTCAACCCTGCCGCCTTCGAGGAGTTGATGCGTGCGGTCGAGGGCGTCGCCACGGCGGTCGGACGACGGATGCCGTACAGCCGGGTGGCCGCCGCGGCGGGATAGCCGTGCTGGTCGGTATCCTTGGGACGGGTCTCATCGGCTCATCCGTCGGGCTTGCAGCGCGAGCCGCCGGCGACGACACCTTCGGCTGGGACGGAAATGGCGCGGCGGCCAGCGAGGCAGCCGCGATAGGTGCGCTCTGCGCGATCGGCCCAAGCCCGGAGGCGGTCGCTGCCGAGTCCGACGTTGTGGTCGTTGCGTTGCCGCTGGCCGCAACGGTGGAGCTGCTGGCCCGCTTGCCTGCGTCACGCCATGCCGGTCTCGTCATCGACGTGGCTTCGGTAAAGCAACCCGTCCTCACGGCAGCGGCGCGAGTCCCATATTTCGTCGCGAGCCATCCCATCGCGGGAAGTGAACGAAGAGGCCCGGCAGCGGCTCGCCGCGACCTGTTTTCCGGACGCGTCTGGGCGTACGTCCCGCCTCGCGACCGCGAGCTCGAAGCGCGCGCGCGCGAATTCTTCAAGAGGCTTGGCGCCACGCCGGTCGCGGTGGACGCGGAAACCCACGACCGCACCGTCGCCTTCACGTCGCACCTCCCTCAGGTCGTGGCCACGGCACTCGGTGCCAGTCTGGCAGAGCGGGCCGACGATCGGGTCCTCCGCGCCTTGTGTGGGACGGGGATGCTCACGATGACCCGGCTTGCGTTGTCGTCCTGGACGGTGTGGGAAGGGATCTTCGCGGCGAACGCTGCGCCGGTTCACGAGGAAGTGCGCGCTTTCGCGGGCATACTTGGGGACACCGCGGACGCGATTCGGGACGGGGAACGCGGCAGTTTGTCGCACATGTTCCAGCGCGCTGCCGCCGGGGCCGCAACCTTACGAGAGAACGTGGGTGCTCCCGGCCTCGTTATTGATGGAACGGAACGCCACCAAAGTCGAGGGAGTCCATGAAGCCATCGTCGTTCATCGCCGCTTTCACCATCGCCGCCATCGCCGTATTTGCCGCGCCGCGCGCTGCCCGTGCGCAAGTCGGCTACGTTGCCCCAAAGCTGCTCAAACAGGGCACCTATACCAGTCCGATCGCGGGCCCCGGCACCGTCATCGTGAAGGTGCTCGTCAACGCCAACGGCTCGTTCAAGGTGCAGGACATCATCAAGTCCACCAACCACGGCGATGATGCGCCGGCGCTGGAAATCGCCCGGACCTCGAAATACAAGCCCGCGCTGCGCGGCGGTAAGCCGGCACTCGCGTTTTACGATTTTTCGTTGAAGTTCACGGGGAAGTCCGTCAGCTCCGAGGAGTCCGGTTCAGGCGGCGACATCACGCGCTACAACGCGATGATCAACGCTGGAAACTATGCGGGTGCAAAGAGCGGGCTGAGCGACTACCTCTCGGCCCATCCCGGTGACCAGCAGGCCTCTCTCGCGCTCGGCGCCGCCGACGCACTCCTGAAGGACTACGCCGGCGCGGTCAAGGCGTTCGATGCCGCCGGAACCATCCCGCAGAAGTATTCCGCTCTCGCGGGACTGTCATACGCGCAGTACGCGATGGAGCAGTCCAACGCCAAAAATGGCACAGAGGCGTTGGCATCGGCGCGAAAGGCGGTTCAGCTTTCGCCAAACGTCGCGACGTACAATGCGCTCGGGCTTTCCGCGCTCGCCGCGAACGACGGCGCGTCGGCTATCGATGCGTTTCAGCGTGCCGCGTCGCTGGCTGCGAACGACCCAAAAGCGACGAACAAGATGAAGGCGACGATCCAGGCCAACTTGGCTTCGGCGTATTCGGAGACGGGCGCCATGGATAAGGCCAAGGCGGCTGCTGCGGAGGCGCAACGTCTCGATCCCAACTCCAGCGCCGCCCAGACCGTCGTGGCGAACTCCTACGTCCAAAAAGCGCAGGATCTGGAGAAGGACGGCAAGTTTGCCGACGCGGCGGCCCAATGGGAGCAGGCCGCCGGGGCGTACCCGTCTCAGGCGGTCACATTCTACGGCCGGGCGGCGTCGAATTATTTGAACTTGAAACCGAATCCTGATGCGGCCAAAGCCAAGGCTGCCGCCGATAAGGCGCTCGCGATCGCCCCGAACGATGCCGCCGCGAACTTCTATGCGGGCATCGCACTCGCCGACCAGGGCAAGTCCAAGGACGCGCTGACGTACCTCAACAAGGCTGACGCCGCCGCCAAGGCGGCCAACAACACCACGCTCGCCGACGCCATCGAGAAGAATATCAAGCAGCTTTCCGGGTCCAAACAATGAGCGAGGAATCGCCTGCGAGCGGGCAAAATACCCGTGCCTCGCGACGCGCCCTCGCCGTCGCTTTCCCGTAACTCTCACTCACCGAGATAGTTTGGAGGCGACGCGCCAAGTGGACTACTTTAACAACTTCATCCACTTCCTGCAGCGGGGCGGACCGGCAATGATCGGCTTGCTCATCTGCTCTATTGCCGTCGTGGCGGTTGTCATCGAGCGCTTGGTATTCTTCGCGCAGCAGCATGGCGACACACGCGGTCTCTTGCGGCAGATCGGCGCCAAGATCGAGCAGGACGACTTGACCGGCGCGATCCGCATCTGCAACCAGAACAAAGGCATGCTGCCCAAGATTCTGCGCTTCGGGCTCGAGCGCGGACGCAAAGGGCGCGCGGACATTACGGACGCACTGTCGATCGCGCTCATGGAACAGCTCAACTCGCTCGAGCGCTATCTCGGCATCATCGGGACGATCGCCGTCATCGCGCCGTTCGTCGGTCTGTTCGGGACGGTGCTCGGCATCATCCACGCCTTCGACGATATCGCGCTGAAGGGCAATTCGACACCGGCCGTGGTCGCGGCAGGCGTCGGTGAAGCGCTCATCACGACAGCCGCCGGTTTGTTCGTGGCGGTCGTCGCGGTGATCTTCTTCAACTACTTCAAGACGCGCATCAAGGCGTACAACCAAGAGATGATCGTTGCGGCAAATCAGCTGGCCGAGATGCTCCATTTCCACAACATCGGCGAGCCGATCCCGACCGATCTGTATCAACCTCAGGCGACCGCCCCGGCTCGAGCGCCGGCTGCGGCCCGGTAAAGGAGCAGCCAAAGCACTTCCATGTCACTGCTGTCGGCGAAGCAAGAAGATGAGGTGATGGCGGAGATCAACATCACGCCCTTCACCGATGTGTTGCTGGTCTTGCTGATCATCTTCATGATTCTCGCCGCGCTGATCACGCCGCCCGGCTTCCAAAAAGAACTGCCGAATCACACGAACCCCTCGAGCGCCAACAAGGATGACCCGAAGAAGACGATCGAGGTGGACGTGAACGACAAGGGCGTGATTTTCGTCGACGGCCAGAAGACCGCCGAACCGGACATCTATAACGAGATGGCGCGAGTGGCGACGCGCCGCGGGCACCTCCACGTCTCGATCATTGCCGATGCCAAGGCGCCGTACGGGCTCATCATCCGCATCCTCGACGCGGCGCGTGAGGCGAATCTCGAAGACGTCGGCTTCGTAACCGGTTAGCAGTCACGGGCGCCGGGTTGCCGGCGTTAGGTAAGGAGAGCATATGGCGGTTTCGACAGGTCAGGGCGAAGATGAGGTGATGTCGACGATCAACATCACGCCGTTCACCGACGTGCTGCTGGTCCTGCTCATCATCTTCATCATCCTCGCCTCGGTGACCAAAGAGCCGAAGATGCCCGACGCCAAAAATACGCAGAAGGTCAAAGAGTCGCAGATCGTCGTGATCATCGACGACAAGAACAAAATCCAAATCGGCTCGAACCAAGTCGATATCCACGATGCCAGTGCGGCCTTCAAAGATTTGGCTTCGAACACGAACCACGTCTACAACAGCGTCATCATCAAGGCCGACCCGAAGGCCAACTACGGCATCGTGCTGCAGGTGATGGACGCTGCGAAGAACGAGAACCTCACCAACTTCGGGCTCGCCAACCACATCGAGGGGCAGAAGACCCCCAGCTAGTGCGGAACTGAGCGATGGCAAAAAAGGATCCAGCACCGTCTCTCAGCGTTGGTGCGCGCGTCCGCAACTTTTTAGGATGGGCGTTCGTCATTTCGATCGCGCTGCACTGGCTCGTGCTACCGCTCGTGATCCGTTACAATCCCTCGCACGCGGAACAGCCGGAAACCGAAAAAGTCTCGGTGACGAAGAAGGTCAAGGTCGTGGTACCAACACCACCGCCTCCGACGCCCACGCCACCGCCGCCAACCCCGCCGCCGCACTCGACGCCGCCGCCCGTCAAGGCGACGAATCCGCCGCCGCAAGCGCACCTCAAAGTGAACGTCGTTCACACGACGTCCAAAGCTGCGAGTGGGCCCAGCGAAAGCCGTTACAACGTGACGAAAGGAAGCGAAAGCGGGGTTCCGCACGGCACCGTCGCTTCAGCTGCTCCCGCGCCTGCGGCGCCATCCGCAAAACCGGCGACGCCCGCGCCGCCGCCACCGACTCCCTCGCCGACGCCACGGCCGCAGTGTGCCGTACCGAACAAGGAAGCGACGCTGGTCAACGGCGCCACTGCCGACACGCCGGAAATGGCGAAGGAACAAGGCATCAGCGGCGTGGTGGAGGTCGAGGTCGATTTGGATGCGACCGGGCACCTCACCAATGCGTCGGTGATCAAGACGCCCAGTTCGATGTTGAACAGCGCCGCCCTGAGCGCTGCTCGTCAGTCTTCGTACGCGCCGAAACTTGAGGACTGCAAGCCAGTTCCGGGGCAGTATAAGTTCGAAGTCGACTTCAGCGCACAATAGTATCGGACAATAACGCGTCCTCGTGACGTTTCTGCAAGCGATGTTGCTTGCGGTGCTTCAGGGCGCCAGCGAGCTCTTCCCAGTATCGAGCCTGGGCCACACGGTGCTCGTCCCCGCGCTTTTGCATTGGCACGTGAACCGCTCCGATCCGACGTTTCTGGCGTTCATCGTCGCGTTGCATCTTGGGACGGCGCTGGCGCTCGTCGCGTTTTACCGGCGAGAGTGGGTCGGTATCGTACGAGGGCTGATTGCCAGCGTTGTCCGCGGGCGCATCGGCAACGATGGCGAGGAACGCACGGCTTGGCTTCTCGTCGTTGGAACGATCCCCGTCGCGATTTTGGGCGTCCTTTTCGAGGGGCCGGTTCGAGCATTGTTCGGCTCGACGGCGCTGGTCGCGCTCTTCTTGATGATCAACGGCATCATCATGTTCATCGGTGAGCGGCTCAAGCGCATGGAACGCCGTGCCGCGCAAGGCCCACCGCGCCGGCTGGAGAGGTTGCCGTGGAGCGCCGCTCTAGGCGTCGGTCTTGCGCAATCGCTCGCACTGTTTCCGGGGATTTCGCGTTCCGGCTCGTCGATCGTCGCCGGACTTCTGTGGGACCTCACGCACGAGGACGCGGCGCGATACTCGTTTCTCCTGGCGACCCCAGCGATCGGCGCTGCCTCCATTTTGGAGATTCCGCGCCTTCTTGATCCGCACGCGCACGTCGTGCTGCTCGAGTCGTTTGTTGGGGGACTGTTGTCAGCGGTGACGGCCTATGCCTCGGTCGCGTTTCTCACGCGCTACTTCCGGACCAACGATCTGCGCCCGTTCGGCTGGTACTGCGTGCTGGCGGGAGCAGTAGCGTTTGGCCTCGCCGTCGCAAAGGTGATCTCATGAAAAGTGTTGCGCTCGCGCTCGCCGTCGTGTGCTTTCTCATCGCCATCGTTTACTGGCTGCCGTCCGGACCGCTCGGTCATCACGTGAAGCACGGAATCGTCTTTGCGGTGTTGGGCGTGCTGGCTTTAGTGTGGATGCGCTTCGCCGATAGTTCACGACGCGCGCCGCTTCCGTAGCAATGCGGCCGACGCACCTCCGCGAGGACGGTAGTCTTACGATGGTTGACGTCGCGGCGAAGCCGCTTTCGCAACGTTGGGCCCATGCCTGTGCGCGCGTTCGCATGTCGGAAGAAACCGAAGCCGCGCTGCGGGCGGCGACGCTGCCGAAGGGCGACGCATTCGTTGCGGCTCAACTGGCCGGTATCATGGCGGCGAAGCAGACGTCTCAGCTCATCCCGCTGACGCATCCCATCGCGCTCGATCACGTCGACGTTGCGTTCCGCTGGGTGGCGCCTGGAACGCTGCAGATCGATGCGACCGCGAAGACGACCGCACAAACGGGTGTTGAAATGGAGGCGCTGACCGCCGCGGCGATCGCTGCGCTGACGATTTACGATATGACGAAGGCGCTCGAACGGGGCATCACGATCGAATCGCTGCGGCTCGTCGAGAAGCGCGGTGGAAAACGGGGATCGTGGAGCGCGCCGTAACCGGCGCAGTGTACCGGGTTGCCGTTGTCGTGCTGTCGGACCGCGCTGCGCAAGGCGTGCGCCCCGACGCGACGCTCCCAGTGATCGAAGAAACGTTAGGCAACGCGTTCCAGGTCGCGCGGTCGTGCGTGCTGCCGGACGACGCAGCGGCGCTCGCGGCTGAACTGATCGAACTGTGTGACCGGCACCGGATCGCCCTCGTCTTGACGACGGGAGGGACTGGGTTGTCGCCGCGCGACCGGACGCCGCAAACGACGGCAGCGCTCCTCGATTACCAAGTTCCCGGCATCCCCGAAGCGATGCGGGCCGCTTCTTTGTCGCTCGTCAAGACGGCGATGCTGTCGCGCGCGGTCGCGGGAGTCCGCGGGGAGACGCTCATCGTGAACCTTCCGGGAAGCCCTAAAGCGGTCAAGGAAACGCTTTCCGTTATTCTGCCGGCTCTACCGCACGCGTTGGATTTGCTCAGCGGAACGGTCACGGATGGATGAAGGGTCCGCCTCGCTTTCTCTTTGCACCGTGTTGAAGACGCCGTGACGTTTGCAGCGGCGGCGACCTACCTTCTCGGCACGATCAACGAAACGGCTTCGCGGCGGCTCCCCGCTCGCTTGGAGCGGATGCGAGCGTTCCTACACAGGTTGGGCGACCCGCAGAACGCGTATCCAAGTTTTCACGTCGGGGGCACGAGCGGCAAAGGCTCGACCGCGACCATGATCGCCGCGGCGCTCTCCGCTTCAGGGCGGCGCGTCGGGTTGCACACGAAGCCGCACCTCAGCTCGATGGTCGAACGCGCGCGAATCGACGGGATTCCGATTGGTGAGGAGCGCTTTGCTGGTGTGCTCGAGGAGATGATGCCGGCCATCGAAGCGACGGCACGGGACGATGGACGGCCGACGTATTATGAAACGCTGTTGGCGCTCACGTTCTTGTACTTTGCGCGCGAAGCGGTGGATGTTGCGGTCATCGAAGTAGGAATCGGTGGGATGCTCGACGGCACGAACGTTCTGATCCCGGTGGTTTCCGTCATCACGAACGTCGGGCTCGATCACACCGACGTGCTCGGCGAGACGATTGAAGAAATCGCCGCCGATAAGGCTGGGATTGCCAAGTTCGGCGTCCCGCTCGTCACGGACGCCAAAGAGCCTGCGCTCTCCGTCATCGAACGGAAAGCGCGGGAAAGCGGAGCACCCCTCGTCCGCGTGGAGTCGCACACGAACGTTGCCGTAAAAGACGGAACACCATACGGCCAAGCGCTGGCCTTCGAAACGATGTCCGCTCGTTACGACCTCGAACTACCGGTACTCGGTACGTTTCAACGCCGCAATGCCGCGACGGCAATTACCGCGCTCGAGCTTGCGCCCGCGACCTTACGGCCCAGCGCGGCCGAGATCGAGCGTGGCTGGGCGCGGCTGGTCATTCCCGCCAGGATGGAGTGCTTTCCCGGATATCCGAGCGTCGTTTTCGACATCGCGCACAATCCCGATAAGGCAGCTTCCCTTGCAGAGTCGCTCCAGGAAGAGTTTCCAGGACGCCGTTTCACTTTCGTGGTGGCGATCGGCGAAAGCAAGGACGCAGCCGGTGTGCTCGACGCGTTTTTTCTGTTACCCGCTTCGTTCGTCTTCACGACCTTCAGCGCCGTCGGCCGCACGCCGTCGTCACCGCAGCGCCTCGTGCGTATGGCGCAGGCACGGGGCTTGTCAGCGCGCGCGATCGTGGACCCCGTCGAGGCCCTTTCCGTCGCGCGACGGGAAGGTGAAGGGAGCAAGGTCGTGGTCGTGACCGGTTCGACGTTCCTCGTCGGAACGTTGCGCGACTGGTGGTTTTCGAATGTCCTCACAACTGCCGCGCGCTAGCGCACGGGGCGGCCTACGGCTTCGGGGAACGCAGCTCGTTTGGGGAGCGCGCACGTATCTTTTGGCCATCGTCAATGCGTCGCCAGATTCGTTTTCGGGTGATGGCCGTTGCGATCCGCTTGCGGCGGCGGCGCTTGCGAAGGAGCATATCCACAACGGTGCCGACCTCATTGACGTGGGTGCGGAGTCAACGCGACCGGGTCACACCCCGATTACGGCGGAGGTCGAAGCGGCGCGCCTGTTGCCCGCGGTCCGAGCGATTCGTGAAGCTGCCCCGGCCGCCCTGATTTCGGTGGACACCTTCAAACCGGAAATGTTTCGTGCAGCCCACGCCGCCGGTGGGGATGTGCTCAACTCCATCTGGGGTCTCGACGACGCGCTCATCGAGTCGGCGGTCGAATGCGGTGCTCCCGTCATCGCGATGCACAACAAACGCGTAGCGGTGTACGAGCGCGACGTCGTCGATGAGGTCCTTCGCACGCTCGAGCGCTATGCGGTTGCGGCCGTGCGCGGCGGGGTTCCGGCAGCGCAGGTCATTCTCGATCCCGGCATCGGTTTCGGCAAGACCGCCGAACACAACCTCGCCCTCTTACGTTCGCTCGACCGTTTGGTGGCGCTCGGCTTTCCTACCGCGATCGGGACGTCACGCAAATCGACCATCGGAAAGCTGACCGGCCGCGCGGTGGAAGAACGCGCCTTTGGAACGGCTGCGACTGTCGCGCTCGCCATCGCCGCCGGAATCGACATCGCTCGCGTTCACGACGTTGCGGCGATGCACGACGTCGTCCAAGTCACCGACGCCGTCACGCGCGGCTGGCGGCCCGCCGGTTGGAGCGATGCCCTCCCATGAGGCCGGTAGCGCAGATCGCACTGCGTGGGATTCGCGCGTATGGCCGTCATGGAGCCGACGAGGGGGAACGCCTCCATCCGCAACCGATCGACGTCGACGTGGAGCTGGAAGCGGACGTCGACGCTGCGCGCAGCTCGGACGCGCTCGCAGATACGATCGACTATGCTGCAGTGCGGGCACGAGTCGTCGAGATCGTGGCACACTCGTCATTCCAGTTGCTCGAGCGCTTAGCCGATGCGATCGTGCAGGAAGTGATGCACGACGAACGCGTGCACCGGATTCGTATTACGCTGACCAAGCCGCTCGCGCCGGGTGGTGCAACCCCGGCGGTCACGCTGACGGCGGGTCGCACATAGCCATGGCGCGCGCGTACGTCGGTCTCGGTGCAAACCTCGGCGACGCAAGGAGCTCCGTAGAAGCAGCGCTCGAGCGGCTGAAAGAGGCCGGAGAAGTCGTGCGCAGCTCTCGTCTCTATCGCAGTGCACCGTGGGGGATACGCGACCAGCCGCAGTTCGTGAACGCGGTCGCACTCCTCGAGACGTCGCTCTCACCCTCCGCACTTTTGCGCTTCTTGAAAGGCCTCGAGCAGCAGTTTGGAAGGCGGCCGGGGCCGCGTTTCGGACCGCGTCTGCTGGACCTCGATCTCTTGACGTACGATGACGTCCATCGTGACGATCCCGAGCTTACGCTTCCGCATCCGCGCATGCTCGAGCGGGCCTTCGTGCTCGTCCCGCTCGCGGAAATCGATTCACGCTTCGACGCCGCCGCGGCTGCACTCCACGCGAGCGAGCGGGCCGAGGTCGTCCCACTGGATGAGCGGAAGCGTCCCGGCCCATGCACCCCAGCGACAGAGAACGAGCCAGAGGCCGCCGTGGAATGGAATAAGGTGACCCGTCGGCTACGCGATGTAGCCGCCGCGTGTTCCGAAGCGGGCCTCGTGCGCATTCGCGTCGCCGATGACGAAATGGAGTTCGCGCTTCGCCGCAGCGGTACGTCACGAAGCGAAAGCGTCTCGGAGACTCCCCTCGTCGTCGCGGTGGAACCGTCGCCGTCGCCGAACGGCGCCGTCGAGCATGCACAAGAGCCGCTGCTGTTGCGCTCTCAAGTCGTCGGAGTCGTCCGTTTTTCGCATCCGCCCGTCGCCGAAGGCGCGCTCCTCTCGGACGAGCGGGAACTTGCTTCGATCGAGTCGC
>JAFAXE010000040.1 GCA_019241305.1 Vulcanimicrobiota bacterium
TCGGACCAGCAAGAAATGCGGACGGCACGTGCACACCGTTCCCGAGTTTGTTAAAGATCACGACGCCGTTGAGTCCGGGATCCGCGACGTACAGCGGATTGGCCGGAACCGAAAACGGCTGCGGAAGAAAGCGCTGCATCTTGCGCAGCCTGGCGGCCGCCCAGCCCACGCGAATGCGGTGGCCTTTGAGCGAAATGAACGGCCCGGATGAGGCGGTTGCGGTTTGCGAGGGGACGGACACCGTCCGCAGCGTGGCGGCGGAGGCTGAGGAAATGGAGAGGCCGACGCCGGTGGCCAAAGAGACCATGCAGAGAACGCTGGTGGTACGAATGATGTTCGACATGATGAGCGGCTCCTTTTGCGACAATGTCGCAGTGTCTCGAGCGTTGCGGACATCGCCGACTGGCGCGCCGTCCTCGAATGCGCTCATGATGCCGGAGCAGGGAACGAGCTGATACCGACAACCCATACGCCTAGCCATACAGTTGTCGCTCCGGGTATGAGAAGAGGCCCGATTGCTCGCGGGCCTCATCTTGGTTCGGACGGAGTTCCCCTTGGGGTTAGCTACGGCCCATTGTAATAGCCACCGTTCGACGGCGCCCCGTAGTAATATCCTCCGTTATACGGAGCACTGGGATCGTACCCGGTGTTGTAGCCCCCGCTGATGGTGCAGGCGCCGTTGTTGCAGGCGATCGTCTGACCGACGTTATTGGGATAGTAACTTTCGCCACTCGGCAGAACGACGTGGTTGTCAGCGTACACTGCGGCGCCGTACGACGTGTAACCCACGACGGTGTTGGCGAGCCGTTGTTTCTGCGCGACGTTCGTTTCGATCGCCGCACCGGCGATCAGCGCCGCCGCACCGAGGATGACGTTCCGCGTGGAGGCTGCTCCGTCGGCTCGCGCCGACTGCGCTGCACTGAGGAGCAGTGCGCCACACATCGCGATCGTTCCGAAAATGAGTCCCAACCTTTTCATGCTGTTTCCTCCCGTTGGTTGATCACACCGTAGTGCTCCAAGCTCAGAAGGCCCATAGATAGGGTTGGGAACGCTCCCAGAATATGCTTTCGGATGTTCAGGAGGCTTTGCGCGACGTTAAAAGCCCCGAACCTTGCGGAACGGGGCTTGAAAATGGCTCCCGAAGTTGGACTCGAACCAACGACCCGCTGATTAACAGTCAGCTGCTCTACCAACTGAGCTATTCGGGACCGGCGAATGCTCGGTCACGCAGCTTCAACGCCCTAGAAGGGCGCCCTCCCCCGTGATCTTGACGTGCGGCGCCGTTTCGCCCGCTTGTGAGTCGGGCATCACGGCGGCGTGCGCTATGCCGTACTCGCGACCGACTTCGATGGTACACTCGCCCACGACGGGACCGTTGCTGAGCCGGTATGGGCCGCGCTCGAGCGCCTGGTCGAATCGGGACGACGTGCCGTACTGGTCACGGGACGCCTCCTCGAAGACCTTTTGCCACTGGTTGAACGACCAGAGCGCTTTTCGCTCATCGTCGCAGAGAACGGTGCGCTCGTGTACGACCCGGCGACAAAAACGGCGCGCACGATCGTCGAACCGCCGCCTCCAGCATTCGTCGCGGAACTTCGCAAGCGAGGTGTCACACCACTGGAAGTTGGCCATGTCATCGTAGCGACGTGGGAGCCAAACGAAAAAGCCGTCCTCGACGCGATTCGAGACGTTGGGCTGGAGTGGCATGTGACCTTCAACAAGGGAGCAGTGATGGCACTACCGGCCGGCGTGACGAAAGCGACCGGCCTCCAGGTTGCCCTCGACGAACTGGAGACTTCGCGTCATAACCTCGTTGCCGTCGGTGATGGCGAGAACGACGGCGCAATGCTGACTTTCGCCGAATGCGGCGTCGCCGTGGCGAACGCGATTCCCCTTTTAAAGGAGCGCGCCGACGTCGTGACTACGCGAGATCACGGTGCGGGCGTCCGCGAGCTCGTCGGCGCGCTGTTACGCGACGACCTTTCTGAAGCCGGAGGAATCGTGAGCCGGCATGGGATCGTTCTCGGACGGGACACCGACGGTGAGGAGGTAACGCTCGCGGGCGCCGCGCGCGGCATGCTCGTCTTCGGAACGTCAGGCGGCGGAAAGTCGACCTTGACCACGCTGATCTTAGAACGGCTCCGCGAAGCCGGATATCAGTTTTGTGCCCTAGATCCCGAAGGCGACTACAGCTCGTTCGAAGATGCCATCGTGGTCGGAAGCGTCCAGGCGAGTCCTACGCTGGAGGAGATTTCCGAAGGTTTGCGATCGCCAACGCACAGCCTGATTCTCAACACGCTCGCCGTCCCTCCGCATGAACGGCCCGCCTATTTCAGCCGCGTTGCGAAGATCATCGATGGTCTGCGGCAGCAGCGCGGCCGGCCACACTGGCTCGTCGTGGAGGAGGCGCACCACTTCATGCCAGTCGATGCCGGCGAGCCGCTCGATATCCCGCTGAGTTCCGTGCTTCTGGTCACGACTCGACCTCAACTCGTTCAACCGCGTCGCCTGCGCGACGTCGATACGATGGTCGCCGTCGGAGACGATGCGCGTCGAGCGCTGGAGGAGGCCGTATCGCTGCTCGCCATCGCTCCGCCCCCCCACTCCAGCATCGAGCCGACCGATGGCGGCGCGCTTGTGTGGACGCAGAGCAGCGGAACAGTTCGCGCTTTTCGCGCCGACATTCCCCGAACGACACGGGTTCGTCATCGCCGAAAATATGCGACGGGCGAACTTGCCGAATCGAAGAGTTTTTACTTTCGCGGTCCGGGCGAACGGCTGAACCTGCGGGCGCAAAACCTCATGACGTTCGTCCAGTTGGCGCGCGGCATCGACGACGAAACCTGGCTGCATCACTTACGACGCGGCGACTATTCGAAGTGGTTCGCCGAAATGATCGGAGACGAGGGTCTCGCTCGTGATGCGCTGGCGGTCGAAGGCGACACCGCGGTGACGGCGGTTTCGAGCCGGCAGCGCATCGTCGACGCGGTGCTGCAACGCTATACCACGCCCGCGTAGCGAAACCGATGCCACAGCGAAGACACGTCATCGTCGATGGTACGCGGCTTGAGACGCTGGTATACGCTGTGCCACGTCCCAGCCTTCCCACGATCGTATTGCTGCACGAAGCGCTCGGCTCGGCACGCTCGTGGAATCGTTTTGCGCCACGCCTGGCAGCGGCTACTGGACGCGGAGTCGTCGCCTATTCGCGTCAAGGCGCGGGTAGTTCCGATCCACTGCAACAGCCACGCCAACGCGATTATCTGCAGCGCGAAGCCGAAGCCGTGTTACCGGCGCTCCTTCATGCATGCGGTATCGACAGACCCATTCTATTCGGTCACAGCGACGGCGCCTCGATCGCCCTTGTCTACGCCGGCGCGTTTCCGAGCCACACCGGCGCTCTCATCCTCGAAGCGCCTCACGTGTTCGTCGAACAGATCACACTCGCCGGCATTGAGCACGCCGCCAGGGACTTCCACCATGGCGAATTGCGCGCGAAGCTCGCCCGATACCACGACGACGTTGACTCCGTCTTTGCTGCCTGGCACGATCTTTGGCTCGATCCGGCGTTTCGCGCGTGGAACATCGAAGAATATCTTTCTTCGATTCGATGTCCGGTTCTCGTCATTCAGGGCGACCTCGACCAATACGGGACTGTCGCGCAAGCCGATGCGATTGCCCGGCGCGTTCATCCTTGCGACCTCTTGGTGTTGCCGGACTGCGGCCACGTGCCACATCGCGAGCGTGCCGATGAGACGCTGAGCGCCAGCGTGCGCTTCCTCGCGGCGACTGCCGCCCCTTGACACGCGCGGTACCATAGAACACGTGATCGTGTAGTTTGGCCCCACGGGCGGTTGGCTCGCAGGGGCTCCGCCATTGACCGATGTCGCCGCGATTCGGCGCACACTTCGCTTCTGGGGTCTTACTCCGATGTCTCTCGCCGACAGCATCTTTGCGTCGCGGTCGTTCAGTCTATTTTATGCCGGCCAAGCGTTCAGCTATGTCGGCTACGGACTGCGCCTTATCGCGGTTCCGCTGCTCGTCTATCACCTTACGAACTCTGCCTCGGCGCTCGGTGCGACGTACGCTCTGGAGTTGTTGCCCTTCGCGTTGTTCGGTCCGATCGGTGGGTCGCTCGCCGACCGCATCGACCGGCGGCGGCTCATGATCGTCGCGGACGGTATTCGATTCTCCGTTTTTGTCTTGTTCGCGGTGGGCTACGCGACGCACACGTTGACCCTGACTGGGCTCTATGCGGGCATCGTGCTCGAGAGTTTGTGCGCGGCTGCGTTCGTCAGTAGTCAGTCCTCGACGATTCCGTATTTGCTTGGAAAAGCTCGGGCGACGCGCGCGATAGCGGCGCTGCTCGGCGCAGAACAAGCGGCGACGACCGTTCTTCCTCCCCTTGGCGGTGCGCTGTTCGCCATCGTCGGACCGCTACCGGCGCTCTTGACAACAGCCCTCACCTATCTTGTGTCGCAGGGGTCGATCGCGCTCGCGGGGACGTTTGGCCCCGACGAGCCGGACGGGCTGCCCACGATACGTGACGTGAAAGGCGATATCGGCGTGGGGTTTCGTTTCCTGTGCGCCGATGCACCGATGCGTCTGATGGCGCTGCTCAGCTGCGCGTTCAACTTTTTCGGCTTCATGACCGCGGCGTCGTTCATTCCGTTTTTGAAGCGCGACTTCGGCGCAACCGATCTCGCAGTCGGCTACGCGTTCGGCATTGGCGCGATCGGCTCGGTCGCCGGCTCGTTCATCGCCGCGCATTTGCCGGCCCGCGCACGGTTCGGCCGGGTGTTGACCCTCGCGTACATGCTGGATGGCCTGCTGTTCGTTCCGGTGATGGTCACCCACAACTTGCAGGTTGCCATCACGTTCCTGGCTCTCACGAACGGCTGCGTCATGTTCGAAATCGCGCAAATCGTGGGGTGGCGTACGCGCGTGACTCCCGAGGATTTGGTGGGGCGTGTCTTCGGTGCGGCCCGTCTCGTCGCACTGATAGGCACGGTCCCCGGCGCGATTCTCGGCGGTGCACTTGCCGATCATTTCGGGGCTCGCGTTCCGATCGTCGTCTCCGGATTGGGCTACCTCGCGATGACGGGTGCAGTCGCACTCTCGCCGGCAATTCGGAACGAACGCCGCTAAGCAAACGCGGCGCCCCAAAGTGGGCGCCGCGCTGCTTTGCTACGAGCGCAGTTTACGGATAGTGCAGGACGCAACCGTAATTCGCGTTGCTCCAGAGCGGCTGTGCGGCAAAGGTGCCGGTCGATAGCGAGATGTCGCCCAAACCTTGCCACGCACATTCGTCGCCGATTTCACCGCCGGGACCGTTCCAGCCGGTGTTTGGCTCGGGGTCCGTCTGGGTCTCGGCGATCTCGTGGCCGCCAACGATGCTAACACCGTCGAGAATTCCCTGTGAACCGGGATTGACGGCGTTTTCGCCACAGTTATAGCCTGCATCGGTCATATAGGGCATATACGTCCAGGCGACCGAGCCATTGTACGAATGGTATGCACACCATTGCGTACCGAAACCGCTTTGGCTGTGGCCGTGCGGCGTCGCGACGATGAAGTTCGCGTCTAAGCTGTGCGTGCCAAAATGCGCTGCGGCACGGTTAGCCTCAGTGGAAAGCGTACTTTGCGTGATGCGCCGCGGTAACGCGCTGGAATCGGACCAGACGCCCGCGAGTTGTCCGGTTGGATTTTGAATATTTCCCACGCTATCGTAGTATTGAGTGACGATGTTCATCCACGAGCTCCCGCCAAGCCCGCTCGTGAAGTTCTGGATGTACGCCTCTTCGCCGCTGGGATCGCTGGTGAAGTGCCAAAAGACGATGTAGTTCTTGGGGACGTGCTGCACCGGACCACCGTACCATTGCAACTGCCCACCGGTATCGTAGTGAAACGGGGTACGCGGCCGCATGACGTGTGCAGCGACGACTCGCGACGGCATCACGTAAACCGTGTGCCGGCTCGCCGCATCGGCCGCCGTGGCGCCGATGCCTGCGAAAGCGATAGTCGCGATCGCCGAGGGCACAGCGAGCGTGACGTTGAGTTTCATGTAACCTCCTTGCGAGGGGGTTCGTTCCGCGACTCCGTGCGGAGCGCGGGGGAGAGTGGAATGCGCGCTCCGTTCGGAGCGCGGCGCAGTCTCCCTCGCGCGTAAGAAAAAAAAGGACCGGCCTAGCGGCCGGTCCCCTGCATTGCGTTCGGGACGATCCCGAATCGATGCTCTCGGCTTTAGAGGTGGTGGACGCAGCTTTGCGTCTTGTTGCTGTACAGCGGCTGCATCGTCGCGGTGAAGTTATTCTTCAGCAGGTCGTTCTGAATGTTGGTCCACACGCAGAGGTCGCCGATTTCGCCGGCACTGGAGTTCCAACCACTGAAGGGCTGCGGGTCCGTAACGGATTCCGCGAACTCGTGGCCTTCGACGATCGTGATGCCCTCATCAACGCCGAGCTCATCGCTGGGCGGCGAGATGATGTTGGCACCACAGCTGCTGCCACCGTCCGGCATATAGGGCATGTTGGTGTACGAGGCAATTCCACCGGTGACGCTGGTCGCACTGTGGTATGCGCACCAGCCGGAGGAAATGAAGCCCTGCGGGTCATGGCCGAACGCACTCACGATTGCATACGAGCCGTTGGGGTCGAATCCAAAGTGCGCGACGGCGGCCGCGGTTTCAACGCGGATGTCCGAATCAGAGGGATGCGCCGGGATTGGATCCGTTTCGTCGTCCCACACGCTGCCTTCGTGGCTGGGGTTTCTGACGAACTTCTTCGGCGGCTGGCTGTAATATTGGGTGTCGATCTTATTCCATTTGGAGCCGCCGATGGCGTTGGAGAAACTCGTCAGAAGGGGACCGACCTTGTCCGGGTCACCTGCGGCCTTGAAGTTCCAGAGGACGACGTACATGTGCGGCTTCAGGAGCACCGGTCCGCCGCCGTACGTCAACGGGCAGCACGAGTCGGGAATGATCGGCTTCGTTTGGCGCGTGTGCATGTAATGCAGCGGCGCAACCCGCGGTGGAATCATCATCACTGGCCGCACGACCTGTGCGGACGGCTGAGTGACGCGAACCGGGCCGGCGTTCGCCGAAACGGCCGAAATCGTAAGTGTTGCCGAACACAAAGCGATGCCGGCAAGCACTGTAAGTCTTGACATCAAAAAACCCCGTAGAGGGAAGCAGAGAGGGAAGTAGCGCTGGCTTTGCTGCCCTGGGGGTGCGACCCTTCCGTTTCCTGCTCAGAGACTATGTAAGAATTTTCTGGCGGCCGACCGGCGGCAGGTCGCTCGTTTGCACCTCTGTCTGCAGACCGGCAGCACGCCGCAGGGCGCCGACCATTTCGAGCCGCTCCCACGGCAAATCCAAGTCCGGGCGCCCAAAGTGCCCGTACGTCGCGGTCTGCCGATAGATCGGCCTGCGGAGATCCAGGCGGTGGATGATCGCCGCCGGCCGGAGATCGATGTGCTCTCGAACGAGATCCGCGATGAGGCCTTCGTCCACGTTGCCGGTGCCGAACGTCTCGACGAGGACGCCGACCGGCCGCGCAACCCCGATCGCATAGGCCACCTGGAGCTCGCAACGATCCGCCAGACCGGCAGCGACAATGTTCTTCGCAGCGTGGCGAGCCGCGTAAGCGGCCGAACGGTCGACTTTTGTGGGGTCCTTGCCGGAGAAGGCACCACCGCCGTGGCGCGCCATCCCGCCGTAGGTATCGGCGATGATCTTCCGGCCGGTCAGGCCGGCGTCGCCTTTGGGACCTCCGATGACGAAGCGGCCGGTTGGATTGACGAAGATTCGTGTCTGCGCGTCGCGCAGTTCGCCGGGGATTACGGTGTCGATGATGCGCTCCCGCACGTCTCCGCGAATTTGATCGAGCGCGACATCGGCGTCGTGCTGCGTGGAGATCACCACCGCCTCAACCCGCACCGGCCGGATCCCGTCGTACTCAATGGTAACCTGAGATTTGCCGTCGGGACGGAGATAGGGAATATCACCGTTTTTGCGCGCCGAGGCCAGTGCTCGCGAGAGTTTATGCGCGAGCACGATGGGCAGGGGCATGAGTTCGGGTGTCTCACGGCAGGCATATCCGAACATCATTCCTTGATCGCCGGCGCCGATGTGTTCGAAATCATCGTGTGCGAAACCATGTTTCGTTTCGAACGAGCGGTCCACGCCCATCGCGATATCCGGTGACTGCTCGTCGATGGAGACGCTGACGCCGCAGGTGTCGGCGTCGAAGCCGATGTTCGACTTCGTGTAGCCAACGTCGGCGATCGTCTGGCGGACGATGCGCGGGATGTCGACGTAGGTCGAGGTCGTCACCTCGCCTGCGATGTGAATTTGCCCCGTGATCGCAAAGGTTTCGACCGCGACCCGTCCCAGCGGATCGTCTTGCAGGATGGCGTCGAGCACGGCATCGCTGATTTGATCGGCGAGTTTATCCGGGTGACCCTCGGTCACCGACTCACTGGTGAAGAGGCGGCGTACCATACCGCTACGTCCCCTCCGACCAGGAGGCCATGTACTTTCGTTGTTCGGCGGTCGGGACGTCGATGGGGATGTGCATCGCTGCGAGCTTGAGCCGAGCGACTTCTTCATCGATCTCGTCAGGAACGGTATACACTTTTTTCTCGAGCGCCGCGCGGTGGCGGGCGAGATGCGCGGCGGCCAGCGCCTGGTTTGCGAACGACATGTCCATGACGGCCGCCGGATGGCCTTCAGCCGCCGCCAGATTGATCAGCCGTCCCTCTGCCAAAATGCGGATCGTGCGCCCATCGGCGAGCCGATACGTCTCGACGAACGGTCGCGGTGACGACCGTTCAACCGAGAGCGAGGCGATCGCGTCCAGATCGAGTTCGTCATTGAAGTGGCCGGAGTTGCAGACGATTGCGCCGTCCTTCATTGCCGCAAAGTGTTGCCGCCCGATCACGTGATAGTTTCCTGTGACGGTGATGAAGACATCGCCCAGCTGCGCGGCTTTTTCCATCGTGGTTACGGTGAAGCCGTCCATGGCCGCCTCCAGCGCCTTGCGCGGTTCGATCTCCGTCACGATGACATGGGCGCCGAGACCGCGGGCGCGTGAGGCCACACCACGGCCGCACCATCCATAACCTGCTACGACGACGGTGTGGCCGGCGAGGAGAACGTTCGTGGCACGGATGATCCCGTCGATGGTCGATTGTCCCGTTCCGTAACGGTTATCGAACATATGCTTCGTCAACGCGTCGTTCACGGCAATGACTGGGAAGGGTAGCACGCCGTCCTTTTCCATGGCGTGCAGGCGAATGACGCCTGTCGTCGTTTCCTCGCACCCGCCGATGATCTCGGCAGCCAGCTCGGAATGCTTCCCCATGATCGTCGTGACGAGGTCGCAGCCATCGTCCATGGTGAGGTTCGGCTTGGTCGCGATGACCGACTCGATGTGGCGGTAGTACGTCGCGTTGTCTTCGCCTTTAATGGCAAAGGTGGGCACGCCGAACAGTTCGCTCAGCGCGGCAGCGACATCGTCCTGGGTCGACAACGGGTTCGAGGCGCACAGCGCGATCGAAGCGCCGCCTTCCTTTAAGGTAAGCATGAGGTTGGCGGTCTCAGTGGTCACGTGGAGGCATGCACCGATACGCAGGCCTTCGAGCGGGCGCTCTTTGGCAAACCGTTCGCGGATTTGCGCGAGCACGGGCATAAATGTCGCAGCCCATTCCATCCGGGAACGTCCGGCGTCGGCCAGCGCGCGGTCGCGGACGTCGCCGGGTGCTTGAACGATGACGGTCAACGAATTCTCCTATCGGCACGTGAACCGCGTCGCCATCGCGATCGACCGTCACGCATGAACCGCCGCCCATTCGACGCTCGCGACAGTCATCTCCCGCTGCCTGGGCACAGGAGCCAAGCGACGCGTTACCTCAAGCGCCTTCGGTATGGAGGACTACCTCGAACGGCTAGCCTCGCGGGAACCGACGCCCGGGGGCGGCAGTGCCGCGGCCGTCGTGGGGACGCTGGGGGCGGCCCTCATCGGCATGGTCGCACGCCTGACGCTCTCCAACGAGAAGCGCGTTTCGGCACACGACGCCGCGCGAGCCGTTTTGGAACGCGCTGACGCGCTCCGGCTGACGCTCACGCGCGCCCGCGCCGCGGACGAAGCGGCGTACCGCGCGGTCATTGATGCTTTGGCGCTCCCACGGTCGACGGACGAGGAACGGCAAGCGCGGACCGAGGTCCTGCAGCGCGCACTCGCGGCTGCCTCGGCTGCACCGCTTGCCGTTGCGCGCTCCGCCGCTGCGGTTCTCGACGCTGCTACTGACGCGCTGGGCTTTGCCAATCGCAACATCGCAAGTGACGTCGGCTGCGCTGCGGAGTTTGCACGTGCCGCAG
>JAFAXE010000116.1 GCA_019241305.1 Vulcanimicrobiota bacterium
TAGAGCGATTTCGCGTCGCGCTCAACCTCGGGGGGATCGCCAACCTCACGATATTGTGTCCCCGCGTTGAACGAAACGCCGTTACAGGGTGGGATGTTGGGCCCGGCAACATGCTGCTCGACGAATTCGTGCGTTGCAAAACGAGCGGAACGGAGACGATGGATGTTGACGGCGCCTATGCGCAACGCGGCCGCGTCGACGCAGCCGTGCTCGAGCCGTTGCTCGAGGACCCGTATTTTGCACGTCAGCCCCCCAAATCGACCGGCCGAGAGTATTTTGGCCGGACCTTTCTGCAGAAGTACGCGCCGTTGTTCGAAATGATCTCGCTCGAAGATGGGTGCGCAACGCTGGTCGCGTTGACCGTCGAAGCGGTGGCGCGTGCGGTTGCAAGCGAAGGCGCCGGCGGCGACCTCGTCGTGAGCGGTGGAGGAGTACACAATCGCGCGCTTATGAGCGCACTGCAAGAGCGCCTCCCGCTGTTCGACGTCGGAACGTCCGCGCGTTTTGGGATCGATCCAGAGTTCAAGGAGGCGCAAGCCTTCATCGTGCTCGGCTACGAGTTACTGCGCGAGCGGCCCGCAGGACTCCCCGCCGTCACCGGCGCGAAGCACTCAGCTCTCCTCGGTGCGATCGCACCGCGCGATCTCACGGCGCTGCTTTTGCGAGTGCGCGAGGAACTCGATCCGTGAGTGACGCGCTGCTCGTCGGCGTCGATGCGGGAGGGTCGAGCATCGCGGTGGCGGTCGCGCGCGATTCCGGAATCGTAGGAACGGCGACGAGCAGCGGCGCGAATCCCGTCACTGCTGGTGTCGAGGCGGCGGCCGATACCATCGCCGCCACGATTCTCGCAGCAGTCGGTAACGCGGCAAGTCCGATCGCGGTTCTCTATGTTGGCGCAGCAGGTGCGGGGCGCGCTTCGACGGCGGATGGCGTTGCGCATCGGTTACGGGAGCGCTTTCCCCGTGTGCGCACCGTCTGCGTGGAAGGCGACGAGCGCATCGCGCTGCGGGCGTCGGTCGAGACAGGAGCCGGCGTCGTGCTGATGGCCGGGACCGGTTCGGCGGCGTATGCGGAAAACGGTGAGCGTCGCGTCCGTGTCGGCGGGTACGGCTATCTTCTCGGCGATGAAGGCTCGGGATTTGCCGTAGGCATGGCAGCGGTGAAACGGCTCGCGCGCGTCTACGACGGGCGACTGAGGATGGATGAGACAGCGTGCTTCGCGCAGCAGCTCCTCGGCGTGAACAGCCGCGATGCGCTTATCGATACCGTCTATGAGAAGGCTCGCAACGGAAACCTGGACGTGGCGGCGATCGCGTCTTTGGCGTCCGACGTGATCGCCGCCGCGGCAAGGGGGATTGCGTCGTCTCTCCAGATCGTTCAGGGCGCGGCCGATGAGCTCGCGCGTTTGGGCGCCGACACCGCCCGTATCGCGGAGCTCACTGCACCGCGCGTTGCATTCGCGGGCGGATTGTTGCGCGAACCGAACACCTTTGCGCAAGCACTGCGAGCGGCGCTACACCTGCGTCTACCGGACGCTACCGTCGTCGCGCGGCGCGTGGAACCACACCACGCAGCGTTGCAGCTCGCGAAACGCATCTTCGCGGAGGCTCCGGCGTGAACGACGCTGTCCCTTCGACCGAAGCGGTCAACCCAAAGACGCGCGCTCTTGATTCGCAAGAAACTCACGACGTCGTCGCTGCACTCGTTCGCGAAAACGTCGAGGCGAGTGCCACGGTCGCCGAAGCGGTACCAGCTCTGAGGGATGCCGTGGAACTCGTCGCGCGGCGACTCGAGAACGGTGGGCGGTTGCATTACGTTGGTGCGGGAACGAGCGGCCGGCTCGCGATGGTGGACGCGGCGGAATGGCACCCGACCTTCGGTGTCTCTCCCGAGCTCGTACAAGTCCACATGGCGGGCGGTCCGGCGGCCTTCCGCCGTTCCGTCGAGGGCGCGGAAGACGACGCTGTGGCGGGACAGCACGCCGTCCGCGACGCGGTTCATCCCCGTGACGCAGTCATCGGCGTTTCTGCTTCGGGAGGCGCACCATTCGTCGTTGCCGCGCTTTCCCGGGCTCGGGAGCTCGGTGCGGTGACCATCGCCTTGACGAGCGTCGCCGGTTCTGCGTTGACGGAGGCTTGCGAGTTCTCCATCGTGCTTCATACCGGCGCGGAACCGATCGCGGGGTCGACACGGATGAAAGCCGGCACCGCGCAGAAGATTGCCCTGAGTGTCTTGTCGACCGCCGTCATGGTGCGGCTCGGCAAGGTGTACGACAACGTCATGATCGACGTCGTCGCGAGCAACGAGAAACTGCGGCGCCGAGCCCTACGACTCGTTGCGCGGCTCGTGCCGGCCGATGCGGACGCGGCAGCAGCGTTGCTGCGTGCTGCGGGCGGTAACGTGAAGGTCGCCGTCGTCATGGGGCGGCACGGTATCGACGCGACGTCAGCGGAGGCCTTGCTCTCGCAAGCGCGCGGGCGGCTGCGCAGCGCCTTGGAGCGAGGTGCAATGCCGCAGTAGCGGCGTTTGTCGTGTCTCTGCAGCGGGTACGGGTCAGCCGGAGGTTTCATACATGCTACGCATTCATCCCCAAACGGCGAAGCTGGCTTACGCGTGCCTGTTCACGACGCTACCACTCGCCGCGAGTTTGGCCGCCAACGCATCGACGACGTACGGTACCGTTCCGGTTGGTGGGAAATACAAAGACTGTCACGGCTACGTGCGCCACGTTTCACTTGCAAACATTCGCGTACACTGCATCGACGGCATTCCCTCAGACATGTCGTTCATTTCGTATCCGAAATTCGTCGATCTGCCGGGTGGCAAGACGATTCAGTCCAAGGACTTGAAAACCGGTACACCGGTGCATGTGATCTATACGCAATCGCTCGGCGTGCGTCACGCGTATAAAGTCTACGTCGCGAATCCGCGAGGGCACGGTCTCTACGGGTTCAAGGCCTAGCGTTTCTTCGCGTTGCTTCGTCGCGGCGAGCGATTCTTCGTCGCTTCGCCGCGGCGAGGACTCATCGTGACCGCGCGGTAACCCGGAGGTAATGCGGTGCCTCGCGTTCGTTCTCGCGGTCGCGTCCGCCGTGCTCCCTGCAATGAGCCGTGCCGCCTCCGTACAATCGGGGCGTTCGATTGCGTTCATTCCGCTCGACGATCGTCCGGTTACCCTGCAGCTGCCCATCATGTTGGGCACGATTGCCGGGCGGCACGTCGTCACCCCGCCTCGTTCGCTCTTAGGACATTACTTGGCGCCCGGCGATGCTGACGGAATCCTGAAATGGCTAAGGTCCCCGGATACTGCAAACGTATCGGCGATCGTCGGCTCACTGGATATGGTGGGATACGGCGGACTCGTGGCGTCGCGCGTCCCCGGACTGCCGGACTACGTCGCGCAGTTTCGTTTGCGTCAATTCGCCGAGGCCGCGTCGCTACGCACAGATGCATATGTCGCGGTATTCGGCACCGTTATGCGGCTTGCGCCGACCGGCGTGCCGAACATTCCGCAGACGGCCGCATATTGGGCAACAGGAGATACCGTCGACCTCATTGCCACGTACGCCAATCTGCCGTCGCCGCCGCGTACCGATGAGCAACGCCGTTATGCGGAGCGACTTCGGGAGCGCATCGGCGGGCAAACGCTGAACGCGTATTTGGGTACGCGGCGCAGGAATCTCGACGTCGATGCGTTTGCGCTGCAGATTGCCGCCGAAGGCCGATTCGATCGCGTCGTCTTCGGCCAGGACGATGCCGGGCCCACTGGGCTCCATATCGCCGACGTTGCGGCGCTCACTCGCGCCATCGACCACAACCAATTGGAGAGTCGGGTTGCGATCGAGCCGGGCGCCGACGAACTCGGCATGGTTCTTGTTTCGCGGGCGATGGCTCGAGACGCTCACTGGAGGCCGACGGTGCGGGTCCGCTACTCACGTTCGCGAGCGGAGCGTGTCGTCGATCCGCTCGAATACGTGCCAATCGACGTTACGATCGGTAAACTGATCTCCGCCGTAGGGGCCTCACGAGTCAACGATCCGGCCGACATCGAGCTGTTCGTGCGTGTGAACGGCGACAGCCAAAGCGATGAGGAGGCCTTCTTAGACGCGGTTGCAGACGATGTCGCGCAAGGCCGTTCCGTCGCGATTGCGGACTTGACGTTCTTAGATCAGAAGGGACCCAGCACCGAACAACAGGCGTTGACGCGGGCCCTCATCGATCGGGGTCTCGCCGGCAAAATCGACGCCTTTGCTTCCTGGAACACCGATGCGAACACTGTCGGCACGGCGCTCGCCACGGCAGTCGCGGTGGGTGTCGGGCGACACACCGGCAACTACGATCGGCGCGCGCACGCAGAGTTCATGCTGGACCGCTACGCGGACGACTACGCCTTCCATCAATTCGTACGTCCGCAGTTGAACGCTGCGCTGCGTGCAAACGACGTCGATACCTCGCTGCTCGTACCGCCGGACTCTATTGAAGCGGAGGACCGCAACCGCGCAGCGCTCTGGCCGCTCGTCCTCGATTTGCGCGAGCGCATCTTTCCGGAGTATCCAGCGGACCGTCTCACTATCACGCTCCCGTGGCAACGCACTTTCGAGGTGATGCTCGACATCCGTCTCTAACGTGTGCAGTTGGCCAGATAAAAGCCATCAAAACGACGTGTCATCCTGAGCGGAGCGACACGAGGCGAACGGAGTGAGCTGAAGTGAAGCGCAGTCGAAGGACCGGTTTAAGGTCGTCCTTCGACTACGCGATGAGCACTTTCGTGCTCACCGCTTCGCTCAGGATGACACGTCTGGGATCGTCCAGTGTCGCATTTTCACCTGAGGATGACACGCCACTTACATCGCGTTCGGGTGGCCAGCCGCATTATGGGTCAGTGAGTGGGGTCGAGGCTGGATCGCGTTCGCAGAGTTCGATCAGCACGCCACCCGTGCTCTTTGGGTGCAGGAACGCGATGATGTTGCCGTGTGCACCGCGGCGCGGCTGGTCGTCGATGAGCCGTACGCCGGCGGACTTTAGCCGCGCGAGCTCAGCGCGAATGTCCCCAACGCGGTACGCGGTATGGTGCAGCTTCGTCGATGCGTCACCGCGGAAGCGTGCGATCGGCGATTCTTCGTCGAGTGGGCGCAGCAACTCGATAATGGAATCGCCGGCATCGAGCCCAACCGCTTCGACGCCTTGACCGGGAATCGTTTGCCGGTACACGACCTCGAGTCCGAGCGTGCGCGTATAAAACTCGACGCTCGCGTCGAGGTCGCCCACCACGATGGCGACGTGATCCAACGCGTAACCTGCCTTGCCAAAACGGTTCATGCCACGACTTCTCTCGCTGCGTACGTCCCGAAGACAGCGCGTAACACGTCACAAATTTCGCCGAGCGTCGCACCCGCGTCAACGGCTTCGATGAGCGGCGGCATCAGATTCTCGTTGCCGGCCGCCGCGGCTCGGACGTCGGCGAGACGGCGCTCCACCCGCGCGGCGTCTCGCTCGGCGCGGCGATCCCTCAGCCGCTGCGCTTGGGCCCGCTCGATCGCCGGGTCAATCCGCTGCAGTTCGATACCGTCCTCGCCCCCCTCGTGTTCGACGAAGCGGTTGACGCCGACGACCGTCGCATCACCGCGCTCGACGGCCAGCTGGGCGCGATAGGCCGAGTCTGCGATACGCGCCTGCATCCAGCCGCTCGTAATCGCCTCGACGGCGCCGCCCATGGCGTCGACTTCCGCGATGAGCTGGCGCGCCCGTTGAAACAGCGTCGCCGTCAGCGACTCGACGTAATACGAACCCGCCAGCGGGTCCACGACGTCGGCGGCGCCGCTTTCGTATGCGATGATCTGCTGCGTCCGCAGCGCAAGTCGCGCCGCGCCTTCCGTCGGGAGCGCGAGCGCCTCGTCTTTGCCGTTGGTGTGCAGCGACTGCGTGCCGCCCAGCACGGCGGCGAGCGCCTGAATCGTTACGCGGACAACGTTGTTGTCCGGCTCTTGTGCGGTCAGCGTCGAGCCGCCCGTTTGTGCGTGAAAACGGAGCATCTGTGCCCGCGCGTCGCTCACGCCGAAATCGTCGCGCATGATGTGAGCCCAGAGCGCGCGGGCTGCACGAAACTTCGCCACCTCTTCGAAGAAGTCGTTATGGGCGTTCCAAAAAAACGAGATGCGCCGTGCGACGTCGCTTGGAGACAAGCCCGCATTGCGCGCCGCGGCAACGTACGCCTTGCCATTGGAAAGCGTGAACGCGAGCTCTTCCAGCGCGGTCGCACCGGCCTCGCGGATGTGGTAGCCTGAAATTGAAATGGTATTCCAGTTCGGCACTTCGCGCGCGCAAAACGCCATCACGTCGGTGACGAGCCGCATGGAAGGACGTGGGGGAAAGATGTAGGTACCGCGCGCGACGTACTCCTTGAGAACGTCGTTTTGTACCGTCCCGCCGAGCTCTTCATAGGAAACGCTCCGTCTTCGCGCGACGGCGAGCACCATCGCCAAGAGAATAGCCGCAGGAGCGTTGATCGTCATCGAGATCGTGACATCCGCAAGCGGAATCCCCGCCACGAGTGCCTCCATGTCATCGATGGTATCGATGGCGACGCCGACCTTGCCAACTTCGCCGCGCGCTTCAGGCGCATCGGAATCGTAACCGAGTTGCGTCGGCAAATCAAAGGCAACCGATAAGCCCGTTACGCCGCGCGCCAAGAGGTACCGGTAGCGTGCGTTGGATTCCGCCGCGGTACCGTAGCCGGCATACTGACGCATCGTCCACAGTTTGCCACGGTAACCATCGGGACGAAGTCCGCGTAAGAACGGAAACTCGCCCGGCTCGCCCCCCTCGAGGGCGCGTTCCGCCGTATCGGCGTCGGCGCGGTCGTAGACGCCCTTTAGCGGGATGCCGCTTGCGTTCTCGTTCCTGGCGTGGTGGCTATGCCTTCCATCGCTGCGCATGATGGCCACAGTTTCGGGGAGTCACGCCGGCGTCACTCCAGAAGGATTAACGGCGTGTTGGGTTCCACCGTCGTGCCTTCCTCCACCATAACGCGCTTCACGGTTCCGGCCCGGTGCGCATGAATCTCGTTCATCATCTTCATCGCCTCGATGACTGCGACGACCTGGCCCTGCGCGATCTTGGCGCCCGGCTCAACGGGAAGTTCGACGACGACGCCGTGCATAGGAGCGGCGATTTCACCCGTATGCGCGTGCATCGCGACGTTCCGCGAAAGCGCCGCGTTTGGTCGTGGTGCTTTGGTGCGTGAGGCCGGCGCCCCCGCACCTGAAGACCGCAGGGGAAGGTCGAGGAGGCGAACGGTGAAGAGCCGGTCGTTGACCTCAACGCGAATCGTTGCTGGCTCGACGGCGTTGCCGGCCGGTGCGGTGTGCGCAGACTCGACCGCGGTAGCGCCGCGTTGTCCGTAGCGTTCGGCGAATCGCTCCAGCGTTGCGGTTCCGTAGGCCGCACCGATGATTTCCGGTTCGTCGCAGAGCGCTCGTAAGAAGCCGAGCGTCGTGGCGACACCTGCGACGTGGTAGTCGTCGAGCGCGCGCCGCAGGCGAGATAGCGCGTGCTCACGCGTCGTGTCCCAAACGATCAGTTTCGCGATGAGCGAATCGTACTCGGGTCTGACGATGAAACCCGCGGCGGCGGCGGAATCGACGCGCACGCCCATCCCCGCCGGTTCACGATACGTGGTCAAGGTCCCGGGAGACGGGCGAAAATCGGCGGCTGGATCTTCGGCGTTCACCCGGACTTCGATGGCATGGCCGCGCGACAGGATGTCGTTCTGCGTGTATCCCAATGGCTCGCCCGCAGCAACACGGATTTGCTCGCGAACGAGGTCGAGACCGCTCGTCATCTCGGTAACGGTATGCTCGACTTGAATGCGCGTATTCATTTCGAGAAAGTAAAAATCGTCACCGAGCACCAGCGTCTCGATCGTGCCGACGCTGTCGTAGCCGATGGCGCGCGCCGCTCGCACGCCGGCTTCGCGTAACCGTTCTCGCACGCCCTCATTTATCCAAGCCGGCGTCTCTTCCCAGAGTTTTTGGTGACGGCGCTGCAGCGAACAATCCCGTTCACCGACATGGACGACGTTGCCGTGTTTGTCGGCAAGAATTTGTAACTCGACGTGTTTCGGGTTCTCGAGGTAGCGCTCTGCGTAGATCGTCCCGTTACCGAAGTACGCTTCCGCTTCACGCCGCGCCGTGGAGAAGGCGCTGCGCACTTCCCGAGCGCTCTGCGCGATCTTCAGGCCCTTGCCACCACCACCGCCGGAAGCCTTGAGTGCTAGGGGTAGACCGTACTCTTTAACTGCCTGCTCTGCATCTGCCACCGAAGCGAGGGGAGCAGAACCGCCCGGCACGACCGGCACGCCCGCTTCGATCATCGTCCGGCGCGCGCGCAGCTTGTCCCCCATGGCGTCGATCGCACCGGCGTGCGGTCCAACCCAACACAACCCTGCGCCGGTGCAGGCGTTCGCGAAGGCAGCATTTTCTGCTAGAAAACCATAGCCGGGGTGGACGGCATCCGCGCCGGAGCTCCGCGCCGCCCCGAGCAAATGATCGACGTTCAGATAGCTCTGCGCCGGCGGGGCGGGACCGATGAGGAACGCCATATCGGCGTATCGGACGTGCGCGGCGTCTCGGTCGGCTTCGGAATAAACGGCGACCGTCTCGAGCCCCATTTCTTTGGCGGTTCGCATAATGCGAAGCGCGATCTCGCCGCGGTTGGAGACGAGCAGCCGTCTCATGCTCAGGCCCTGCGACGTCGCCCGTTACGAAGCGCCTCCCACTCGTCATCTTCGTGCGACAGCGACGTGCGCCAGCGCGAGCGCTCCGGCAGCGCCTCACCGTTTTCGCACAGAGTCTGCTCGAATGCCGCGACGATCGCCGCGATCTCGTCCGGCGACGGATTGATCGATGCTAAACGCGTCACGAAGGTTCGGGCAGCATGCCCATTGCGTGGTACCCAGCGTCGACGAAATGGACGTCGGCGGTCACCGCGCTCGAGAGCTCCGAGGCCAGATACACGGCTGCGTTGCCGACGTCGTCCGGCGTCACGTTGCGCCGGAGCGGAGCGGCGCCGGCAACGCGGTCCAGCATCCCTCTGAACCCTTTGACCTGACGCGAGCTGGCCGTGCTAATTGGACCGGAAGAGATGGCGTTCACGCGAATGCCGCGCGACCCGAGATCGAACGCGAGGTAGCGAACGATCGCCTCAAGTGCCGCTTTGGAGATGCCGGCGATATTATAGTTCGGTACGATGGCGGTCGAGCCGAGATAGGTCAAGGCAACGACGCTACCGCCGTCAGCGAGAGTCTCTGCGAGCGCGTTGACGAGCGCGATCAAGGAGTATGCTGATATGTCGAGGGCCAGCGCAAATCCGGCGCGAGACGTCGTATAGACTTTGCCTTGAAGATCTTCCTTATTGACGAACGCAATCGAATGGACGAGCGTGTCGATCTTCCCGTGGTCGCGGGCAATGGCTTCGTTCAGTCCTTTCAGCGCTTCATCGGAGGTCACATCGCATTCGTAGCATGTACCGCCGCCGACTTCTGCGGCAAGCTTTTCGACTTCGTCCCGGACGCGTTCACCCTGATACGTCAGTGCCAGCGTCGCACCGTGGGCAAAAAGCGCCTTGGCGATCCCAGTGGCGATCGACCAGCGGTTCGCCACTCCGGTGACGAGGGCCGTTTTTCCATCGAGCAATCGCACTTAGTGATAAAAGTAC
>JAFAXE010000117.1 GCA_019241305.1 Vulcanimicrobiota bacterium
CCCAGAGCGTTCCAATCCCCAGCCCCGGCAGGGTGATTAACGCGGCGACGAGGGCGCCTGCCGCGGCCGCACGCCATGGGGCTGTCCGGTCCACGGCCCTACTCCTTAGCAGCCGTGCACAAAAGTCCCGCGCCACATCCCACCGAAGGCGCCGGTGTGACGGTGCACCCCACGAATGCGCGTTGCGGAGTGCTGCTGCTCGCGGGTGGTGCGGCCACGCGATTGCCTGGAAAGTTGACGCGCGACGCCGGCGGTACCCCCCTCATTCTTCGCGCCTTCCAACGCGTGGCGCCAGGACGCGAAACTGTGGTTTCGTGTGCCGGCGGCTTCTCGGCGCAAATCGACACGGGCCTCTGCGCTCCGCTCGTGCTCGACCGTTGGCCCCTCCGCGGCCCGCTCGGCGGACTCGTCTCGACGATGGCGCAGATGCACTCACGGTTCATCGTCGCACTCGGGGCCGACATGCCGCTCACGGGCGAATGGCTCATCGAGACGCTCGAGCGTGCGCGCCAGGAAGGAGACGAGGCCGTCGTTCCCGTTCGCGATACGGAGGAGGGCCCTCGTTTGGAGCCACTCGCGGCTCTCTACGATCGTTTCGCCTTCTTGACGCACGCCTATCGCCAACTCCGGCGAAGCGGATCCGTCGTCTCGGTCGTGCTGCAGCTCAAGACGCGAACCGTACGGGTCGCGAATCCGTTGCTGCTTCGTAGCGTGAACACCGAAGCCGATTACGCGGCGTTCTGCGCGCAGTTCGAAGCATAGAGCACGTCGCGCGCGCCGAGGGAACGCATCATCGCGCCGACAACGCGTGTGGTCGCGATGCTGCTGCTTGCGGACGCCCGGCTCACGCTGGCGCCGCTTACCAATTTCGATATCGGCGCGCTCTGTTCGGGCGCGATCGTGTTTGTGGCTTTGCGGGCGGGGACGCTGACCGCCGGTGGAGCGCTCGCAGCCTTTTTCGTCGGCGCATTGACCTTCGGGGCACTTGGACCACCGGGCGCCTTCGTTCTCATCGCGTTTTTTGTGACGTCGGTACTGCTCTCGCGGCTCGGACGTTCGCGCAAGCGCGGCTCGGGCGATATCGCCAAGGCGGGGCCGCGCGATGGTGCGCAGGTTCTGGCGAATGGCGGAATCGCGACAGTGTGCGCGCTGCTGACGCTCACCGGGGAAGCGCGCTACGCCGTTGCCTTCGCCGGCGCGTTCGCCGCCGCCAACGCCGACACGTGGGGAACCGAACTCGGCATGCTGGCGCGTGCAACCCCACGTTCCATTCTCACGTTTCGGCCCGTCGCACCGGGAATCTCCGGCGGCGTCACGCTCGTCGGAACGGTAGCAGAAGTTCTCGGCGCGGGGCTCATCGCGGCCGTCGCTGCGCTGAGCGGTGTGGCGGCTGCGTGGCCCATCTTTGCCGGCGGCGTCGCCGGCGCGCTGATCGATTCCGTCTTAGGAGCATCACTCCAGAGTCTACGCTGGTGTCCACAGTGCCACCGCGTCTGTGAAACGGATCCGCACCGTTGCGGGGCAAACACGACGCTGGTGCGCGGAGCATCGTGGATTGGAAACGACGCGGTCAATACCGCTGCAACCGCGGTTGGCGCGCTCGTTGCTTTTGCGCTCGTGCGCTGGAGGTGACGCGGTAATCCGCGATGGCTTCCTAGGCCGCCTTACCGTATTCGCGGTCCAAATAGGGAATGATGTCGTCGTCATCGTCGAGGACGACGTCGCCGTCGACCAGGACCGGAATCGACGTTTGGCCGGAAACGCGGCGCACCTCTTCACGGAGGTCGTGGCGTCGTGCGACGTTGACGATGCGATAGTCTAACAGCAAATCCGTCATTTTTGCGCGCACTCGCGCGCAGTACGGACACCACTCCGCCTGGTAGAGCACGAGATCCGTCGGCCGTCCCATGACATGCTCTTTTGCGTCGAGAGGGTGGCTCCGCTGACTCGGCGTAGGCTTATGAACGACGCGCGGAGCCACGGTCATGGAAAATCGGGAACGGAAAAAACGAGAACGGGGCGCGCTGGGAGTCTCCATCCTCCTGCACGGCTTGGTTGCGCCGCTCTTTGTGGCTATGGTCATCGGTGTCGACGACCTCCGGCCGGACGGCCACGTGAGCACGAGCGGCCTCTTTTCGATCTCGATCGTCCATCGCGCGGCCCCCGCTCCGGTTCGGCCAAACCCTGCGCCCCACGTCGTCGTGCGCGAGGCAGCCCCCGTTTCTCGGCCGTCGCTCTCGCAGCATCCCCACGTCGTTGCAGCAGCACAACCTCACAGCCTGGGCACCCCGAAGAAGACGCGACGGGTTGCCTTCGTCGCGCCTCCGCCGACGCCGCTCCCGACGCCGAAACGTCTCACCCGTACGGCACCACCACCAGCAGTCGCGCCACCCGCCGAGCAGGCCGCCGCTCCCGCGCCGGTATCGCACGTCGCCGTCCAAAGCACGCCAACCGCTTCCCCTACGGAAACACCGAGTCCGCAGCCATCGGCCGCCGTCGCGCTCGTCGATGCACCGGTCGGCGGTTGGGGCCAGAACTTCCGGGATCCGATGGTGCTCGACGACGACGCGCTCGCGGCCTTGCGCGCACGGTACCATGGAGCTGTCGCGCGCGTTGAAGTGGATGAGCAGGGCCACGCCACCCGCGTCTCGGTGCAGGGGGCGGGGCTCGATGCGGACGCGCTGGCGTCGCTCGAGCGGCGACTGTACGACCTTCGCTACATTCCGGCAGAGTGCAATGGGCTGCGCTGCGCGGCATCCCTCGAACTGAAGGTGTAAAAAACGCCGCCCTTCAAGGGCGGCGCTCGATGAGTTTTCTATCGCGATGTTTTGTCGTGTCGGGGTTCCTCTTTGCGGCCGCCCTGACGGCGTGCTCGACCGGAGGCGGCTCGTCGCCGCCGGCGCCGAGTTCTCCCGCGACCCAGCCACCACAGGGACTCGCCAGCATGTTCGATCACGTCATCGTGATCGTCCAAGAGAACCGTACGGTCGACAATATGTTCAACGGCTTCCTCGGTGCCGACACGGTGACGACCGGAAAGAATGGCACAAAGACCGTCCCGTTAGTGCCCGTGCCGTTTCAACCAAGCGCCGGACACGATCATTCGTACAGCGCCTTCGTTGCGGACTACAACAACGGCGCGATGAACGGTTTCGATCACGACACGCCGAAGACGACGTCATACGCCTACGTGCGCCGCTCCGATACGTCGAACTACTGGTCGCTGGCTTCGCGTTTCACGCTTTCGGACGAAGTCTTTCAAATGAACATGGGGCCGTCGTACGCCGCGCACGTCAACCTCGTAGCTGCCCAAGGCGGCTATCCGTACGCGCTAGCAGGAAATCCTACTCCCAACGTACGGGCGGGATGCCTTGGCAACAACACTGTCGACGTGGTCGATCTTCGCACCACCTATCCCGCCAAGCAGTCGTTGGCGACAGCGTGCACGGACATGCCGACCATCTTCGACCTGCTTGACCGTAAGGGGCTCACGTGGCGGTATTACGCGCCTCCGGCCGGGATGGGGTTGAACCTCTGGTCCGCTCCCGATTTCGTCAAACACATCGCCCTTGGACCCGATCACGCGAATCTCGTGAACGACGAGACGCGCATCCTCGACGACATCGCGAACCGCAATCTCCCGAACGTGTCGTACGTCGTACCGGACTCGTGTTGGTCCGACCATCCAAGAGACTCACCGAACGATCCGCAAGGCGGCCCGAAATGGGTCGCCGAGATCACGAACGCGGTGGGCGCAAGCCCCTATTGGCCACGAACGCTGCTTCTCGTGACGTGGGATGACTGGGGTGGCTGGTACGATCACGTGGCACCGCCAGTTCTGAGTGCCGATCAGCTCGGATTCCGCGTGCCGCTGCTCATCATTTCGGCGTATCCGCGCAGTGCTGGAGCCGTCGACCATCACCAGCGTACCCAGGCCTCCATTCTCAGCGCGATTGAAACGATTTTCAGCCTCGGCAGCTTGGGCCAATTAGACACGAAGACCGACGATCTCGCGTCAGACTTCCGCTACGGAGCAAACCCGATCGCGTACGGCACGGCACTCCCCTCGGAGCGGCCACCGCCAAGCGAAAAGTGTCCGCTTCCCAGCGAGTAGCTCAACGCGAAGCCGTCGGCTCGCGGCACAGACCGATCGTCGATCCCGTCCAAGGCACATCCCGGTTATAGTCGACTCCAACCATTTCGCCTCGCGTCAGCCGGCAGAGATTGATCGCCGGCGTGAACGCATGGTCGCGCTCGCGACGCAGGCACATGATACGGATCTCCGCTTTGGCGGCGCCGCCGTCCGGTGCCGCGATGACGCTCGAGTAGTCAACGCGTTCCTGCAAACACCAGGCGCCGCGCGACTGGGGTGCGATCGCATCGATATCGGCCGGCGTTGGGCGCACCTTCACGCCACCGCCGGCAAACGAAAAGAGCGGTTTGAGAACGTAGTGCTCTTCGAGCCGCTCTGGAATTTCCCGAACGTCTGAAAGAAAGCGCGTTCGCGGGACGGCCGGATGGTCAAGGAACGGCAACGCGTGTTTGGACCAGATGAAGAACCAGTCCGGATGTGGCGTCCACTCCACGTCCAAGTCGTCCGTCACCTCAAAGGGTAACGGCGTTCCCGTTCGTTCGATCTCATCGACGATCATGCGATTGTAGATCCGTCTGACGGGAACGTCGCGACCGTCGGCCCTGCGCCGCACCAGGCGGCGTCCGATTTTCCGCAGTCCTTCCGGGCCGATGAAATCGACGCCGAAGAGACGCCGCGTCGCAGAAAAGTCGCAGGCCGTTTTCTGTGACCCGGGGTGGAGGTCGAGCAGCACGACGTCCGACGGATCGTGATCGCCCACGATGACATCGCGCGCCAGACGCGAGAACGGTTCCCGCTCGAGGAAACGTCCGCTCCAGTCACCTTCCAGGCCAGGAATTTCTTGAAGTGCCGCCTCCCACGCGTCGGCTTGCATCGATTCGAAGGCGAGGAGTGACGGGAAGCCCTGCAGTTCGACGAGCCGCGGAACGATCGTGCCGTCGTCGCAGCGCACTGCGGCGAAATCGAGAACGACGAACGTGGGGAGCGAGGTGGGACGCGGAACGCGCCAGCGCCGCGGCACGGCCTCGCGCATGGGCTCGAGGCGCGCAGGCTCGCACAGCTGTGCGATGATCTCACGCGCCGCGCGAAGGACGCGCTCACGAAAGTCGGTCGGAAAGAATACCGGCGTCTCCGCGAGCCGAAATCCGACGGGCCAGCCCAACCGCTGCTCGAGATCGGCATGGTAGCGGCGGAACAAGCCAGGGGAATAGGCGGCGTTGAACCGTTGGCGGTACGTTTGTTGCACGGGCGTCCCCGAAGGAAATCGGCGGCTAGGCCGCCGTCACCAACCGTTCCAGTTGCAGCCGCGCAAGATCTGCAAAGACGGTGCGCGCGACGCGCAGTCGTTCGGTGTTTCGGTCGGAACGGAGCACCGGCAAGATCGCGCAACGCGCTGCATACACCTCCGGCGTGATCGCTCCCGCCGCCAGCATCGTACCGAGCAGGGCGGCGACACGGTCCGCATCGCCAATCTCCGGATGGCTATTGACCGCGAAGATGCGCGGCCGGTCGCCATCGCGTGCAAACTCCATCATCGTCAGTGCCCGTACACGCGAGCATGCATCGTCATGCGCCTCGTGCGCGATGACCGTAGCGCCCGACGGCACATTGCCGTTGGGGACCAAATCGTAATAGCGTGACTCCAGTACCGGGACACGGTCGCGCGACGCAACATCTTCCGATAAGCGTGCGAACCAGGGGTGCACCAGCGCATCGTCGGTTAGCGCGTCGTTGCCGACGCCGCTCATCTTTCCGCCCTTTTCGGCGGAGCGCAGGACGGGTTCGGCGACCTGCGACCAGCGGCACAACAGACCGAACGTGTGGCACACGCCGTACAGCGCGGCTCGCTCATCTGCGAAGATATCGTCGAAAAGCCGCCATAAGCGCGGTTCCCACGCCGGATCCTCGAGAATTTCCGCTTCGCCGCGGTTCTGCGTGTTGCGGCGCGGATCCAAATGACCGGGACCGCCGGTTCCGAGGTAGAGCCGGTGACGCCCGTCGTGATGCGGCACCATGAGACGGTGCCGAACCGCGTAGGAGATCGCACGAATCCGCAGCTCCGCCGCATCGAGCTGCGGCTCCAGTTCCACGGCAAGATCCCGCAGCAAGGCGATGATCGCCTGATGCCCGACGTTTGGCAGGCCGTGGTTCATATCGAGCACTGCGACGTCGATGGTGCGTGGATCAGCCACCGGGAGATCGTCCCAGCGCTCGACCCGCGCATACTCAAAACGAGACGGGATGCTCCCGTCAGGCCACAGCGATTCCAGTTTCCGTCTCCTCGATGATGTAGGCAACCACCGCTTCCAGGCTGTTGGTTTCAGCAAAGACCCGCAACTGCCGGTCCGCGCCGGTACGGCGGCGCAGAATTTCATGCACGTACGAAATTTCCTCGCGTGAACCAAGCTCGGCTGCAACGTCATCGACAAATTCGAGCAGCTCCACGAGGAGCGCCTCCGTAGGGACCTCGATCCTCTTACCCAGGTCGATCAGCTTTCCATCGAGCCCGAAGCGCGCGGCCCGCCATTTATTCTCGTTGATCAGCGAACGCCGATAGAGCCGCCAGCCCAAGTTGCGATCGTACAGTTTCCACAGCTTATAGGTCACCGCTTGAAAGAGGGCTGCGAGGCAAATCGTCTCATCGACACGCATGGGGATGTCGCAGATGCGGTACTCCAGCGTGGGGAAATGCGGATGCGCTCGCACGTCCCACCAGATCTTCTTTCCATCCGTGATGCAGCCCGTGGCGATCAAGGTTTGCAAAAATTCCTGAAACGCGCCCCACGAACCGAAGTAATCGGGTATGCCGGTCCGCGGAAATCGCTCGAACACCTTGGCACGGTAACTTTTCCAGCCTGTATTGACGCCGAGCCAAAACGGCGAGTTCACCGACATCGAAAAGATGTGCGGCAAAAAATACCGCACGGCATTCATGATCTGAATACGCGCTTCGTCGTCTTCGATCCCCACGTGCACGTGGAGACCGAAGATCAAGTTGGCGCGAGCCACCATTTGCAGATCTTCGATCAGCTGGCTGTAGTGCGCCCCCGGCGTAATCGGCACGCTCGACCAGTGGGTGAATGGGTGCGTCCCCGCAGCCGCAATGCGCAAGCCGTTGCGATAGGCAAGCTGGATGATCTCGGTGCGGAGCCGCGTCACCTCTTTTCTTGCCTCTTTCACGTCCGAGCACACCGGCGTACCAACCTCGATGACGGGGTCGTGCATCTCCCGCTTGATCTCGCTCTTCAGCAGCGACTCGCCCTGCGCAAACATGGCTTGGATATGCGACTTCAGTTCGTAAGTTCCAGGATCGATCACCTGAAACTCCTCCTCGATCCCGATGCTGAAGGACGGCTTCACGGAGCGGTCATTTACTCCAAGGCTGGACGCGGCGCCAAATGGAGCGGCCAGGTCCCCGTCAACTGAAATGGCGGTGGATGGAGAACGCGCTCGATCAACACTTCAGCCATGTTACGAACCATCCACGCAAAGTTCGCTTCCCCAACGGAACTGCGTTCGGCGTCGGGTGCTGGATTCGTAAAGTCGATTGCGTACGGAACGCCGCCCCGCACCGCAAGTTCGACCGTGTTCATGTCGTAGCCCAGTGCCTCGGAAAGCGCCTTGGCATCACGGCGAAGCCGCTCTTCCAACGCCGGTTCGATCGGCGGCGCATCCCGCACGTAGCGTTCGAAATGTGGCAGACGCGGATCGTACCGCATGAGGTGCACGCGCTCGCGGCCCACGACGTAGCAGCGAAAGTAGTCGCTAAAGTCGATCGCTTCTTGAGCCATCATCGTGAGGTCCCGTGTCTGGTCGTAGGCGGCGAAAAAGGCCGCTCTGTCGTCGCACTTATGCACGTCCTTCCAGCCGCCGCCGTACGCGGGTTTCAGAAAGATCGGAAAACCGAGGTAGGCGAAAACTTGATCCCAGTCGACGAGCCGTAAATTGCGGAACGACGTAGCTTGTGTTCCCGGTGGCCGTTCTTTATGCGGCAGCAAGACGGTGCGTGGCGTCTCCACCCCGACCGAGGCGGCGACCAGGTTGCCGAAATACTTGTCGTCGGCTGACCACCAGAAAGGATTGTTGACGACTTGCACGCCGCGGGCCGCCGCCGCTTTGAGAAACGTCCGATAGAACGGCACATCTTGACTGATGCGGTCGAGGATGAGCGCATACTCGAAATCTTGGCGGTCTTCGAGATAGGATATTTCTACCGGTCCGGCGGTGACGTCGCCGCCGCCCATGTCGTCGATGGTTTGCGCCAGCGCCCACGGGAACGTGTCTTCCATTCCGAATAACAGACCGATCCGCTTGCTCACCGGCACCTCGCGCGAGTTGTGTGGGGAAGCGGGGTTCGCGGCAATTGGTGAAGGCCCTATGGGGCGCTACGGCTCCATCTCAAAGATCGTTCCGCAGCCACATTGCGCGTTGCCACCCGCCGACATGACGCCGAAGAGTTCATTGCCGGCAAGGGTCATCCCGGCCGGCACGTAAGCGGCTGGTGCATTGAATACGTGCAGCGTCGCAAACTGGTAACCGTTTTGTGCCGGCATAAGTTTGAAACCGTTCCACATCCCTGAGGGCACGTCGTGCCTCCCCATTGCGTCGTGCCGTAGAGAACACCATTGTTCCCGGCAATGAGGCCGGTGTTCGGGTTTCCGCCGTCTGGTCCTGAAAACCGGTGAAGGATGGTTTCCGTGAACGCGTCACCCGAGCGCGCGAGCTCGAACACGGTTCCACAACCGAGATAGCTCAAGAAACATCCGGAATAGCCGCCACCTTCAAACGTCGTGCCATACAACGCGCCACCACGTTTGAGAAGGCCGGTGGGCATCGCGCCGTCTTGTCCTCCTTCGAAGCCATGAACCAATCTCTTGCGGGCGGTTCCTTTTGAGAGCAGCAGCTCGAAGACGGTCCCGTGTTTGTGAAATCCCGAGACCGTCGTTCCGTACAGCACGTTACCGCTGACGAACACGATACCAGGTTCGGCTCCGTCGTTGCCTCCGCGGAAACGGTAGAGGATGCTTTCCGTATAGCCCGAGCCCGAGGGAGTAAGGGCAAAGACAGTCCCACAGCCACCGTACAACCCGCGACAACGATAGAGCCCACCACCGAACGTTGCACCGTACAACGTCCCGTTGAGGAACGCCAACGTGGGCGCTGGAAATGCACCGTCGCTTCCGTTTTGGAAAGCGTAGATGACGCGCTCCGCGTAGCCCGACCCGGAGGGCAACAGTTCGTACACCGTCCCGCAGCCGGCTTGGCAGCCACCTCGGCCTCCATAGAGCGTCGTACCGTAAAGAACGCCACCCGCACCGGTGACGAGTGACGAGGTGGGAAATAGTCCGTCCGCGCCGCCCGAAAAACGGTACAGCACCTTTTCGTGATACCGACGACCAGATCTCGTGAGTTCGTATGCGGTACCGGAATTTTGGCCGCCGCTGATGGTCGTCCCGACGAACCTTCCGCTCGCGATCCTCGTCAACGGCGCAGAGGGAGACGCCCCATCCAAGTTCCCTTTGAAGCGGTAGAGCGTCCGATAGCCCGTGCCATCCCCGAAGCCGGTACCATATTGCACCGGTGCAAAACCGTCGAGCGGTCCAGCGTGTGCAGACGCCGCTACTCCGATAAGAACGGACGTCGCAACCGCTTGCAAGAGGAGAAGTACGCTGGGCTGTTTCATGCTTGCACCTCCCGAACGTCTGCAGCAGCTCGGTTCGGGGGAACGCGTGGGCCCCCTATGCAACTGCCGCGGAAATGTTGCGCACGCACGAGTCCTGGCGCAGCCCACATCTGGGCCGTTCGATGGAATTCCTTTGGTTCGGATGGGGCGGCTATCCCGTCATTGCGTTCCCGACGTCGATGGGCCGTTTCGTTCAGTATGAAGACATGCACACCGTTGCGCACCTCCAAGAAAAGGTCGATGCCGGCCAGATGCAGCTCGTATGCGTCGATTCCGTCGACGAGGAAAGCTGGTACAACAACGCCGCGCCGCCAAGCGAACGGGGCCACCGCCACGCCGCGTACGATGCTTACCTCCGCAACGAATTGATTCCGTACGTTCAGCGTCGGGCGCAACGCCCTGACTTGGGGACATTTGGATGTAGCTTCGGTGCGTATCACGCCGCGAATCTCGCGGGCCGCTATCCCGGGATCGTCACCAAAGCAGTGTGTTTCTCGGGGCTGTACGATATCCACCGCTTCCTCGATGGCTATTGGGACGATGTCGATTACTATCACTGCCCGACGGCGTACATCGCCAACATGGATGCCGACTGGGTCCAGCGGTTGCGCGACGTGGACTGGGTGATCGCCACGGGGGAACACGATTCGCTCGTACAGGCAAACCAAGACTTCTCGGAGCTGCTGTGGCGCAAAGGAATCCCGAACCATACGGAGATTTGGCCAGGGGTGTTTGGGCACGACTGGCCGTTCTGGAACGCAAATATTTCGCGCTTGCTCTGAGGAAGTGCGGCGCGTTCAGCGCCGATAGGTGCCGGTCAGCGTGCCGCTTGCGAGCAGATACGGTGTGATACGCCGCACGATCGTAGGCCCTCGGCGCGTCGTTTGCGCCGAGACGAATGACGTCCGCAGCGCGTACACCGTGAAACGGTAGTGGTGCAACTCGCCTCGCGGCGGACATGGGCCGCGGTAATCTTGGGTCCCAATGTCGTTCGTCGCCGCGGCAGCGCCGTGAGGTAACGCTGAGCCGTTCGTCACCGACTTGAGCCGATGGACTCTTGCTGGAATATCGTAGACGATCCAGTGCCAGAAACCGGCGCCGCTGCGTGCGTCAGGGTCGAACATTGTGACGACGAAACCGCGCGTCTGCGGCGGTGCACCGCTCCAGTGAAGCTCCGGCGAAACGTTGGCGCCCCCGCAAAAGGCGGAGGCGGCGCGACGCGGCAGCATCCCACCCGGATGAAAGTCGGCGCTCGCGACGGCCAGATGCGCCTGCCCCAAGGCGAACGTCGTAGCGCCGGCCACGGAAAGTGCAACGCTTACCGCCGCGAACGCGGCTCGCGCAAACAACGCGCGGCTACGGGCTCGGCCGCGCGAAGGCAACGATTTGATCCTGCGCGCGGTGATTGGTCCAGAAGCGCGAGCCATCGAACGCGAGCGCGCGCGCCGGGAAGCCGATCCGTGCGATGTCTTCGCTCTTGGGTGACCCATTGCGCGCGTCCACCCGCGTCAGCCAATAGTCGTTGGTGTTTTCATCGTCGGTCGTGACGAGGTAAAAACAGCCGTCCATAATCATCTGACCGCAGATATCGTGCGGCACGTCGACGATCGTTCCGACGTGGCCATGCTCGTCGAGCGAGAGGATGCGCCGCTTGTACCATTGACTGACGTAAAGCCGGTCGCCATCGTACCCCAGCTGCGAACCGGTGTCGTCGGGGCACGCGATCGCATCGGATTTCTTGAATCCGTGTCCGGGGACGAAGCGCCGGATGATACGGTGATCTTCTTGCGTTTCTCCACAAATTACACGCAACTCGTCGCCCACCACCGTCATGCCGTAAGGAATGCCTGGAGCAACGGCCTCTTCGTGGGAGCTCCAATTGCGCGGATCGATGCAGTACAACCGGTGCGTCTCGAGCGAGCCCATCCACAAGAGCGAACCGTCGAAGGCGAGCGACTGTGGCTTCGGCGCCGGAGAGGGGAGGCGGAGAAGTTCTTCGATATCGTTCACGCGTTTGCCGCTCTTTTCGTGTTACAGAATGGTTTTGCCGAGACCGGACAAGATCAACTCCACCGCGAGTTCCGCGGTCCGATTGCGCTCGTCCAGAATCGGATTGATTTCGGTCACTTCGATGGCGCAGAGCGTCGCCGACGCGGCGAGCGCCTCCATCGCTAAGTGCGCCTCGCGATACGAGAGTCCGCCGCGGACGGGCGTCCCCACCCCGGGCGCTTCGCTCGGGTCGATGCCGTCCATGTCGAAGGAGACGTGCACGGAGCGCGGCTCGGTTCCCGCGATCTCGATCGCCTCTTCGATCACCCGCTCCATACCGAGACGGTCGATATCGCTCATCGTATACGCGCGCACGCCGAAATCTCGGATCGCTTTCCGTTCGCCGGGATCGACGTCGCGAAGCCCCAGCAGCACGGTGCGCTCCGGCACGATGCTGTGATCGTCCAGGGCAAGCGCGACCGGCATTCCGTGCACGTTTCCGGAGGGCGACGTCACCGGGGTGTTGATGTCGCCGTGTGCGTCGATCCAGATGAGACCGGGCTGACGATCGTACGCGCGCCGCAGACCGGCCAGGGTTCCCATGGCAATCGAATGGTCGCCGCCCAACACGATCGGAAAGCCGCCGTCCCGCACGACCTGCTCGACGAGTCCGGCGAGCCGCTCGCAGACCTCACGAATGATCGGGAAGTACTTGGCGTTCTCGACCATTTCCGGCGCAGCTTCTGGGACCGTGACCTGCAAGTTGCCGTGGTCGAGCACGGTCTCTATCCCGACGCCGCGCAGCGCCTCTTGCAAGCGGGCGTAGCGCACTGCCGATGGGCCCATGTCGACGCCCCGCCGGTCGGCGCCGAGATCCATAGGAACGCCGATGACGTCGACCCGCTCCGCAACCGGCGGCACCGTACGCTGTAGCTGCAGCATCGACGAGGCGAGCATCCTGGCGCGACTTCGCGGAGGCGCGTCGCTACGCCCTGCGCCGTCCCTTGATGCCGCTTTCGGCTGACGTGAGAGGGACGACGCCGTCCGATGCAGATGTATACGCGCGTAGCGACATGATGCGGTCCATGAGTCGTCTCGCCGCCGTGTGTCTGGCCGTGCTCGTTTGCTGCATGGCCACGCCGGCGTCCGCCTATGCACCTGGTCCGCTCGGCGCGCTTCAAATACAACTCGCGACCGCGACGATGCACGCGCCCGGAAACGTCGCCGTCGAGATCAAGGACTTGGCGACCGGTTACGCCATGGCGATCAACGCCGGCGCCAACATGCCCGCCGCCTCTACGATCAAGATCCCGGTGATGGTCGAGGTCTTCCGTCAAATGGCGCTCGGAAAGTTCGACCTCAACAGGGCGCTTCACGTCGAGCCGTACGATCGAGACTGGGGCTCGGGCGATTTGGTGGACGCGCGGACCGGCACGGCGCGCACGGTCACGCAGTTGCTGTGGCTGATGATCACCGAAAGCGACAACACCGCGACGAACATGTTGATCCGCTTGGTCGGTCGCAGCCACATCAATGCAACGATGCGTAGCCTCGGCCTCGACAATACTTGGCTTGGCGATGACATTCGCTCGGAAGGCAACATTCGGTCGCTTCGCTCGAGCCCCAGCGACATGGTGCATCTCCTCGACGATCTGGCGCATGTCCGGCTCGTCGACGAATGGTCCTCGCGCGAGATGCTCGCGATTCTCGCCGGGCAGCATCATAACGGGCTCATCCCTGCGCCCTTACCGAAGGGCTTGTCCATCGCGCACAAGACCGGAACGCTTCACGACACGCTGAACGACGTCGGAATCGTCTACCTGACGAACGAGCCGTACATCATCGCCGTGATGACGACGCACCTGCGAAGCCTCGAGCTCGGGCGCCGTTTCATCCGTCGGGTCTCCAAGCTGGCATTCGCGTCATTCGAACGCTTCGAGCACTGGCGTACCAGCATGGGTCTACCGGGATTCCAGCCCATCGCTTCAGCGGTCCAAACTTCACCGCTGCTGGGTCCGCCCGCAAGCGGCGACGCCGATCCGGGCACATCCGACACAGAGATGCTGCCGGCCGAGAGCACCCCCGCGCCAGAGCCATCGACAACCGCAAGCCCGAGCCCGGCGCCGACAGACCAGCCATAGATCCTACCGGCGGAAGCGCAGCCGTTACAACGAGTGAAGGGCGACCGCCTTGGCGCGAGTTGCGTAGACCGAGGTGACCCAAGAGCGGTATTTGGCCTCGTGCCCGAGCGTCGCCAGGTCGTACAACCGCCGTAGCTGCTGGACGACCGGACCCGCGGTCCCGCCTCCGATTTGCCGGTGGTCAACCGAGGTGATGTACTGAATCCCGGCAGCCGTCCCGCTTAAGAAGATTTCGTCTGCCGTGTACAACTCGCTCCGGTCGATCGCGCGCTCAACGACGTCGAGAGCGAGTTCTTGGCGAGCCAAGTGCATGATCGTGCGCCGGGTCACGCCTTCCAAGATGTTCTGAGCGACGTCGGGGGTGTGCAGCTTGCCGCCGCGCACCAAAAACAAGTTTTCTGCGGAACCTTCCGAGACGTGTCCGTCGTGTGAGAGGAGGATCGCTTCGTCGAAGCCGCTCATTTGCGCTTCGCTTTTTGCGAGCGCGGAGTTGACGTAGTTGCCGGTGATTTTCGCACGTGCCGGAGCCATCGTGTCGTCCGCTCGGCGCCAGGAGCTGACGCAGACGGCGAGGCCGCGGTCGTCGTCGAAGTAACTGGTATACGGAAGCGCGACGATCGCAAAGGCCTCCGGAACGTTGTGAAGGCGCACGCCGACGTCCTCGGCCGCCTTGAAGATGAGCGGACGCACGTAGACGTTTTGGTCGAAGGCATTGCGCCGGCACAGCTCGAGCGTGATCTCGACGAGCTCTTCAGTCGAGAGCGGCACTTGCATCAAAAGGATCCGCGCCGACTGAGCGAGCCGGTCGAAGTGTTCGCGGAGTTGAAAGAGGTAGAGTTGCCCTTCGTCCTCGCGCCAAAATCCGCGTATCCCTTCGAAACATCCCGTTCCGTAGTTGAGACCGTGTGTCAGGAGCCCGACGCGCGCCTCATCGTAGCGCTGGAAACGTCCTTGGGCGTAGACGATCGATTCCTTCAGCTCCACGGGTACCTCGCGAAGGCGTGCAAACGCCCCACAACGTTCCCGTTGTTCGAGCCAAGCTCCCACCCGTGAAGCGGAACGCGCGCGCGAGCGTCGAGGTTTTGTGGCGCTTTTTGCGGCTCGGCCTCACGGCGTTTGGCGGACCGATCGCACACCTTGGCTACTTTCGTTCCGAGTTCGTCGACCGCGCGCGCTGGCTCGATGACGCGACGTTCGCTGAAATCGTAGCGCTTTGTTCTGCATTGCCCGGCCCAACCAGCAGCCAGACCGCGGTCGTGATCGGAACGCGGCGCGCCGGACTTTTGGGTGGCGGTGCGGCCTGGCTTGGCTTCACGACGCCGTCGGCAGTTTTGCTCGGCGCGTTTGGAATAGCATTACGCAGCGGTGGTATCCCGTTAACCGGCGGCGCTCCGCTCGTGCCGGGCGCCTTCGGTGGTCTTGGCGCAGCGGCTGGGGGCGTGGTCGCGCAAGCGGTCGTCGTGCTTGCGCGTTCGCTCACCCGTACGACGGCGACGCGCGCCATCGCGCTCGTTGCTTTCTTCATTGCGCTGGCCGTAAACCGCTGGTCGCCCCAATTCGCGTGGCTGCCGCTGCTCGTGGGCGCCGCCTTAGGCGTTGTGGCCGTGCGCACAGAGATTGGAGTTGCTCCAGCCGCGCTCAATTTGCACATCCCGCGGCTCGCCGGCATCGTGTCGCCCGTCGTCCTCATTGCGCTGCTCGTTGCCTTGCCGGTCTTCGCGCCGGCTGGTTCGGCGCTCGCGCTCTTTGCACTGTTTTTTCGCGCCGGCTCGCTCGTGTTCGGCGGCGGACACGTCGTGCTACCGCTGCTTCAGTCACTGATTACGCGCGACCAAGTTTCGGCAGCGACGTTCCTTGCCGGCTACGGTGCGGCGCAGGCAGTGCCCGGGCCCTTGTTCACGTTTGCGAGTTTTCTCGGCGCAGTGAATGCCACACCCGTGCACGGAACCGGCGGCGCGTTCGTGGCGACGGTAGCAATTTTTCTGCCGTCGTTCCTGTTGTTGGGATCGCTTCTGCCGTTGTGGAACACGCTGCGCGCAGCGCCACGTGCGAGTGCTGCGCTTGCGGGGGTGAACGCTGCCGTCGTGGGATTGCTTGCTGCGGTGCTCGTGACTCCCATCGGCGCGACGCTTGCGGCGACTCCGTGGAAACTCGCGGTCGCGCTAGCGGCGTTTGTGGCGCTGCTCGCATTTCGCATCCCGCCTTGGCTCGTCGTGCTGGGCTGCGCCACTGCCGGCGCAGCCCTCACTGCAACGCTCTCGCGCGTCTATAGCCCGTAGACGGACTTCAGGTCCATCATCGCCTGCGTCAAGACAGCATGATAGTTCCCGTCGGCTGCGTTCCCATACTTGGCATCGATGTCGTCCATGACTTTGACGTGGATCGGATGCGAAACCAAGCCGTCGAGCATGTATTCCACATCGTAGTTCCCGGACGGCGTCACACCCAGCTTATAAAGCGCCGCGGCGAGCGCCTTTCCGTCTTTTGGATCCGGATTTGGTGAACTTGGGAGCGCGATTTTCTGCTCCTTGACGTACCGCAGTGAATCGCTGACGACGAAATTGAAGACGGTCAAAAACGACTTGACGTTGTCGGCGCCGAATTTCTGCTGCAAGCTCGCAACTTCGGCTTGCGTCTTGCTGCCAGCCAGAACGCCGACAAGCTTCGTGGAGTCGAACGCGCTTGGACCTCCACCGGCGACCACGAGCGACAACGTCGTCGGAAGTTGCGGCGCGCCGATATACGCCATCACTCCACTGAAACGCGCCTTCGGCGCAGCCATCGTGTTTTGCGCCGAAGCTGGAAGTGCTGCCGGGCCAAGGCACAACATGCCAAGCACCGCAGGCGCAAGCGTGCGAAAACCAATCATGAGAGAGAATTCCTCCTTATGAATCTCTTGCATCGAATGAAGCGGCTCGCACCTCTGGGCGCGTTGCCATTCCGGTAACGCGCCGGCGCGCCGTTTGGATGGGAGCTATAGCCCAAGTGCAGCCGAATCGGCGCGCGGGTCCGCACCGCCGGCAAGCGTGCCGCGATCGGCGTCGATCGCGATCCCTTGCGCGTGCCCGAGTGCGTGATCGTACGGGCCGACCGTCACAACGGTGTGGCCCCGTTCGGCCAAACCGCCCAGGACGGTCGCGGGCATTCGGGACTCGATCCGAACGATATCGCGAAACGCGCTTTCACTATCGCGTCCGTACACGAACCGCGGGTAGTCGATGGCCCGTTGAAGGTCCATCCCGCACTCGTACACGTCGTGCAGCAATTGCACGTGCGTTTGCACCTGACCGTCCCCACCCATCGTCGCATAGACGAGTTCGGGGGAGCCGTTTCGCACGGCCATTCCGGGCGACAGCGTGTGCAGCGGCCGCTTTCCACCCACGAGTTCGTTCGGGCCCGGCTCGAGCGAAAAATACGCACCACGATTCTGTAAAAAGATACCGGTACCGGCGGCGACGAGCCCCGAGCCAAAACCCATGAAAAGGCTCTGCAACAGCGAGACCGCGCGCCCTTCAGCGTCTACCGCAACGATTCCGACGGTTCCACCGGGCGTCGTCGCGGCAGACCG
>JAFAXE010000205.1 GCA_019241305.1 Vulcanimicrobiota bacterium
ATCACCTGTTCCAGGCGACCGCTGGTCTCGCGCATGTCCCAACGTACGTGCTCCTCCTCATTCTGTGCCTGCTCGGCGCGTGCGGTCTGCTGATCATTGCGTACGTCCTGATAACGCACGTTGCGTTTCGGCGGCGGCCCAGGGCGCTGCGTCCTCAGACGATGCGCACGCAGCAAGAGCATGCGCCCGAGGCAATGCGGGCAGAAGCCGAGCGCGCAGCGACCGATGGCGAATACAGTAAGGCGATTACCCTGCTGTTCCGCGCTGCACTGTTCGTGCTCGATCGCGAGCGGATCGTAACGTTCCACTCGGCGCGAACTCCCCGCGAGTATCGCCGCGCGGTTCGCCGTGCGCTGCAGCGCGGAGCTGACGCCTTTGAAGACGTGGCGCGCCGGTTCGTCGCTGCGGCGTTCGGCGTACACGCCGCGCAGCGCGACGATTACTTGGCGGCCCAGAGGGCGTACGATGCGTTCGTGCCGTTGGCGACCGGAACGTGAGCCCGCATCGACTCGCCACGCTACCGCTCGTGCAGATCGGTGTCATCTTCCTAGCGGTTGCGGGTATCGGCGTCGTCAACACGATGCGGGAGGCAAGAAAGCCGCCGCGCTTCGACACGTACTCGACGAACGATCGCTTCGCTGGCGGGTATCTTGCGTGGTACGAACTGCTCGCTCGCGAAGGGCTGCGGGCCGAACGATTTGAGGAACGTCTGGGATTCTTAGACCGGACGACGGGCGTCTTGGTAACGGCGGCGCCTGACTTTGCGGCCGTTGATCTCGTTCCGGCCGATGCTCCGGCGTTAGCGGCGTGGGTGCGTGACGGTGGCCACGTCGTCATGGTTGGGAACGGTCCCTTTGCCGCGATCGCGTCCGACGATCTCAAACTTCCAAAGACGACGGAGAAACGGAGCACGCATAGCCCATTGATCTCGCAAGCGTTGCGACGCTTCGGCGTGCAGTCGTACCGGCCACGATGGAAGACACGACTGTCTCCGCGGAGAGCCGATGATATTCTCCTTCGCGACGCGCGCGGCACCGTTGCGCTCCGCTATCCACTGGGACGCGGCGAGGTGCTCGACGTCGTGGATGGTTCCATGTTCCGCAATGCGGACATCGATCGAGCCGATCACGCCCGTCTTGCCTACGCTCTGGTGGCGCTGATGGCTCGCAGTGGCGCAGCCCCAATCCGCTTCGACGAGGCGCTGCATGGATACGTCACGCCGGAACATTGGTGGCAAATATTGCCGAGCCGGTTCGTCGTCGCTGTCGCGTTTGCCGTCGTGGTCTTGACGATCGCCATGACGGGCGCGGCGCTACGGCTCGGTCCTCCACGCCAAGTCGAACAACCCAGAGCGCCGACTTCCGCAGAATACCTCGATGCAATCGCAACCCTTTACCAGCGGGCTGGCGCAGCGCACGGTGCGATCGCGGCGATGGCGGCGTCGCTCGACCGCAATCGCACCGCAGACCGGCGCAGCGGTGGCCTTCGGGTAACGTCGCCGTCGCTTGCGGCAACCGTGAACGCTCTGGAGATTCTGCAGAAGGAGGATCAGCCGAGCGGACGGGACTTCGTGCGTGCGGCGAAGCTTGCGTATGCCGCGCGAAACGATCCTGCTACGTACCGGAAAGCGCTCTAATGCCGGACGTCGAGCAGCTTGCCCAGCGCTTGCGGAGCGGAATGGAACGTATCATCGTCGGCAACGACGAGGCGATGCTGGGTTTCCTTGTCGCGCTCTTTGCAGGCGGGCACATCCTGATCGAAGGCGTCCCGGGAACGGCGAAAACGCTGTTCGTGCGGCTCGTCGCAGAGATGCTTGGCGTGACGTATCGGCGCATTCAGTTCACGCCCGACCTGATGCCGTCCGACGTCGTTGGGACGACGGTATTCAATCCGAAGACCACCGAGTTCTCGCTGCGACGAGGGCCGGTCTTCACGAATGTGCTGCTCGCCGACGAAATCAACCGGACGCCGCCCAAAACGCAGTCTGCCTTGCTTGAAGCGATGGAAGAACGTCAAGTGACGATCGACGGACAAAGCCAGCCGCTCGACGGACTCTTCATCGTCTGCGCGACGCAAAATCCGGTAGAATTCGAGGGAACGTATCCTCTTCCCGAAGCACAACTTGACCGCTTTTTCGTCCGTGCCAGGACGACGTATCCGTCTCCCGCTCAAGAGTGCGAACTTTTGGCGCGCGTCGCGAGGGGCTTCGATGCCAACGATTTACCAGCCGCGGGGGTCGTGTGCGTCGCCACGCAGAACGAGGTTCTTTCAGCCCAACGCACGGTCAGAAGCATTCACGTATCGCCGTCCTTGACGTCGTACGTGCAAACGATTGCCGGCCGAACGCGGTCCGCCGAAGAAGCGGCGCTTGGCGCGAGTCCTCGCGCCGCGATTGCGTTGCTCGTCGCCGCCCAGGCATCGGCTGCGATCAACGGGAGCGATTTTGTTACACCCGACGATGTGAAGGACGTTGCGCCGCTGGTTCTATCGCACCGCATCGTCGTGCGGCCAGAAGCGGAGCTCGACGGCGTAACGGCAGAGCGCGTCGTCGAGCGCGTGCTCGCGTCTGTGGAAGTTCCCAAAGATGCCACGACGATCGTCTCTTCGAACGAATGAGGCCGGTGCGCCCGGCGATGTGGCTCTCGCGGCGAGGCGTCTGGGTTCTTTTGATACTCTGTGCGCTTTTGGCGCTTTCGAGCATCGTGCCGCTCGCGCTCGTCCTCGTGGCCCTGACCGCGCTCGCCGCGACCGTTACGGTGATCGCGGACCTTCGCATTGGTCCATCAGGCGAACAGCTCCGCCTGCAGCGTTCGCATGGGCCATACGCGGCGTTGGATCGGGCCGACGCCCTGGACTACACCTTCGAAAACCGCTGCGGCTCGTCGCTTCACATAGAACTCGCGGAGGCGCCGGTCGAACGCGTTGCATTCGAGGACGGGACGTCGCTCGTAGCGCCAGCACATTCCGTGCTGACGTTCACGAACCGCTTCGTTGCATATGAACGTGGACCAGCGAGATTTTCTGCGGTGTACGCGCGCGTGCGCAACGACGTCGGCATGCTCGAGCGGCGCTTCTTTTCATGCGCGCCGCTGGAGATTCATGTGTACCCCGACTTCAGCGCGGTCGAAGGATACGGGACCCTCGCGCGTCGCAGCACGCTGCTCGAAACCGGCCTTCGCAAGCTCCGGCTGCGCGGCGCAGGCACGGAGTTCGAAAGCCTGCGGGAATACGCTGCAGGCGACGCCTTCCGTACCATCGACTGGAAGGCCACTGCGCGGCGCGGCCGCCTGATGGTTGCCCAGTACGATGTCGAGCGCAGTCAAAATCTCCTCATCGGGCTCGACGCCGGTCGTCTGATGACCCCACGGATCGGGCGGCGCCGCAAATTCGACTACGCGCTGTCGGCCGGACTTTCCGTCGCGCGCGTTGCGCAAATTGCAGGTGACAACGTCGGCCTCGTAGCTTTCGCCGGCCGTACGCTCCGCGAAGTTCCACCGCACCGGGGACTCTCACACCATGCGGCGCTCGTGCGCGCAGTCTATGACCTGCAACCTCGGATGGAAGAGCCAGACTACGAAGCCTTTGCGGCTCACGTGCGGCGCCGTTATGCGAAACGCAGTCTCGTAGTCATCTTCACCGACCTGTTCGATCCGGCTGCATCCCAAGCGATTCTTGGAAGTATCGCCGTGCTGTCCGGACGACATTTGGTGATGTGCATCTTCATGAACGACGCCTCAATCAGCGACGCGGTTTCACAAGAGCCGCATGACATTCCATCGGCCTATCGTTTTGCGACGGCGGTCCGGCTCGAAGAAGAACGCCAGAGCGCGATCGCGGCGCTACAGGCGCGGGGCGTCATCGTCGTCGACGCGGCGGCTCAGCGGCTTACCGTTGCGCTACTCGATGCCTATCTCGACGTGAAAGCCAGAAGCCTCCTATGAAATAGGTTCCGAGCGCGACTGCTGTGAATGCGCCCGCCGCGAGACGAACCGAGACCGGCGTGCGAAGCGGCGAGAAAAAGCCTTCGATCGTTCCTGCGACGACGAGAAGACACGCCACGCCAACGAGCAAGGTGAGTGCGCGGCGCGCGTTGACCTTGAGCGCGTCAGTGCGCCGGAGGGGGCCCGGAGCAAGAATGCCCGCTGCCAACAACAGCCCGGCGGCGCCGGCGATTTGAATTGCGGTGATTTCGATGACGCCGTGCGGCGCGATCGTCGCCAAGAAATCCAGCCCGAATCCCTTGGCAGCGAACAGTGCGCCCAGCGCTCCGATGGCCAGCCCATTATTGAGTATAGCCCAAATGGTCAAAACGCCAAGCGTCATCCCGCCGGCGAACGCCATGGCTGCCACTTGAATGTTCTTGGTGATGATGACGGCCGACATCGTCGGAGCAAACGATGGACTCGCGGCAAAGTTCGAATCATGCAAAGTCTTCTGAACGAAGGGAATCTCGGCGCCGGGCACGAGCGCGTAGGCATTTAACGGCCGAGCATGGACCGCGGCATACGCAACCGCCCCCGCAATGGCGAACACGGACGCGCA
>JAFAXE010000008.1 GCA_019241305.1 Vulcanimicrobiota bacterium
GAGCGCCATCGTTGTCTACGATGAAAAAGGCAACATGGTTGAAGCGATTACAGGCTTCAACTTCTCAAATACTTCGACCGTCATTCCCGTCAGAGTGGCCGTCAATCCCAGCACGCGTACCGGTTGGGTCAACGGCCCAAATATCAATCAACTCCAGCAGTTCACCTACTGAGTATTTCGCGCTTGAGGTTCCCCCGGAAGAAAAGGTAGATGCATGAAGAGCTTTTGGGTTGTCGCGTTGTTAGCCCGTACCGCTTTGCCTCGGCGGAACGGACTTCAGGAACAAGAAAATCGCGCGTAGCTCATCGTCGTTCATTTGACCGACTTGTGGCCATGGCATAAAACTCGCGAGCGACGAGCCGTCGGGTCGGCGCCCCGTCCGCAGCGTGCGCGTGAATTGTTCGAAGCTCCAGTGTCCAAGGTCGCCGCCGCGAGTCAGGTTCTGCGCCGGCGGATCGCTCGGCGCGCCCTCGAGGTGCCCACCCGAAAGGTGCGCACCGTGACAATCCATGCAGCCGCCGATGCGCGCCAAGTAGCGGCCGTATGCTACGGAAACCGACGCCTGCACGGTCGACGGCACGGGTGCATCGCGATGAATTTCTTCAGCCCCAACGCGCAATTGGCCGATTGCGAACAAGAAACGGCCCACCGGGCCAACGTGCGGCGGCGGCGTCGTGTTCGTCACCGGAGGCAAGCTCCGAATATAGGCCACGATATCGGCGAAGTCGCGCTCGCTCAGTTCCGCGAAGTCGCGCGACGGCATGATGAGCAGCGGCCGGCCATCGGGCGCCGCCCCGAAGCGCAGCGCCCGCTCCCAGTCCGCATCGGTAAAGGTCGCCGCCGCTCCGCCAGGGCCGCGCGTAAGGTTCGGCGCGTAATAGGTTCCGAGCGCACCGTCGTTGACGAACAGCCGGCCCCCAGCATTGGAGCCGTGGCAGTTCATGCATTCTGCGATCGCCGTCGCGAAGTGCGCGCCGCGCCGCACGTCACCGCCCGCCAGGTGAACGCTCAGCGCTTCCTGCGGCACGGTAACCCGTTGCGTGAGGCGCCGCTGGCTCATGGCATACACCACGGCCGCGGCGAGAATGACCAAAAGCACGAGTGCGATAAGCGCCCGTAGGAACCACTTGAGCATCCGTCCCGTCCGTTCTGCGAGACCGCAGGCGTCCCTCGGTCCGCGGCTCGACACCGGCGAGCGACGCAATGTTGGTACGCTTTGCCGCCGCGCCGGGTTTCGGGCCGAAAATCCTTGCCAAGAGCGCTCAGGGAAACGGAGTCATCGGGAAGCGCCAAGAACGCACGGGCGATTGGGTCCGAACGGAACATCGACCTTGCCTTTCGAGTATCTACCGTAGTATGTGGTTGACGCGCTTTGCCGTCAGGCAGCCGACGATTGTTACGCTGTTCTTCCTGGCCATCGGGCTGTTCGGGGCGATCGGCTATGCCTCGATGGGCAAGAACATCATCCCGAACGTCAACTTCCCGGTTGTCACCGTCCAGGCGAACTATCCGGGCGCCAGCCCGGAAGAGATCGAGCGTCTCATCATTCGCCCGATCGAAGATCAGATCCAGACGATCCGGCACCTCGAGAAGGTCAATGCGACCGCGGTTGACGGCTCCGCGTCGATCGCCGTTCAGTTCAAGCTCGGCACGAACGTCGATAGCGCCGCCAATGACGTCACGCAAGCCGTCAACGCCGCGCGCGCGACGCTTCCGTCAGACCTTGACCCGCCCGTCATCGACAAGGTCGACGTTACCGCGCAGCCCATCCTGATCGAAGCCATTACGGCCAAAGGCGTCAAACCGACCCAGCTTTCGAACATCGTCGTCAATGAGATCGAGCCGGATCTCAAAGGTGTGAAGGGTGTCGGCAACGTCCAGATCGCCGGCGACTATCCGCGTCAGTTCTATGTAGAACCGGATCCTGGCAAGCTGTTCGCCATGCGGCTGACGATGCTCGACGTGAACAGCGCCGTTGCCAACGGCAACGTCAGTATGCCGGGCGGCCGTCTCGATCAACCGACGCAAGAATCGACGATCGGCGTCCGCGCCGACATCACCGACGCCTCGCAGTTAGCGCGCCTGACGCTCACGTCTCCGGGAATCACGACGAGTCAGGTCCACGTCGGCGACGTCGCCCAGGTCCTCGACGGGTACGAGGATCACCGCCTCATCTCGACCGTCGACAACCGCGATTCCATCATTGCGTTCGTCTCGCGCGACTCCGATAGCGATACGGTTCGCACCACGAAAGCAGTACGCGCCGAATTCAAGGATTTGGCCAAGAGATATCCCGCGCTCCACTTCTCCGAGGTCGGCGCCGACAACGAGTTCACGATGCAGTCCATCAATGGGGTGCTGCAAAACCTGGGCGAGGGCATCGTGCTCACCGCGATCGTGCTGTTGCTTTTCCTGCACGTGTGGCGCAGCGCGCTCGTCGTGATGGTAGCGATTCCGTCCTCACTGCTCGCGACGTTCTTCGTCTCGTGGATGCTGGGCTTCACGATCGACGTGCTCTCGCTTATGGGCCTCTCGCTCACGATCGGTATCCTCGTCGACGACTCCATCGTCGTCATCGAAAACATCACCCGTCACCGCGAGATGGGTAAGGGTGCAGAAGAAGCCGCCATCGTCGGACGCTCGGAAATCGGGGGCGCCGCCGTTGCGATCACGCTCGTCGACGTCGTCGTCTTTGCGCCCATCGCGTTCATGTCGGGCATCATCGGCCAGTACATGAAGGAGTTCGGGCTCGTCGTCGTGTGTGCGACGCTGTTCTCACTCCTCGTCTCGTTCACGCTCACGCCGCTTCTGGCGGCGAGGTGGGCGCTGGCGCGAAAGCCCCGTCCCCTCACCCGTGCGAAACTTCAACCAAGGCGAACCTTCTTCGGCTGGTTGCTACAGTTGATCCGTGTGCCGTTGCGCAATGCGTATGTGGTGACGGTCAATACGTTCCAGCGTCACTTCGAGTGGATCAAGGTTGGCTATCACGATTACACGCTTCCGCGTGCGCTCCGTCACCCGTACCTCGTGTTCTTCGGGTCGTTCGCAATGGTGGCGTTTGCGATCGGCCTGTTGATCGTTCCGATGCTTCCCGGCGTCAATCTGCCGACGATCATTCCGGGTGAATTCCAGCCGTATACCGAGTGGGGCGAAGCGGTTGTGACCGTGCAGTACCCCGCCGGTACGCCGATTACGGTCACCGCGGTCGCCGCAGAGCGAATCACCAAGGCGCTCCAGAAGATGAAGGGCGTCCGCACGGTTTCGGCCACGGTCGGACGCGGAAGTAACGGCTTCAGCGACGTGATCGGCGGCCAGATGGCCGAAATCCGGGCGGAGCTGTACGATAATCAACGCCACCAGGAGCACAACGTCGTCGCTGCGGCGGAGAAGCTTGGCTATCTCGCACCAGGTGCACACATCAGCGCTGCGGGCGCGCAAAACGCCGGCGCGCCGCCGATTACGTATACCGTTACCGGTCCCGCCGCTCAGCGTGACGCCTTTGCCGCCAAGCTCGGCGCCTTCATCGCGAAGAACCCCTCAGCGCAAGACGTTGAGACGAGCAACAGCGTTGCCGGTCCGCGCCTGGAAATCCGGATCAACCGCGACATGGCGTCGCAGTTGGGGGTTTCGCCGCAGGACGTCGCGAGCACCGCACGCGCCGCAGTCGGCGGACTGATCTCGACAAAGGTGCGCATGCCGGAAGGGCTGGTCTACACCATTCTGCGCCTTCCGCAGCCGTACCGTAGCGATCTCGCGACGATCCAGAATCTGCAAGTGCGCGCTGCCGATGGAAGCCTCGTTCCACTCACGAGCGTCGCGTCGTTCGTCTGGACGAGTGAGCCGCCGATCATCGAACGGCAGAACCGTCAGCGCATCGTGCGCGTGTACGCCAACGCCGCGAACGGCGCTCCGATTGGGCTCGTCACCGAAAAGGTCAACGAGCAACTGGCGAAGCCGGGATTCGTTCCGGCCGGTGTGACGGCAACGACCTCAAGCGATAGCGACGCCGGGCTCTTCGGCGACGCCGTCACGAAGCTCGGCCTCGCCCTGCTGACCTCGCTGCTCCTGATTTATATGTTACTGGTGGTGCTCTACCGTGCGTACCTCGCACCGCTGGTCATCATGTTCAGCGTTCCGGTTGCGCTCGTCGGTGCGTTCGGTATTCTCGCGGTTTTGAACGTGCTGCACGGACTGTTCCCTGGCGTACGGACGTTCCAAGGTCAGTCGCTCAACCTGTTCTCCATGCTCGGTCTCGTGATGCTTGTGGGCCTGGTCGCAAAGAATGGTATCCTTCTTGTCGATTACGCGAACACGCTGCGCGGCCGGGGCATGGCGCTGCTCGACGCGATCCGCGAATCGGCGACGATTCGCTTTCGCCCAATCGTGATGACGACGGTCGCCATGATCGCCGGCATGATGCCGCTCGCCCTCGGAATCACCGAAGGCGCTGAGTTCCGCAAGTCGATGGGCACCGTCATCATCGGCGGCCTGACGAGCTCGCTGTTCCTGACGCTCTTCCTCGTGCCCGTCGTCTACGTTTGGATCATGTCGCGCGTCGACCGCGCTGCACAAAAGCGCCTGCAGAAACGTCTCCGCCTCGCGCGCCTCGAAGGCGAAATTTCCGACGACGGCCGCGCCCTACCCGCGCCCGAACAACCGCAACCCATCCCCACGTAACACGAGGAGCTTCGCCGTCTAAGGGAAGCGGCGCACCCACAGTGTTATGTTGAGCGAAGGCACGAAGTGCGGCTGACGTGTCATCCTGAGCGGAGCGAACTCAGCTTCGCTGAGCGAGCGCAGTCGAAGGACGCCCAACATGCAAAACGCTAGCAAAGCGTGTCATCCTGAGCGGAGCGAACTCAGCTTCGCTGAGCGAGCGCAGTCGAAGGACGCGAACAAAGCAAAACCGGTCACGCTTTAGATCACCGCAGCGTTTGTCCATTAATGAAGCGATGCTGCCTCGTAATAGCATTGACGCTCGCCGTAACGGCGACG
>JAFAXE010000135.1 GCA_019241305.1 Vulcanimicrobiota bacterium
CGCGGACGCACGCTGGCGGCGGCATCCACGATGGAGAAGTCAATCGGCGACTTGAATTCGAAGACGAACATGGAAGCACCCAAGGCGGTTGGAAGCGCAATCGCCGAAAAAGCCAAGGCTGCCGGCATCACGGAAGTCGTCTTCGATCGGGGCGGCTATCAGTACCACGGACGGGTGCGCGCGCTCGCCGATGCGGCGCGTGAAGCGGGGTTACAGTTCTGATGCAGTATCGAGGTGGTCGCGACCGCGACGGAAGCGGTCTCGAGGAGACGGTCGTACGCGTGAACCGCGTGGCGAAGGTCGTCAAAGGCGGAAAACGCTTTAGCTTCAGCGCGCTCGTCGTCGTCGGCGACCGTAAAGGCCGCGTTGGGTTCGCGATCGGAAAGGCGGGTGAGGTGCCCGAGGCGATTCGCAAGGGCGTGGAACAAGCGCGCAAATCGCTCATTGCGGTGCCGATGGTCGACCGCACGATTCCGCACGAAGTGCATATGCAGGTCGGTGCCGGCAAAGTCTTCATGAAGCCAGCCGCACCGGGAACCGGCGTGATCGCCGGTGGGCCGATGCGCGCGGTGCTGGAGTTGGCCGGCATCCACGACATTCTCACGAAGTCGCTCGGAAGCTCCAATCCGATCAACGTCGTGCTTGCGACCATCGAGGGACTGCGATCGTTACGCACGGCGGAACAAGTCGCGAAGCAGCGCGATCGGACCGTCGCGGAAGTGTTTGCATAGGGACGACGATGGAAGACGAACAGAAAACGGCTTTGAGTTTAGCGACGCTGCGTGAGAACAAGGGCGCGCGGCCGAAGCGCGTCCGAATCGGTCGAGGCCACGGCTCTGGAATGGTGAAGACCGGCGGCGAAGGCGGCAAGGGACAGACCGTCCGTTCCGGCGGTGGCAAAGGACCGGCATTTGAAGGCGGCCAGACACCATGGGCGCGGCGCCTCCCGCACCGGCGCGGTTATTCGCAGAAGGCCCGCGACATCGGCCATTTTCGGAGCCGCTACGCGGTCCTCAATCTTTCCGCTCTCTACTCGTGGGAAACCGACGTCGAAGTCAATCCGCTCACGCTGCGCGCCGCGGGACTGGTCACCAAAGAGTTGGATGGCGTCAAAATCTTGGGTGGCACGAAGCCCTCGCGCAGTTCGGGCAGTAGTGCGGGGACGCTTCCTTCCGGCTTGCGTTTCCGCGACGTCGTTTTCTCGGCGAGTGCGCGTGAGGCGCTCGTCGCGGCTGGCGCGCAGTTAGGCGAAGAAGAACCGGCCTCCGGCTCCGGAGCCGGCGACTAAAGACCGTGCTCGCGAACCTGCGTCAAGCCCTGTTGGTCCCCGATATCCGCAAGCGGATCGGATTCGTGCTGGGCGCCTTCGCGGTGTTCGTCCTCATGATTCACATTCAGATCCCGAACGTGAACGTGCGAGCCTGGCAGCAGCTGCTGCAATCCGGCACATTTTATAACTTTTTGGGCTTCTTGTCCGGCGGCGCACTGCAGCGCCTCTCCGTCATCGCTATGGGGATCACGCCCTACATCAACGCCTCCATCATCATGCAGTTGATGACCGTCGTGCTCCCGCAGCTCGAGGAAATGGCGAAGAAGGGCGGCGAGGAAGGTCGCAAGCAGATCAGCCGCTACACGCGCTGGCTCACCATCCTGCTCGCCGTGATACAAGCGACCACGATGTCGGTCTCGATGCGAAACTCGGGCGTTTTCTACGACACCTCCATTTGGTTCTTGCTCTATGCCATCATCGCCATGGTCTCCGGCACGCTCTTCCTGATGTGGCTCGGCGAGCAGATCACCGACAAGGGAATAGGAAACGGCGTTTCGCTGATCATCTTCATCGGCATCATCTTGCGATATCCCACCTACGTGTCGCAGACGGTGCAGCTAGGGCAGAAGTCCGGCATCAACTATTTTGGATTGTTCTTGTTCATCGCGATTGCGCTGATCACGATCATCTCGATCATTTTCATGACCCAGGGTCAGCGGCGGATTCCGGTCCAACAGGCCCGCCGCGTCGTCGGCCGCAAAATGTTCGCCGGCCGTTCCTCGTACATTCCGTTCCGGCTCAACAGCGCCGGCGTGATCTCGATCATCTTCGCGATCTCGATCCTGCTCTTGCCGCAACAGGCGCTGTCTTGGTTCCACGTCAGCGGGGCGCCCCCCGTGCACGCGCATCTTGGGCCTCTCACGGTCCCAAGCGGCGCCGACATCGCCCTCTTCTTACAGACCTACTTCAGTCCGAATACCTTCCTTTACAACCTCGCGTACTTTTTGCTCGTCGTCGTGTTCACGTTCTTCTACACGAACGTCGTCGTGAATACGCGCGACATCTCGGACAACCTGAAAAAGAGTGGCTCGTTCATTCCAGGGATTCGGCCGGGGCAGCCGACCGTCGACTATCTCAACCGCATCCTCCTCCGGCTCACGGCCGTCTCCGCCGTCTACCTCGGCCTGCTTGCGGTGCTGCCTTCAACGTTGCAGCGCGGCCTCGGCATCACGACGTTCTATCTCGGTTCAACGTCGTTGCTGATCGTCGTGGGCGTCGCACTCGATACGATGACGCAGATTGAGGCGCGCCTTGCGATGCGCGACTACAAGGGCTTCATCAAGCGGTGACGCTCCAAGCGGTCATGCGACAGCCCCGTCGAGCCTCGGTTCACATGGACGTAGTTTTTCTCGGACCGCCCGGAGCCGGAAAAGGGACGCAAGCGCAACGCCTAGAGCGGCTCGAAGGGCTGGTGCAGTTCTCGACCGGTGATCTGTTGCGCGAGCACCGGACCGCCGGGACGCCACTCGGACGCGCGGCGCAAGACTATATGGATCGTGGCGAACTCGTCCCGGATGCGCTCATCATCGAGATGATGGAAGGCGAACTCGACCGCACGAACGGCGGCGTGTTGCTCGATGGTTTTCCACGCACTGTCCCTCAGGCCGTGGCGCTCGACGCGTTGCTGGCACGCAAAGGACGACGCCCCGCAATCGCCGTGCTGTTTGACATCGATTTGAGTTTGATACAAGAACGGCTGGAAGGGCGGTGGACGAATCCGCGCACGGGTCGCGTATACCACGAGCGCTTTGCGCCGCCGCGCGTCGCCGGAATCGATGACGAGGACGGCGGTCCGCTGATCCAGCGCGACGACGATACTGCCGAGACGATCCGAAAGCGGCTCGTCGTGTACCGGGAACAGACGGAACCGCTGGTCGCCTACTATCGCGGTCAAGGCCGCCTGTATTCGGTCGATGCGACGCAGCCCGTCGATGTTGTCTCCGCCGAAATCGAACGCGTGCTGCACAGGCGCACTGGCGAACGACGCGCATGATTACGATCAAGTCGGGCCGGGAAATCGAGATTATGCGTCGTGGCGGAAAAATCACGGCGCGAACCTTGGGAATGCTGATTCGTGCGGTGCGCCCCGGCATGACGACGGGCGATTTGGACCGCCTCGCCGAGCGTTCGATACGAGAACAAGGTGGTGAGCCGACCTTCAAGGGTTACAACGGCTTTCCGGCTTCGATCTGCGCATCTATTAACGACGTCGTCGTGCACGGTATCCCGGGCGACCGCGTTCTGCGCGAAGGCGATCTGCTGTCGATCGATATCGGGACCACATTCGAGGGATACGTGAGCGACTCGGCCGTGACCGTCCCCGTGGGGACCGTGAGCAGCGGCGCAATTCGCTTGATACGCGTCACGCAAGAATGCCTGATGCTCGGCATCGCGCAAATGCAACGCGGCCACCGCCTCTCCGATATCGGGCATGCGGTGCAGCAACACGCGGAACGACACGGCTACGGCGTGGTGCGCGCGCTCGTCGGACATGGAATTGGTCAGAAAATGCACGAGGACCCGCAGGTACCGAATTTCGGTCGCGCGGGAGACGGCGTCGTGCTGCGCCCGGGGCTGTGCCTCGCCATCGAGCCGATGATCTCGCAGGGAACCTTCGAGGTCGAGATGCTCGAGGACGGCTGGACAGTCGTGACGGCGGATGGTAAACTCTCAGCGCACTTCGAGCACACCGTGGCGCTCACTCAGGATGGCCCCAGGATTTTGACCCTCCGCGACATTCTGGAGCATGCCGACGTCTCACACTACCGTCCTAAAGAAGAAATGGCGGCCTGACCGGTGGCACGTAAACGGCGCGGCGGACAACGGCCGGAGCGCAAAAAAAGGGACCGGGACCGTCCCGAGACCGCTTCCCCAAAGGAGGAGGCGATCGAAGTGGAAGGGACCATCGTCGAGCCTCTTCCCAACGCGATGTTCCGCGTCGAGCTCGCGAACGGCCATCGCGTTCTCGCCCACGTCAGCGGGAAGATCAGAATGAACTTTATCCGCATCCTTCCCGGTGACCGCGTCCTCGTCGAACTTTCTCCGTACGACCTCACTCACGGCCGCATCACCTACCGATATAAATAGCGGACAACTCGTCACCAGCAACCGTTGAAAGCACCAAGATCATGAAGGTCAGACCCTCCGTCAAGCGCATCTGCGAAAAGTGCATCATCATACGGCGGCACGGCAAGGTCCGCGTGATTTGCACAAGCAACCCCAAGCACAAACAGGTTCAGGGATAAGGTAGCATACCAATGGCTCGTATTTCCGGCATCGATCTTCCGCGCGAAAAACGGATTGAAGTTGCGCTGACCTATATCTTTGGGATCGGGCTCCCGACGGCGCAGAAGATCCTGGAGCAGACGGGTGTCGACCCAAACATGCGCGTCAAGAACCTCTCGGAAGCCGATGAGAAGAAGCTGCGCGATGCGATCGACGGGCGCGTCAAGGTCGAGGGTGATCTACGGCGTGAAGTCGCCGCGAACGTCAAGCGCTTGGTCGACATCGGCTGCTATCGCGGGGGTCGTCATCGCCGCGGCCTTCCGGTACGTGGCCAGCGCACCAAGACCAACGCGCGTACCCGTAAGGGCCCCAAGAAGACCGTCGGAGTGCGGAAGAAGACGACCGCGAAGAAATAGTCATGTGGCGTCGTGGACGCCATGAGCCGTACCTGGACGCCCCTGCTCGTTGCCGCGGTGGCCTTCGCCGCTGAATGGATTCTCAGCGGACTTCGTCCGACGATCTTCGACAACTACGTCTGGCTCACGGATGCCTGGCTGCACGGGCATCTGTGGATTCATTTCCCCGGCGACTGGATCGACGCCGTTCCCTATCACGGACGCGCGTATGTGGTCGAAGCACCGCTTCCAGGGCTCTTGTTGCTCCCTTTCGTTGCGTTTGCCGGGACGAATGCCAATGAGACGCTCGTCTCTGCCGTCGTTGCGGCGCTAGCGTGCGGCGGAGGTTGGGCGTTAGCGCGACGTGCGGGTGCGGAGGCGCGGTTAGCGGCGCTGTTGACGGTTTTCGTTTTCATAGGGACCGATGTTCTGTATTGCGGAATCACGGGGGACGTCTGGTTGCTGGCTCACGTCTGCGCGGCGTGCTTTTCCATTTGGTGTCTTGCCGAGATGTTTGGCCGGCGCCGAAGCTGGATCGTGGCGCTGTGCTCCATCGCCGCCGGATTCTCGCGCTATCCGCTTCTGCTGGCGATTCCCGTCTATTTCGGATGGCTCATGGCCGCTTCAACGCCTTCGGATCACGTGCTGTTGCGACGACGGCTGTTCGGCTTTGCCACCGTTTTTCTCCCGGCATTCGGTGTGTGGGTATGGTACAACATGGCCCGTTGGGGAACGCCGTTCGACGCCGGGTACACGATTTGGTATCACGTCATGGATCCGCGCTCTATCGGCACCGATCCCATCATGTCGCTCCGTCACGTGCCGATGCAACTGCATCTCTTCTTTACCACGCCGCCGAACCTGCTCGGCCGGTTTCCGTGGGTTGCGCCACAGCGCTTCGGAACCTCGCTGACGTACCTGTGCCCCGCATTGCTGGTGGCCCTCGCCGCCCCGCGCCGCAGGGAAACCGCATGGCTGTGGCTGCTTTTCGCCGTCACCGCCGTACCGTCGCTCGCGTACTACGATATTGGGGGAATGCAGCTCGGGACGAGACATGCGCTCGACTTCGAGCCCTTTCTGTTCGCCCTTATCGCCCTCGCCGTCGCCCACCGCGCGTCGTGGTGGAAGTTGGCGCTGATCACCTATTCGACCATCGCGGGCGCATGGATGCTCATCGTGTGGCGTTTCTTCCCTCAAGCAATTTTGTAGAATCACTCCGCCGGCCACGCAGCGAACGTCGTTCCTATGGATGCAGCGGTGCGCCGCGTCACCCGTAAACAATTCGTGAGCACGCTCAGTGCGGCGTTGTGCGCGCCTGTTTTCCGTGCAGTCCCGGGCGCTGGCGCACAAAGCATCCCCGCAAAGCCGCCACCCGGGCGTGTCGCTGCGGAGATTCGGGACGAATTTCTTCATGGCTGGCGGGGGTACAGGCGCGTCGCCTGGGGTCGAGACGAGGTCTTGCCGGTCTCCGGCGGCGCCCATGAATTTTTCGTGCCGGGGCACAGCTTTGGGCTGAGCATCATCGAGGCGCTCGACACGTTATATGTTATGGGTCTCGACGATGAGCTGACAGCCGCGGTCAGTTGGCTGCGAGATAACCTCACGTTCGACGTCGACGGTGAGGTACAAGTTTTCGAGGCGATCATCCGCATGGTAGGCGGTTTGCTCGCCGGCTATGCCGCGACTGGTGAGCGTTTCATGCTCGACCGCGCAAAAGATCTCGGTGACCGGCTGTTACCGGCGTTTATGAAATCGCCAACGGGAGCGCCGTATCGCTATGTCAACTTGCGAAGCGGTGCGGTGCGGGAAGCGCACTCGAACCTCGCTGAAATCGCCTCGAATCTCCTCGAGTTCGGTGAGCTTTCGCGCCTAACTGGGGTAGCTTCGTATCGCGCGGCGTCCATGAAGGCGTATCGCGCCGTGATCGACCGGCGTTCTTCGCTCGATCTGTTGGGGACCGACTTCGACGTAGAGCGGGGCACGTGGCTCGGCAATGTCTCCGTCGCGCCGAACCCGCCAGCAGACTCTTTTTACGAGTATTTATGGGGTGGTTACCGGCTCTTTAGCGATCCGCAACTGTTGGAATGGTATCGTGTGCTGACGAAGGCGATGCTTGCGCATCAGATCGACAAAGTGAAGGGGTCGCTGTGGTTTCGGCAAGTCGACATGCGCACCGGCGAGCCGGCCGGTCAGGTGCAATCCGAACTCGCGGCATTTTATGCCGGCCTTCTCGCAAAGGGTGGCAACCGCGAGACTGGGGCGAAGTACTTTCAGACGTGGCGAGGCATCTCTGACCGCTACGCACTCATTCCGGAGGAGATCGACTACGCCACGGGCTCCATTACCGACGGCCGGCACTGGTTGCGGCCGGAGTATGCCAACTCCGCATTCGACTTGTGGCGTCTCACCCACGACGAGCGCTACCGGCAGGCGGCTTATGCCTACTTTACCGCACAGCGGACGCACTGCCGTGTTTCCGGCGGTTACACCGTGATTCTCGATGTACGGCCGCGTCCGATGAAACGCGGAGACCTCACTCCGGGGTATTGGTTCGCCGAGAACATGAAGTATCTCTATTTGACGTTCACCCAAACACCGCGGTTCGATGACCGAACGGCGTATCTCTCGACCGAAGGGAAAATCCTGCGCGGCCTCGTCCGATAAAAGGGCTAGCCGTGTTCGGCGGCGATCGCCGGCTTCTCCAGCGTCGGCAGTGTCTCGCCCGTGATGAGCGGATACACGAAACCTGCTACCGCGCCTCCGATGAGCGGAGCGATCCAGAACAACCACAGCTGCGCAAGGGCAGGACTTCCGACGAATAGCGCTGGTCCCGTGCTGCGCGCTGGGTTCACCGAGGTGTTCGTGACCGGAATGCTGATGAGGTGGATGACCGTCAGCGCGAGTCCGATCGCAATCGGCGCGAAACCGCCCGGCGCGCGGCGATCGGTCGAGCCGAGAATGACCAGGACGAACATGAAGGTCAGCACGAGTTCGCTGACGAGCGCGGACAAGAGCGGGTATCCGCCCGGAGAACGATCGCCGTAGCCGTTACTCGCGAAGCCGTTCGCCGTTGTGAATCCCGCTTTCCCGCTCGCGATGAGGTACAGAATGGCCGCGGCGACGATCGCCGCAACGACTTGCACGATGATGTACGGAAGGACGTCTCGGGCCGGAAACCGTTTGCCCGTCCACAGTCCGACGGTAACAGCCGGATTGAAATGCGCGCCGGAGACGTGGCCGAACGCGTACGCCCCCGTCAGTACTGTGAGGCCGAAGGCGAGGGCTACGCCCGCGAAGCCAATACCGAGGTTTGGTATGGCCGCGGCCAACACCGCGCTTCCGCAACCACCAAACACGAGCCAGAACGTGCCGAAAAACTCCGCCGTGAGCCGGCGAGGCAGTGGAATCATCGTCGCTCTTCTCCTGTGGAGGCTGCCCAATCGACAGCCCTTTGCGCTCCAGTGTAAACGAAAGCGCCGACCCAGGCAAGCGCCCCAACTGCCGTTCCGATCGTTTTATTCGGGCAGGGGTGGCTGCTCTTCGTTTTTGACGGGGCCGCCGCGCATCAATAGCGTGGTTGGGACGGAGAGCAAAAAGATGATCGCCGTGATGCGAAAGGTGTCGTTGTAGGCGACCACCATCGCGTTTTGTGCTACCAGGGCGGCCAACTGCCCGAGCGCCTGAGCTCGATCCGCAGCTCCGTGGAGGAACTGAGCGACGGCGGGATTGGCGAGCGTGACGTTGGCGGCCAATGCCTGCTGTGCAGCATCCTCGCGCCGCGTCTCGATGAGCTGCAACAACGCGATGCCAAGGCTGCCGCCCAATTGCCGAACGAGCGTGTAGATCCCCGTCGCATTTGCCATCATGCCGCGGGAGATCTCGGCCAGCGCGGACGTTGAGAGCGGGACGAACAAAAAGCCCAGCGCAAAACCCTGGATCGCCCGTGGCCAGAAGACGTCCCAATAGCCCGCATTTTGATTCAGACCACCCATCATCCATGCTCCCGCCGCGAAGACCGACAAGCCGATGATGACCGAGATGCGCGGTTGGATGAAGTGACCGAAACGCGCGGCGAGCGGCATACTGATCGCCGTCGCAATTGCGCCCGGGAGGAGAGCGAGTCCCGTTTGCCACGCGTCGAAACGGAGCACGTTTTGAAAAAAGAGCGGCAGCATCAGGTTGAGTCCGAACAACCCAAACCCGCTGACCACACCGACCACGCACCCGGCCGTGAACGAACGCGACCTGAAAACCCGCAGATCGACGAACGGCTGCGGATCGCGTAATTCGCGAATGATAAAGAATGCGAGCGCGATCGTGCCGGCGATGGTCAGCATCACGATCGCCGGGGAGCTGAACCAGTCCTCGCGCTGGCCACGCTCGAGGACGTACTGAACGGATGCGACACCCACCGCCATCGCTCCGAGGCCAATCCAGTCGGCCCCGCGCTCCGGCCGCTTGATATACGAGGGATCGCGGATAAAAAGGAGCGTCATGATGAACGCGACGATTCCGATCGGGACGTTAATGAAGAAGATCAACGGCCAGCTGTAGTTGTCGACGATCCAGCCACCCAGCGTCGGGCCGATGGCGGGTCCGACCATCGCCCCAAGTCCGAAGATCGCCATCGCGCTACCGCGCTTTTCGGGCGGATACGACTCGAACAGAATGGCTTGCGCGGTCGGCTGCAGGGCACCGCCGCCGATTCCCTGGAGGACGCGATACACAATAAGCTGTCCGACGGTCGTGGCGGTTCCGCACAAGAACGACGTGATCGTGAAAATCGCAACGCAGCCGGCGTAGAAGCGCTTTCGCCCAAAAAGCGCCGTGAGGTAGCCGTTCAACGGCATGATGATGACGTTTGCGAGGATATACCCGGTAGCGACCCACGAGATTTCGTCGAGTGAGGCGCCGAGGTTCCCCGCCATCGTGTTCAGCGCGACGTTGACGATCGAAAGATCGATGATCGCCATGATGAGTCCGAGCATGACGGTGAGCGTGATGAGCGCCACCGGCGCCTCCCGCCGATGCGGCGAAGGTATGCTTTCCGGACGAATCTCGGAGCGTGGTCGGGCGATGCTGGCGGTTGCGATGATGTTACAGTTCCCGGGAACGAAAACGTCTACGCGACCGGCCGCGTTACCCAGCATCTTCCCAGGGTCGGCTGCTCGATAAGAGAAAAGCAGCCACGATGCGGGCCCGCGCGTTGTCAATGATTTTTGCGATATTGCTGCTTTTTGCGAGCGCAGTCGGTTCCGAAGCGATTGCAGCGCCGTCAAAGAGCGCCCCGCGCATCGACATGCAAGCGCTACGCGACGTGGGAGGACGCTTGGCGCTGGTCTGGCACGGCGCCCTCTACCTCGCCGATGCGCGAAGCGGTCGTGTTCGGAAAGTGCCGTTGCCCAGCGCAGTCGACGAAATGCGTTGGGCCGCGGATGGTTCGTCGCTGTCCCTACGAAGCGGCGAAGCCATCTGGTCGGTGCGTCCGCGCGACGCCGTTTTGCATCGCGCGCCGCCTTCGTGTCCGCCCCCCAACTCGCTGTGCAACGCGGCGGCTTCGCCGGACGGCGCTCTTTGGGCGTATGCTAAGACGCTCCCCTATAGCGACCCTGTGGCCCGAAGCGACGCGCTTTTCATCGCTCATCGTGACAGAAAACCCGCGCAGCGCTATGTCGCTCACGGCGCCGGCATCATTCTGGCGGGATGGTCGCGAAACTCTGGGTTGCTGTTTTGGCTGGACCCAATGCATTCAGCATCGCTCGCAGCGGACGGCTTGCCGCTCATGACGCTGCCGATAGCGCAAAACGCAACCGCCCGGCCGCGCACCGTGACGACGATGCTGCCCTATCACGATTGGCTCGCGTGGGATCCGTCGCACCGTCGCGTCCTCCTCGTTGCCGGCGGTCCGCGCATTGCGTGGCACGGAAAAGCGCTCGAGCGCTGTGACACCGTCGACGTGCGGTGCGCGTCAATCTTGAACGAGCGGGGTAGCGTCTCGCTCGATCCGGCGTGGTCAGCAGATGGTCGCGTCGCATTCGTGCGTGCGAACGATCTCGGCGACGGCTGGGGCTTTTCAGCGCCCGAAGGACTTGCGGCGTGGGTCGCAAGCCGCAAGCTGTGGACGGCGAACGCGGATGGCTCCAACGCGCAGCGGCTGGACGCCGCGGGACGCGGAATTTATGCACCGGCTTGGTCGACGAAGGGACGGCTGGTATACGTCCGCGACGCGACGCTGTGGTCGCTCCGCCTGGGCGACCGTAGCCCGGTGCGTATCGCCGGTCCATTCGTGAATGCGCCCGACCCGATGGGGATGTACGGCCACATCGCGTGGCCCGCGCTCTACGCATGGTCGCCGCGTTGACGCCGTCAGCGCTCCGCTCTTGCTATGCGTCCTTCGACTGCGCTCACTGAGCGTTCCGCTGAGCAAAAGCTCAGCTCCACTTCGCTCAGGATGACACCTGGAATTCGGCGCGCTCTTTATGACCGAGCGTTTACGTTGCGGTGCTGGCGAATGTGTTACTTGAGCTTGAACGTGACGTTGAGGAACGCGGTGAAGGGAAGCTGCTGGCCGACGTAGCCAACCCACTCGTTATTGAGCCAGCTGCTGTACGGATAGCGCAACTGCACGGGCGCCTTGTCGATGGGATAGAAGTTTCCAACCGGAGCCAAATGGTTCGACGGCAGCTGGCCGTAAACGCACGTTGTTCCGTTGTCCCAAGCGTACCCGCGTTGATAGCAGCGATCGAAGATGCTTGTCAACACGAGGGAAACCGAAACGCGGCGGCTCATGTCGTAGCCGATCTGTAAGTTGCTCGTCAGGCGCGATGGTTCACGAAGGCTTCCTTGCGCGTCGAAGTGCCCGGTGTACGGGTCGGGCAGGAAAAGCGGGATGCTACCCTGCGAGCAGGTCTGCGTGTTGGCGCGCGTCGTTCCCGAGATGACGCCGGTACACGTCGTGGGATCGTACCCCGGCCACACCAGCGGAGAACCGTAGTAGGAGCCCGATGCATACGTCAGGCTCGGCGTGAGCGTTAGCCGCCCTTTGCGGTAGTTCACCAGCGCCGTCAGAACGTCCGGAGTATCGTATCCCACTGCGCCTTGAAATGGGCTCGGAAGAATCGTGTAAGGCGAATATGCGCCGTTCCGGTCGAATAAGGCTTGGGGCGCGTCATGAAAATATGGGTTGGCGACCGTAACGGGCCCGGATGAACCGCTCCCTGCGAAAAACGGCTTCGCATTGCTCGAACCGTAGGTGCCACAGAGCGAGCGATTTCCACCGGCGCAGGCGCTCGTAAACGAGTTGTAATGTTGAATGTAGGTGTTCAGCGAATCGACGAAGTTCGTTCCGGTTGGGCCGTTCGCGTAGCGCACCGAGCTCTTCGTGTACGCGTAGCTGAGTTGCCACGAAAGGCCGTCGCGGTCGAAGGCGCCTTTTTGCAAGAGGAACTCGATGCCGTACGACCGCTGAAAGCCGACGTTGAGCCCCAACACGTCGCCCTGGAAACCTAGCGGAATGCTTTCGATTTGATCCTGCGTCGTTCGGTAGAATGGCGTGAGCTTGAAGGAGTAGTCACTGTCGTGCAGATGGTGCTCGAGCGAAAGGTCGTAGTTGCTGGCGAGTGCAGGGTGTTCGTTGTGGAACGGCGTGGTGAAGCCGGCGGGAAGAAACGTGACCATCTTTGAGGGGAGATCTTGCTGCAGCGCGTTCACCGCTTCGTCGGAGGATGACGGCGCGTCGGCGTATCGTCCGAATGAACCCCGCAGCACGCTATCGCGGGAGAGCGCATACGTAAAGCCCAGGCGTGGAAGGAACGCGTTATACGAAGCGACCGAGGGCGGGGTATTCTGAAGGTTCGTCGGGGCTGAGCCGGCAGGACACGGCGACGGCTGTCCGGTGAGGGGATTGATCGTTCGTTGCGTCGTGAACGGCTGTCCGGCCGCGTAGCAGTTTTCTCGGTTGAACGCCGCAAACCAGAAAGGACGCGCGGGCCACTCGGAACCGGAGGTGGCTGCGATGTCGTACCGATACCACTCGGCGCGCACGCCGGCATTGAACGTCAACCGGTCGTTCGGTCGCCACTGATCCGTCAACGAGACGGACGACGTGGTCGGAATGTTCGCATCGTATTGGTCGCTCCAGAACCCATTGTTCGTAACCAGCCACTGTGCGTGGTTGCGGGCCGCCGGTGAGCCGTGAGGCGGATTGCCCGGAACGAGCGTCGGCGTCGACGGAAAGCCTGGGAGCGTCGCGCCGTACTGCGTGTACTGATTGAGCCCACCGGCCGGATCTACGACTCCGCTCGAGTTGTATATCGGTGCGAAACAGCTCGCGTAGCCGCCGCTCGCGAAGTTGTAGCAGTTCCCGCGGGCATCAACGAGATTCGTCGTGATGATACCTTCGACGTTGCTGCTGATGGTGGTGTTACGCTGGTATTGATACGAGCCGGTAAGGCCGAGCAGGTGCTTCGGGCTGAGTTCGTTCTCGTAGATGCCCTTGAAACCGTGAGCATGCTCGGTAATCTCGAAATCCCCGATCTGGCCACCGTAGTTGAAGAACTCGCTCACGGGGCCGTTGATGAACCAGTTGGAGTAGTTCGTGTAGCCAAAGATGCGCAAGAACGAACTCGCGTTAAAGTTGTGCTGGTATTGCAGCTTGGTCACCGCGACGCCGTTGGTGTTTCCCTCGCGCAAGTTGGGAGGAAGCGGTGCCGCGAAGGGGCGTTGCGTCGGGCTGCTCGGGAAATAGGCCATCCTCACCTGCGACGGATCCGGCGGCGCGTACACTTGACCGGCATAATAGTTGTAGTCTGTGTAGGTCGGGCGCCCAAGAACGTTCGTCACATAGGAAAGGCCACCGAGATCCCCGATCGAACTGTAAAACTTCGCGAAGATTTCACTGGTGACATAGAGCGCTTGAATATCGTCCTTGAGATCGCTGTGCCGGTGAGGCAAGCCGAAGTGAAAATTCGCAATGGTCTCACGGTCGGCAGTGTTCTGAAGCGCATAGACGACGCCCGGCGAAAAGTTCGCCGGCCCGCTGCCGTTGTAGACCGGTACCAGCGGTGTGCTCGGACCTGTACTTCCCGATATCGCCAGCGGCTCGAAGAAATGCGAAAGGTTGCCGCCGCAGTTGTCTTGACCGCAGTAGCGGTAGTCCTGATTCACGGCTGAGGTCGCGACAAAGTAACTGAAGTCGCGGTTGGTCGTCGCACCGCCGATTTCGATCGAACCTTTGTTGTAGAAGACGGGGCTTCCCAGTCCCAGCGTGGCCGTCGCGAAACCGGGATAGGTTCCCGTCCGCATCACTTGGTTGATGTATCCGGACAGTCCATTAGCGTCGGCCGAAGCCGGCGTGCCGCCCGTGTACGCTTGCAACTCCTGTTGACCGAGGCTCGAGAGCGTACTCGCCGTTCCTCCGTCCGACGATCGTGCCATCGGGATGCCATCTAACTCCACGGCGACATTACCCGGATCTCCGCCGCGCACAGAGATGAGCTGTTGCCAACCCTGCTGCCCCTGCAAGATGTACAGGCCCGGTACCGTCGCGAGGCCGCTATAGCCGTAATCGACGCCTCCAGGTCCACCCACGGCCGATGCGGCCTTTTGTGTCGCAGCGTTGATCGAATACACGTCGCTCGTTGCGCCCGGCCGCACCACGTCGCTCGTGGAGCGCGCTCGAACTTGTCCGATCGTACGTAGCGTCTTGCGAAGTTCGAACGTGAGGTTCTGCGTCTGATCGGAGACGACCGTGATCCCCGAGATCGTCGCGAGATCGTAGCCACTCTTCGTCAGGCTCACGACGTACGTATCGGGAGCGAGCGACAAGAAAGAGAAGCCACCGGCAGCGTCGCTGACCGCCTGCGCCGCCTGCGATGGCGAAACGACGGAAACCGCTACGCCGGCAAGCGGCGCGCGCGAAACGGAATCCGTCACACGGCCGCGCAAGATCCCGGTCGTCCCCGCCCAGGCCGGAGAGAGCGCGCATGCGATGAACCAAAGAGCGATGAGGTATGCGAGTGCCCACCGCGCCATGCGGCACCGGCTACGAGAACCGGGAGATGGCTCCCTTGTGGCGACAACGTGACCGCGACGGAAGCGTCGCTCCGCAGCAAACACGCGCGCTACGTTCTTACGCCGTGGTCGGTCCAGGGCGCAAGCGACCGCCCCGTCATCGTGCGCGGCTCACGGAGTGCACTTTTCGACGAGGATGGCAAACGCTACATCGATCTTTCATCGGGCCTCGTCGCCGTCAACCTCGGCCATGCGCATCCCGCGTTGATCGAGGCAATCGCGCGGCAAGCAGCGCGTATTTGTTATGTGTCGCCGGCACTCTATAACGACGAGCGCGCCGAGTTTGCCGCTGAGCTCTCTGCGCTAGCACCGTGGGAGGAAGGCGCGCGAACGTTTTTCACAACGGGCGGCGGCGAGGCGAATGAAGACGCGGTCAAGGTTGCGCGTCATCTCACTGGACGCACGAAAGTTTTGGCGGCGTATCGTTCCTTCCACGGCTCGGCTCCGGGAGCCGGTACGCTCACTGGTGAGAACCGCCGCTGGCCCAACGAACCGGGACCGCCGGGCGTGGTGCATTTCGTCGCACCGTTTCCGTACCGGAGCCCGTTCTCGACCGAAGATCCAGCGACCGAAACGGCGCGTGCGCTCGAACATCTCGAGCTCGTTTTGACGTACGAGGACCCAAACCGCATCGCCGCCGTTCTGCTCGAACCCATTGTCGGAACGAATGGCGTGGGCGTGTACCCGGAGGGCTATCTCGCCGGAGTGCGCGAGCGCTGCGAGCGACACGGGATCCTGCTCGTTTTCGACGAGGTCATGACCGGGTTTGGCCGGACTGGCGAGGCGTTCGCCGCAAAACGGCTTGGCGTTACGCCCGATATCATCACTTTCGCGAAGGGCGCGACCTCGGCGTACGTTCCGCTCGGAGGCGTGCTCCTTCGAGAAGGCTTGGCGGAGGCATTCGATGAGCGCGTGTTTCCCACGGGCCATACCTTTAGCGGCCATCCCCTTGCGATGGCGGCCGGGCGTGCCGCGTTGCGCGCGTATCAGGATGAGGCGCTCTTTGCGCGTGCCCGCGAAATCGAAGGATGGCTGCACGCTGGCTTACATGGAATTCGCGAACGCATACCGGTCGTTGGCGACGTGCGCGGCCTCGGCGCGTTCTTCGGCGTCGAACTCGTGCGCGACCGGAAGACGAAAGAGCCCATCGCACCATGGCAGGGTCCTGCAATGGGCCCGCTCCCGGTTTTGTTGCGACGGATGTTGGACTTGGGCGTGTACGTTTTCGGGCGCTACAACATTCTGTTGATCGCGCCGCCGCTCGTCATTACGCAGGAGGAATTGAGGGAAGCTCTCCAGGTGCTGGAACAGGCGCTGGATGAATTTCAGGCGATGTAACGGCGTTCTCGTGCAGGCATGAACGATCGCAAGCTCGGCATGGAACGCCGCATTTCCCGCCGTGACTTCCTTGACGGCGTTGCCGTGAGCGTAGGAGCCGCGGTGACGGTGCGGTCAGCAGGCGCTGCGTTCGGCGCGGAGGGATATCCACCGGCCGAAACGGGACTGGTTGGGCAAACGAGCGCCGCGTACACCATAGCGCATCGGTTGCGCGATGGGACGTTTTGGCGCTCCGCACCGGCGCCGCGCGGGAGTGGAGAGCGGTACGACCTCATCGTGGTGGGCGCGGGAATCAGCGGGCTCGCGGCCGCGTATTTCTGGCAGAAACAGCACCCTCGAGCGCGCGTGCTGGTGATCGACAACCTGGACGATTTTGGTGGGCATGCAAAGCGAAACGAGTTTCGCGTCCGCCGGCGCCTTCTGCTCGCCAACGGAGGGACGCAATCGCTCGAGCAACCCTCAGAGTACAGCGACGTCGCGAAAGGCCTGCTGCATGAGCTCGGCGTCGAGCCGCAGCGCTTCTACCGGTATTTCGAGCGCGATGCATACCATGGCCTCGGCAATGGGGTTTTCTTCGATCGAAAGACCTTTGGTGTTGAGCGATTCGTACACGGCTTCGGCGGACGGCCGTGGGAGCAGTTCTTCGATGAGGCGCCGTTTGAGGGATCCCTTCGCGCTTCACTGATTCGACTGTTCACCCAGCGCGTCGACTATCTAGCGGACCGAAACACAGAAGAGAAGCGCCGCCTTCTCGCCCGCACCAGTTACCGCGATTTCCTCAGAAGCATCGCCCGGCTGGACGCTCGTGCGTTGCCCTTTTTGCAGACGTGGACGCACGACTTTTGGGGCGTTGGAATCGACGCCGTCCCCGCGCTCGACGTCTATGAAAGCGGCGACGACTACGGCATCTACCGGTTCCCTGGATTTCAAGGGATGGATTTGGGTGACGGGCCTGGCCACTGGGCGAAGCCACGGAAAGATCCGTACATCTTTCATTTTCCCGATGGCAACGCGTCAGTCGCGCGGCTCCTCGTGCGCGCGCTCGTGCCTGGGAGCCTTGCGGGAAGCACGATGGAGGATATCGTCACCGCACGGTGCCGTTACCGTACACTCGATGCGGCGGAAAACGGCGTCCGAATTCGCTTGCGCAGCACGGCCGTACGCGTGCGACACCAGGGGAATCCGGGAAGCGCAGACGAGGTCGAGGTTGCCTACGTGCGGGATGGCGCGCTTGAAACTGCGACCGCGGGGCACGTTATTCTCGCGTGCTGGAATACGATGGTGCCGTACATCGCTCCCGAACTGCCGGAAAGGCAGCGGCAAGCGCTTTCCTATGGTGTCAAGGTTCCGCTGGTGTACACACGCGTCGCCATACGCAACTGGGAGGCGTTCGCGAAGCTGGGCGTGTTCCAATTCATCGCACCCGGCAGTTATTTCCCGTACGTCGGCTTGGATTTCCCAGTGAGCATGGGAGCCTACCACTTCGGTGACAAACCGAAGGAGCCGATGGTGCTTTTCCTGTTACGGACGCCGTGCCGGCCCG
>JAFAXE010000143.1 GCA_019241305.1 Vulcanimicrobiota bacterium
GCGGACCTACGCCGCGAACAACGAGAACGGCAAAGCAAAGAGTGCGTACCAGCGCTTCCTGGGTTACGTGAAACCGAACTCGGCGGCGGCGAATGACGTGAAGCGGTTGATCGCGGCGCTAGAGCCGCGGCCATCATCACGTGCAACGCCCAAACCTTCGAAAACGAACGGAAAGCATCAGGCCAAGCCCACGCCCAACCCGTCACCAACCCCGAAGCATTAAATCGATGCTCGTCGTCTACGACGACGCGTTCGGGCAGCATTTGCGTGGAGTCGCGCATCCGGAATCGCCGGATCGCGTGACCCGCGTAGCGGCCGCCTTGGAGTCGGCCGGTTATCTTGGAGAACGCGTTGCAGCGCGAGACGCGACGGATGCCGAGCTGTTGCGCGTGCACCCGCAGTCGTATATCGAGCGGGTAAAGCGCGATGTCGAGTCGCTCGGAATGCGAAGGGTGGCGTATCTCTCGACGGGCGACACCTTCATCGATCCTTCGTCACTTGGGGTGGCCCGGCGCGCCGCGGGTGGAGCGATTGCTGCGCTTGACCTTGCAACGGCGTACAACCGGCCCGTCTTTGCGCTCGTCCGTCCCCCGGGCCATCATGCAGAACCAACGCGCGGGATGGGGTTTTGCATCTTCAACAACGTCGCGCTGGCGGCGCACGCGTTCGTCGCTGAACGCGGTGGGCGCGTGCTCATCGTCGATTTCGACTACCATCACGGTAATGGAACGCAGGCAGCGACGGGCAACGGCGTTTCCTTCGTGTCGACGCATGCATACCCGCAGTATCCGGGGACCGGAGGCGCGGCGGAGAATGCGCTGTGCGCCGACGGCGCGATCGTCAACGTGCCGTTGCCGCCCGATTACTATGGAACCGAGCCGTTCGTTGCAACGTGGCAACGCGCGCTGCCGGAGCTCGCCGCGCGTCTCCGTCCCGATGCCATCGTCGTAAGCGCAGGCTACGATTACGCAGCAGGCGATCCGGTCGGCGATTTGGGCGTTGACGGTCCCCGCGCCGCGCGGGCGCTCGCAACGCTGATCCGCGAGGTCGCCGAGGAGTACGCAAATGGCCGCGTCGCTTACTGTCTCGAAGGCGGCTACGATATTGGCACGCTTGCGCGCTGCATCATCGAAACGCTCGCCGTTCACGACGACGCGCCGCAGGAAGCGCAGCGCGCCGATGCTGCCGCAATACCGGCCGCACAACGCCGTATTCTCGACGGGGTTTCAGCGTGGGCAGCGTAATCTTTTTGTTGCGCGTGGCGCTGGGCGCATTGCTCATTGTGGCCGGCGTCCTCAAGGCGCACGATGGGCCCGCGGTAACGGCTTCCACGGTCGCCGGCTTTCGTCTTCTCCCGCCGTCTCTCAACGCGCTGCTCGGGTTGTTTCTGCCGTATTTCGAGATTGGTCTCGGTCTGTATCTCGGAGCCGGTTTATTTACGCGTGGAGCGGGATTTATTGCGGCGGCGCAGTTTGCCATCTTCGCAGCGGCGGTCGGCTCGCTCGTCGTCCGGCACATTCCGGCCAACTGCGGCTGCTTTGGGGCCGGTGCGAACACGCCGCCGTCATGGGGCCACGTCGCAGTCGACCTGCTGCTCGCGCTCGCCGCGCTTGCCATCGCGCTACGCCCTCCCGGACGTTTTGCCGTCGATAACGTGCTTGCGCGTAGAAATGCTTTCGAAGCAGAGCACGGAACCTCACAGGTTGCTGCAATCGGAGACACCCAACATGAATCGTAGTGAACGCCGCCGCGCGGGCCCAGCGGCGGCCGCCAAGCCGGTGGACAGGCGGCGTATCATCCTGTACGTCACCCTCGCGGTCATCGCTCTCCTCATCGTCGCGGGCATCTTTTGGGGTTCCCGCACGCCGCAGGTTGCGAGCCAAGCGCCTGACATCGCGCAAATCAAGGTCGGTCAAGATGCGCCGGCTTTCAGCGTGGCGTCTACCGGTGGACCGCGTTCCGTCCCGAACACTGAAAAGAAACCAGTTTTTCTCGAAGTCTTTGCGACGTGGTGTCCGCACTGTCAGCATGAAACGTCGATCATCAATGCGCTCTATCAAAAGTATGGCGGCAAGGTCACGTTCGTCGCAGTCTCCGGAAGCCCGTACGCAATGGATGAAAAAGCGCCGGAGTCACAGGCCGATGTTGCGGCGTTCGTGGACCGCTTCAAAGCGCACTACCCCATCGCGTTCGATCCCGACCTGAAGGTGAGTAAGGAGTACCTCCAGGGCGGCTTTCCGACGATCGTGGTTATCGGCCGCGACAACAAGATTCGCAGCATCCGCGATGGCGAGATCCCGCAGGAAACTCTGGCAAAGGACATCGACGACGCCCTCAAAGCGTAGCGGAGCGTCATCCTGGTCCTTCGACTTCGGCGCTTTGCGCCTCCGCTCAGGATAAACTCCGCGGAGGAGTCGAAGGACGCCTTGAAGACGTTAGCGGTTTCCTAGCAACTCGTCGACGTGCATGGGATCCGCTGGAAAAGATGCGAATGCAACGGTTTGGCCGGGACAAAACGTTTGCTCGTCTGCGTAGCCGAATTCATGGGGCTGGCGGTTGACGATAACGCACCAGTTGGGAATATCGACAATCCAGTAGTCCCCTATGCCTTGCCGCGCGTAAAGTTTCAGTTTCTTCCCACGATCGTACCGTAGTGATGATTCTGCGACCTCGATGAGGGCAAATACATCGTCCTCGCGCGGGTGTCGTGCCGAATAGAAGTCGTCCCGCGGGTACGTGAGCGCGATGTCGGGCTGCGGCTCCGAGAACTTCCCGAGTACGACAGGAAATTGGATTCGAACGACTGCTCGTGAGCCGAACTTCGTAACGAAGAGATGGGTCAGTCTCGATACGATACCACAATGTGCTGGCCCGATCGGGGCCATCGTCAGAATCTCACCGTCGAGAAGCTCGACGCGCTCTTCCGGAGCGAAGATCCCGGCGCGGCCCATCGCCTCGTACTCCTCGACGGTGAACAAGCGCGTTTGATAGTCAGCGACCATGGTATTTCTCCCCATCATGGCAGGCCGATATGTTCGCGACATTGCGCCGCGGTTGCTGCCACGTACCAGGTCTTGCGTCCCTCCAGGGCCCAGCGGTCGGCGCTCCCCTGAATGCCGCCGCTCTACTGCCTGGACGGAACGAGCCCTGACCGACAAGAACTCTTTGACGTGGAGCAGCCCCGCGCCACCGTGATGAGCGCGCCGCCCGGCGGTTTGCCGAGCGGGACGGTCACCTTTTTGTTCACCGACATCGAAGGCAGCAGCGAGCGCTGGGAGCGCGAGCGCGCGGCGATGCAAGAGGCGGTGCGGCGGCACGATGGCATCATGCGCTTCGCCATTGCTACGCATCAAGGGCAGGTCTTCAAAACCATGGGCGATGCGTTTTGCGCCGTATTCTTGCGACCCGAGGATGCGGTGAGTGCCGCGCTGGACGCGCAGCGTACGCTCGCCGCTGAGGGTTTTTCCTCGATCGAGGGATTGCACGTGCGCATGGCGTTGCACACGGGGACCGCCGATGAGCGCGACGGCGATTACTTTGGCCCGGCGGTGAATCGCGTCGCGCGCTTACTGGTGATCGGCCACGGCGGTCAGGTGCTGGTTTCCGGCGTGACGAGCGATCTCGTGCATGGCTCGATGCCGGCGCAGACCACGCTGCGCGATCTGGGCGAGCACCGGCTCAAAGACCTGGCCCGCGCGGAACAGGTGTACCAACTCGTCGCGCCCGGACTCGAAGAAACGTTTCCGGCGCTGTGTTCTCTCGAGGCGCTGCCCAACAATCTGCCGCAACAGGTTTCCAGCTTCGTCGGACGGGATGACGAAGTCGCCGAGATTACAGCGCTCGTCAACGCGCACCGGCTCGTCACGCTGGTCGGCACGGGCGGCGTGGGCAAGACCCGCACTGCGCTGCAGGTGGCAGCAAACCTGCTCGACGGCTCTGCCGACGGCGTGTGGTTGGTCGAACTGGCGCCGCTCTCCGATCCTCTACTGGTCGCGGGGGAGATCGCCGCGGTGCTCGGCGTGCGTCAGCGCGCAGAGCGTCCCATTCGCCAGACGCTGCTCGAGTTTTTGCAGCGGCGCAAGCTCCTGCTCGTGCTCGACAACTGCGAGCACCTCGTCGCCGAGGCGGCCTCGATTGCGGACCAGATCCTGCACAAGGCGCCTCAGGTGCACCTGCTCGCCACCAGCCGGGAAGCGCTCGGCGTCGGGGGCGAGCGCGTGTATCGCATGCCTTCGTTGGCCGTTCCGGCGCCGGAGCCGTCGCTGAAGGCGGCCGATGCAACGCAGTACGGTGCGGTTGCGCTGTTCGCCGAGCGCGCCGGAGCGGCCGATGCGCGTTTCGCATTGACTGACGATACTGCGCCGATCGTCGGGGAGATCTGCCGACGGCTGGACGGCATTCCGCTGGCGATCGAACTGGCCGCCGCGCGCGTGAAGGTGCTCAGCATTCCGAATCTCGCGAAGCGGCTTGACGAGCGCTTTCGGATCTTGACCGGCGGCAGTCGCACCGCGCTCCCGCGCCAGCAGACGATGCGCGCGCTCATCGATTGGAGCTACGACTTGCTTTCCGCGCAAGAGCGGACGCTCTTTCGCCGGTTGGGGGTCTTCGTCGATGGTTGGACGCTGGAGGCTGCCGAGAACGTGACGGCCGACGACGCCCCGGACGCCTTGCATATTTTGGATCTGCTCTCGTCGCTGGTCGAGAAGTCGCTCGTCATCGCGGAGTTGTCCAGCACCACTGCGCGATATCGGCTCCTGGAGTCGACTCGAGCGTACGCCCTGCACAAGGTCGCCGAGACGGGTGAGCTTCCGATGATGGCACGCAGGCATGCGCAATGGGTCGCCGACTTCGCCGATCGTGAGCACGAGCGGTATCTCGCGATGCCCCACGCGCGCTGGATTGCCGACGTGTCGCCGGAGATCGGCAACGTACGAGCAGCAATGGAGTGGGCGCTAGGTGACGATGGCGATCCGCTGTTGGCCGGACGCATCGCGGGCGCCGTCCCGTACTTGTGGGACTCTGGAGAGCGGCGGCGGTGGCTTGAAGCCGTGGTCGCAAAGCTCGATGAAGTCGCCGAGCCGGCCGTTGCGGCACGGGCTTTGTGCGGCCTTGCGTCGACTCTTCCCGCAGCGCGCAAGCTCGAGGCTGCCGAACGGGCGGTCGCCATTCAGGAGCGCATCGGTGACCGCGCCGGCTTGGCGAGTAGCTTGAATCACGTTGCGTCCGCCTTCTGTCAGATGGCAAGATTTGCGGAGGCGGAGACTGCCAACGACCGGGGACTCCGCATCCTGCGTCAGCTCGGCCTCAGGCGGTCTCGTCAACATGCAGACTCGCTTGCCGGCAGAGGGATCCTCGCCGCTGCACAGGACCGCTGCGATGAAGCCCGTCAATTTCTGAACGAGGCGATCACGCTCGCGGAGGCGCTCGGCGACTTCAGGGATGCGGCTATCTATCGTGGAAATCTCGCCGAAGTCGAGTTCAACTGCGGCGATGCACAGCGCGCGTTGGAATTGGCTCAAGCGGCGGCCCGTGCAGAGCCTTCACTACAATTCGTTGGTTCGAACGCGGCCGCGTATCGCATCGTTCTGGGCGATCTCGACGGTGCGCGAATCGAAGCTCGCGACGCCCTTCTCGTCGCACAACGACAACGCGAAATCGAACTCTTCGCCCCAATCCAGCATCTCGGGACGGTCGCGGCTTTGCAAGACGATGTGCGCCGCGGTGCGCGTTTGCTCGGCTACGCCGATGCTTGGTGCCGTAGAGAAAGCTGGGAGCGCGACCCGACCGAACGCCGCACTCGCGAGATCCTGGTGAGCGCTCTGCACGAAAAGCTAAGCGACGTCGAGATCGAGGCGCTGACTGCGGAGGGAGCCATGCTCTCTGAGGATGACGCGATCGCCGAGGCGCTCACCGTATGACAGACGTCTGCGACGTGGGGGAAGTACGCGTTGCCCAAAGGCAAACTTGTCGATTCAATCCGAACACAGGACTCACGCCGCCTTGGGGCATCGCGCTCACTCCTGGCAGCGCAATCTGATGGGACCGGGATGGGAGGGCAAAGAGCGCCAGACCGGTGGCGCCGCTCGGTCGGAAGAAGTTCCGAGCACAAGAGGCGGTGTGGGCGCTTGAGGATGCGTGCCTGAAGCGCCTCGGCGTGTTGTCACGCGGCGACGCCGGCGTCACTGTCCGCAGCGACGATGGCTTAGTGTTCGCCTCGCGGTTGTACCGACGTCTGCTGAAGTCATACGGCTTACAGCAGGAGTTCATCCATCCGCACACGCTCGAGCAGAACGGTGTCGTCGAGGCGTACCACGAGACGTTCAAGCGGGAATGCGTGTGGCAGCATCGGTTCGCGAGCCTCGACGAGGTCGTGAGAACCGTCGGCCCGTGGATCGGCAACTACAACAACCGCCGTCCTCATTCGAGTCTGAGCTCCTCTCGCCAGCAGAGTGGCGGGAACGCGATCAGGCCAGAATAACGTCACTCATTGTCTAGCTTTGGCGAGGTCGCTGCCATGCAGCTACTACGCCGATACCATTGAGGTCTACGCACCGGGCTCGGCGAGGCCCACTTCGACCCTGACGGACGCCAACTTGAAGTACGTTTTTTCGGTTGGCGTCG
>JAFAXE010000217.1 GCA_019241305.1 Vulcanimicrobiota bacterium
CGGATGGGGCGCGGCGATTTCGAAATCGGGATCGGCGGCGATTATCGCGGCGAGCCGCTGCGCCATGGCGACGTGGCCTCGGAGGATTCGCATGATTCCCTCGCGGCCGTAATAGCGCAGCACAAACCAGAGCTTCAGCGCCCGAAAACGACGACCGAGCTGCAACCCGTAGTCCATATAGTTGTGCACGCCGCTCTCCGGAGTCGCCAGGTAATCCGCGACGAGGCTGAACGCGCGCCGTACCATCTCCGGATCTCGCGCGTACAACACCGAGAGGTCGATTGGGACAAACAGCCACTTGTGAGGATTGACAACGAGCGAGTCTGCATGCTCGCAGCCCTCAAGTAGCCAGCGAAACTCCGGGACGATCGCCGCCGATCCGGCATACGCGGCATCGACGTGCAGCCACACCGCGTGACGCCGCGCCACCTCGGCGATCTTGGCGACGGGATCGCACGACGTCGTCGACGTCGTCCCAACGGTCGCCACAACGCACATCGGGCGAAAGCCCTGCGCGAGATCTTCTCGCAGTGCACGCTCCAGCGCGGCGTCGTCCATGGCAAAACGCTCATCGACCGGGATGCGCACGACGTTCTCGCGGCCGACGCCCAGCGTGAGCGCCGCTTTTTCGATGTGCGAGTGGGTATGTTCCGTCAGATACACGCGCAATTTCGGAAGGTCATCGCGAGCCGCCATCCCGCGCTCACGAATTTCCAGCCCGAGCGCTTCGCGGGCGGCCGCCAGTGCCGTGAACCCACCGATCGACGCGGTGTCGTAGACGATTCCGTGCAGCGATTCGGGCAAACCGAGTAGCGCGCGGAGCCAGCCCAGAACGACATCTTCCAGCTCGGTGGCGGCCGGCGACGTTCGCCAGAGCATGGCGTTGACATCCAGCGCTGCGGCGAGCGCGTCGGCGAGAACCGTGACGGGTGCCGCGCTGATCGCGAAGTACGCGAAAAAGCGTGGATGGTTCCAATGCGTAATACCGGGAACGATGATCCGTTCGAAGTCGTCGAAGATGTTCCCAAACGGCTCTGGATCTTCTGGCGCCGTCACCGGCAGACTGCGCTGCACGTCGCCTGGGAGCGCTCGCGACAGGACCGGATACCGGCGGGGATCGCGATAGTATTCGTCGATCCACTGACCGACGCGCGGCAGATGCTCGAGGTCAGGCGTCATGCCGCTTCATCACGCGTACGGCCGGACGTTCCTTCGCCGTCCGCAGGGCGTCACGCGCCGCACGCGGGAAAGTGCCCCGTGAAGTTTGCGAACCTGGAACGCATTCGGTCGCGGCGCGCGCCAACACCGATCGGCCCGTACAGTCAGGCCGTGGCTGCGGGCAACCTGCTCTTCTGCAGTGGACAAGTCGGGATCGATCCGGCGACCGGCAAGCTGGTCGAGGGCGATTCTGCGATGCAAACGGCGCGGGCTTTAGAGAATCTCGCCGCCGTACTCGCCGTCGCGGGCCTGTCGCTTCGCGACATCGTCAAAACGACGCTGTTCCTCGTCGACATGGCCGATTTTGCCGCGGTGAATGCGGTCTACCGCGAGCGCTTCCGCGGTGCGGCGCCGGCGCGCTCCACCGTGGCCGTCGCGGCGTTGCCGCTCGGCGCACGCGTCGAAATCGACGCTATCGCGCTACTGAGAGCGCTGTAGCGCGGCCAACTCCCGTCTCGCCGCCCGGACAACTTCCTCCTCATCGGAGCTTTGCGCGCGGCGGTACTCCGCCATCGCAAGTGTCCGTTTGCCTTGATCCGCGTACGCGACCGCGAGGAGATAGTGCAACCTGCCGTCAGAGGGCACGATGCTCAACCCTTTGAGATACGCGGCTTCCGCGAGCGCGTAGAGCTGGTGCTCGTCGTAGTCGTAACCGAGATCGGTATACGCCTCACGCATGAGCGGATCGATCGCAAGGGCGCGCAGGTAGTACTCGATCGCCGAATGCCAGCGCCGCGCTACGTCTTCCAAATAACCGATATCGACCAGAGCCTCCGGCCCGTCGGTCCGCACGCGATGCGCGTGTTCCAAGTCGGCACGCGCGGCATCGTTCTGTCCGACTTCGATGTAGGCGTCGCCGCGATTGACGAGCGCGGAATAGTCGTCCGGCGCGCCCCTCAAGCACCGGTTCAAGGTGGCGAACGCGTGCGTGTCATCCCCGAGATCGAGATACGCGCTTCCAAGTGCGCTCATGGTCGGGCAATCCTTCGGCTGTAAGCCGAGCGCGCGCTCGAGGTAAAAGATGGCGTCGCGATATTGGTGCTCGGCATCGAAGATCCGGCCCATGTTGTATTGCGACACGTAGTCGAGCGGACGATCGTCGGCTTGACGCTTGCTGGTGTTGACGAACTCCGTCAGGTCACCGCGGCGGCGGTGCAGCTCGACGAGTTGCGTGTAGGCGTTCGAGACCGACGGAAGGCTCTGCGTAAATTGGTCGATCGCCTCGGTAACGCGGTCTTCTGCGGCGTAGATTCCGCCCAAGCGATCGTGTGTCTCGCGGTCCTTGGGGGCCACGGCCAGCACGTGGCGATAGACGTCCTCCGCCTTATGTAAATCAGCCTCCCGGTAATACAGATCACCGAGGTACTTGGCCGCCGCGATCTCTTGCGGATGGGAACTGACGTACGCCGACAACAACGCAATTGCTTCGCTGAGTTTTCCCTCGGCAACGCTCTTGCGGGCCCGTTCGACCATGACCGTCCCGGGAGCTGCCGCCGAACCCGACATGTCGATGCTGTACGGTTGAGGCTGTGCTGAGGCCACTCCGACGAGCGCGGTCAAAGTCCACGCGCATGTGAGCGAAACACAAAGCGCGAAGCGAGTTGTGCGGTTCAATCTACTCATGAAAAGCCGTCCTCGAGCACCCGGCTGTGCAGCGCTCCAAAGATGCAGATAGTTTCTGCGTCCCTACCCCAGGACTCCCGCGAGACGGCATACCGGCAGTCAGCCTGTGATCGAGCAAACACTGCCGGGAATCGCCGTAAGCGCTCAGAAGTCGCGGCTGGGATGTCGACTGCCAGCAGCCGTCCAGTGAACGACCGTGCGTCTGCTCCGACTGCCGCTCAGGCCTCCAGAACCGAACGCGACACGATGGGAGCGATGAAGGTGCCGGCCGACGCGTTGTGGGGCGCCGGAACGCAGCGGGCCGTTCATAACTTTCCGATCGGTGGGCCACGCTTTCCGCGCCGTTTCATCAAGGCGCTAGGACTGATCAAACTCGCTGCCGCGGAGACGAACGCCGAGCTTGGCCTGATCCCGCGCGACGTGGCCGGCGCGATTACGGCGGCGGCTGCTGAGGTCGTCGCCGGGGACCTCGACGACCACTTCGTGCTGGACATCTTTCAAACGGGAAGCGGCACCTCGACCAACATGAATGCGAACGAGGTGATCGCCAATCGGGCGATTCAGCGGCTCGGTGGCGAGCTCGGCTCAAAAAGCCCGATCCACCCAAACGATCACGTCAACCTGGGGCAATCTTCAAACGACGTCATCCCTACGGCGATCCACATCGGCGCCATTCTTGCGATCCAGGAAGAACTGCTTCCGGCGCTTCGCGAGCTGCTCGACGCTCTGAATGCAAAGGCTGAGGCGTTTCACCACGTCATCAAAACGGGCCGCACGCACCTTCAGGACGCAACACCGATCCGCCTCGGCCAAGAATTTCGTGGCTACGCCGGGCAAGTTGAGCGCGGCATCGAGCGCGCCGAGGCGGCGCTTCGCGAACTCGGCGAGGTCGCGCTCGGCGGCACGGCAGTCGGCACCGGCATCAACACACACCCGGAATTCGCAAGGCGTGCCGCGGCGCGGCTGTCCGAACTCGTCGGCGAGCCGGTCACCGAAACGACGAACCACTTCCAAGCACAGGCGACGCTCGACAACGCCGTTGCGGCGAGCGGCTCGATGCGCGTCATCGCCACGTCGCTGTTCAAAATCGCCAACGACATTCGTTGGTTGTCTTCCGGACCGCGCGCAGGTCTCGGCGAAATCGAGCTGCCGGAAGTGCAACCAGGTTCATCGATCATGCCCGGCAAGGTCAACCCCGTCATCTCGGAATCCGTCATGATGATTTGCGCACAGGTCATCGGGAACGACGCGGCGATCGCCTTTGGCGGAACGACGGGAAACTTCGAAATCAACCTGACGATGCCGCTGGTCGCCTACAATCTGATCCGCGAGATCGAACTGTTAGCGGCGGCTGCCGGAAACTTCTCGCGCAGGGCGGTTTCCGGGATCAAGGCGACGCGGCGTGGGCCTGAGACGGTCGAACGTGGTCTCATGATCGCAACGGCGCTCGCGCCGGTGATCGGCTACGACGAAGCGGCCGCGATCGCCAAAGAAGCGGCCAAAACCGGCGAAACCGTGCGCGAAGTCGCGCTGCGCCGCACGCAGCTCGGCGAACAGCGGCTCGCTGAGATTCTCGATCCCAGTTTGATGCTCGAGCCTTCGCCTGATCGCGTCGGCTCCGGCGGCGCCTAACGGTGACAGCACTGGCACAGGTCGGATAGAGAGATGGAGTGCGACGAAGTCTGGAAGACCTTCGATCAAGAACGCTTGAACGCCGAATACAATGCTTCGGCGACGGTGCCGTCATTCGAGGCGTACGTCGATCGGTGGCGGCGCGAAAGCGACCGGGTGCGAAAGAGCTATGGTCCCCGCACCAATATTCCGTACGGAGATGGCGAATTCCAACGGCTCGACCTTTTTCCCGTAGCGCGGGATGGCGCGCCGGTGCTCCTATATCTGCACGGTGGCTTTTGGTGGCGCACGTCGAAAGATGACTACAGTTTTTTCGCAGAACCGTTCCTGAACGCGGCGGCAGTCGCGATTCCCAATTACTCCCTTGCGCCGGCAGCCACGCTCGACGAGATGCTCGCCGAGATGCGCAGCGTCATCCTGTGGCTGCACGCGAACGCCGAGCAGCATAACGGCGATCCCGGCCGCATCGTCATCTGCGGTCACTCAGCGGGCGGCCAGCTTGGCGGGATGCTCGCGGCAACCGACTGGAGCGCGCACGGCCTCACGCGCAATCCCATCGTCGCGATGTGCGGACTCAGTGGGCTCTACGATCTCGAACCCATCCGCCACTCCAACATCAACGAGTGGCTGCACCTCGACGAAGAAACGGCCCGCCGCAACAGTCCGATCCTGCATCTGCCGCGCGTCGCGATGCCGCTCGTCGCGACGGTCGGTGAGTTCGAAACGAGCGAGTTTCAGCGCCAGACGCTCGACTACGCCGTCGTATGGCGAGAATGTGGCTATCCCGCGGAGTGCGAGGTCATGACCGGCCGCAACCACTATGACCTGATTCTCGACGTCCTGGAGCCCGGCAGCCGCTTGCGCGCAAGCGTCGCGGGACTCATCGGCGGTGACTACCTGACGAGCGGCAGCACGTCGCTCGGCGCGAGGGGATAGAAGCACAGCACGAGGGTCACCACGGCGCACAGGCCGACTCCGACCCAAGGTAACACAAAACCTGCGCCTACGCCGTGCGGAGCCGGCGCACGGGCTTCGCTTCGCACGTACATC
>JAFAXE010000101.1 GCA_019241305.1 Vulcanimicrobiota bacterium
GCTTCTTCCTTTAAAGGGGTGGTCACGTTGAGGCCGCGATAGCCCCTGGCGCTGAGATCACCAATTGCTCGCGCTCCATCACCGGCGTGCACGGTGATGGCTTCGTACGTACCAGAAAAGCCGGCTTCCGCCAGCAACGCCCGATGAATCGATGGGCTTCGGCTGTGACTCACGGGATCGCCGATGACCGCTAATTTCAGTGGTTTGCTCACGCTCGCCGACGCTTCCCCAAGATGATCCGTTCGAAGAAACGCAACACGCGAGTCCCCACCCAGTCGTGCGGCTCGAGAGGATGCGTCAGGATCGCGCGGAGTCCGCAAAGGCGGGCACCGAGGACGTCAGTGAACAGTTGGTCGCCGACGACGACGGTCGCTTTGCGCGGCGTCCGAAGCACGGCGAGGGCACGCCAGAATGCCGTGGGTAACGGCTTCAAAGCGCTCGCGACGGTCGGAACTCCCAGGGCCTCGCCGATGCGCTGTACGCGCCCGGTAAAGTTGTTGGAAAGCAGCACGACGCGAAAGCCGCGACTGACGGCGCTGTGGACCCAGGCGGAGTCCAGCGGATCGCAGGCGCTGCTGCCATACCCCACGAGGGTGTTGTCCAGGTCGACGATGATACCGCGCACGCCTTCATCGGCGAGACGTTCGAGCGATACGCCGGCGAGGCGCTCCGCGAACCCATCGGGTCGCAACACCCGGCGTCGTTGCGCGCCTTTTCCCCGCTATCCTCGGCCTTCTTCGGGGCGGGGTTCACAGGCTGTGAGCGGTCGTCGAACGGGCGTCCACAGAAAATCGTCGTTCTTCGCAGCCGGCTCACCGGGGGCTCGCAAGGATTCCACCGGTTCGGACGTTGAGCGGTGCGGCATCAGATCGATTCCATGGTCTGGATCGGTGGGTACTATATCTTGTGCCTAAGGTCTCCACGGCGTACAATATGAGGTACATTTTGCGAGGACAGCGCCTGCTATCGAACAGGCGTTCGATTTCGCCTCCTCGAATCGCCTGGGGCATGGAGGGCCACTGATGAAGTTCCGCCGCCGCTACTCGAAGGAACAGGATGCCTACGCCGGGATCACGTTCCAGCCGAGGGCCTCGCGGATCGTCAACCCTGACGGTTCGGTCATCTTCGAGGCGAACGACGTTATCGCTCCGTCCGATTGGAGCCAGGTCGCGGTCGACGTGCTCGCCCAGAAGTACTTTCGTAAAGCCGGAGTCCCGAAACGGCTGCGGCGCGTTCCGGAAGACGGGGTACCGGAATGGCTCTGGCGCTCCGAAGCCGATGACGCTGGTCTCGAGGAGCTGCCGCGCGGCGAGCACTTCGGGAGCGAAAACGACGCGCGTCAGGTCTTCGATCGCCTGGCCGGCGCCTGGACGTATTGGGGTTACAAGTACGGCTATTTCGATGGCGAAACCGACGCGCGAGTTTACTATGACGAAATGCGTGCCATGCTGGCGCGGCAAATCGGCGCGCCCAACAGCCCGCAGTGGTTCAACACGGGGCTGCACTGGGCGTACGGTATCTCCGGGCCGCCCCAAGGCCACTATTACGTCGACCATGTAACAGGAAAAGTCGAGCGCTCCACGTCAACCTTTGAGAGACCGCAGGTGAGCGCCTGCTACATCCTTGGCATCGAAGACGATCTCGTCAACGAAGGGGGCATCTTCGACGGCGTGATGCGCGAAGCGCGCATCTTCAAATATGGCTCGGGTTCCGGCGCCAACTATTCGAAGATTCGTGCAGCGGGCGAGCGGTTATCGGGCGGCGGGACATCGAGCGGGCTCATGTCTTTCCTGAAAGTGTTCGACCGTGCGGCGGGCGCGATCAAGTCAGGCGGGACGACGCGGCGCGCCGCAAAGATGGTCGTGCTTGATGCAGATCATCCCGACATCGAAGATTTCGTCGATTGGAAAGTACACGAGGAACAGAAGGTTGCCGACCTGGTCGTCGGCTCAATCGTCTGCGAGAAGCATCTCAATGCCATCATTGGTGCTGCGCACGATCCAATGGTGCCTGAGTCTGCCCGTCTCGATCCATCCCTGAATCATGCGCTGCGCAAGGCGATGCGCGAAGCGCTGGGGGCCGGCATCCCTTCGGGCGCAGTCCAGAACGCGCTCGACTATGCGCGGCAGGGATATACATCACTACGCATCGAGCGCTACGGTGCCGGCTGGGACGATGAAGCCTACGCGACGGTTTCAGGCCAGAATTCCAACAATTCCGTTCGACTACCAAACCGCTTCTTCCAAGCCCTCGATCGTGAAGAGGAATGGAACCTGACGAAGCGCACGACCGGTGAGATTGCGAAGACGATTCCCGCTACGGAATTGTGGGAGCACATCAACTTGTCTGCCTGGCAATGCGCCGACCCTGGTCTCCAGTTCGACGATACCATTCAAGAATGGCACACGTGCGCCAGCGACGAACGCATCAATGCTACGAATCCCTGCGGGGAGTATCAGTTTATTGATGGGACGGCGTGCAATCTCGCTAGTGTTAATCTCGGTAAGTTTCTGGATGATACAAAGGGATTCGACGATGAGGCCTTAGCCGCCGCGTCGCGCATCTGGACCGTCACGCTTGAGATCTCGGTCGCGATGGGCCAGATGCCGGCTCGGGACATCGCAGAGAAGAACCACAAATATCGCACGCTCGGATTGGGCTACGCTAACCTAGGGACTATTCTCATGCGCATGGGAATCCCTTATGACTCCGAGCAGGCCTTTGGTTGGTGCGGGGCTATTACGTCGCTGATCTGCGGCGTCGCGTATCGGACGTCGGCGGAGATCGCACAGCAGCTTGGATCTTTCGAGCGCTACTCCGCCAACCGGAACTCCATGTTGCGCGTCATTCGAAATCATCGACGTGCTGCCTATGCAGCGCCTGCAGATGAGTACGAAGCACTCAGCGTCAAACCTGTAACATATGCACCGACGCTCTTCACGCAATCGACATGGCAACTTGCGCGCAAAGCCTGGGACGACGCGCTGGCGATCGGTGAGGTAACAGGTTTCCGGAACGCGCAAACCGTGGTGATCGCGCCGACTGGGACGATAGCTCTTGTTATGGGGTGCGATACAACCGGCATCGAACCCGACTTTGCGCTCGTCAAGTTTAAGAAGCTCGCGGGCGGCGGCTATTTCAAGATCGTCAACGAGTCCGTAGAGTCGGCCTTACGGAAGCTCGGTTATTCGAAGCAGCAGATCGAGGACATCGAGGTCTTCGCCAAGGGGACGAACACCCTCGACGGCGCACCGCACATCAATCGAGCGACCCTGCGCGGTAAGGGCTTCGATGACGAGACGCTGGCACGCGTCGAAAAGGCGCTGCCGTCATCGTTCGAGTTAGCCTTCGCCTTCAATCGCTTTGTGCTCCGCGACGACTTCTGCAAAGGCGGCCTCGGGCTCAGCGACGCGCAGCTCAACGACTACAACTTCTCGATCCTGCGCGATGCGCTTGGGTTCACGCAGACGCAGGTCGATGAAGCGTCCAACGTCATCTGCGGACGCATGACGTTGGAGGGTGCACCGCACCTCAAGGACGAGCATCTCCCGGTCTTCGATTGCGCGACGCCGTGCGGCAAACATGGTTCCCGCTATATCCGGCCCTTGGCACACGTGGAGATGATGGCAGCGGCGCAGCCGTTCGTGAGCGGCGGCATCTCCAAGACGATTAACCTTCCCCAATCCGCCTCGATTGCCGACGTCAAAGAGGCGTACCGGTACAGTTGGGAGCGGATGGTGAAGTGCGTCGCGCTCTACCGCGACGGCTCAAAGCTTTCGCAGCCGCTGTCATCCTCGTACGATTTAGGAATCGGAACCGAGGAAGAAGCTCCGTCTGACTTCCAGCAGCCGTTGAAAATCGCGGAACGGATCGTGTATCGCTACATCGCCAAGCGGCGTCGGATGCCGGACCGCAGGAGCGGCTACACGCAAAAGGCTGTCATCGGTGGCCACAAAGTCTACTTGCGGACCGGCGAATACGAGGACGGCGCGCTTGGCGAGATCTTCGTCGACATGCATAAGGAAGGCGCCGCTTTCCGGTCGCTCGTCAATAATTTTGCGATTGCGGTCTCGCTGGGATTACAACATGGAGTGCCGCTCGAAGAGTACGTCGAGGCCTTTACCTTCACGCGCTTCGAGCCAAATGGGCCCGTGTCGGGTCACGAGCACATCAAGATGGCCACCTCGATCATCGACTACCTTTTCCGAGAACTAGCCGTCAGTTATCTCGGCCGGTACGACCTTGCACAGGTACAGCCGAGCATGTCGGTCGACGCGATGGGGCCGGAGCCAAATCCGGAATACCTCGACGAAGAGGAAGGCGGCGTACGATACACCACGCCGCAAGCCGCGGAGGTGCAAGCGAAGCTTCACCCGACCAGCATGCATCTCCATCCCAGTGCACCGCGCGAAACAAGCGGTGAAAGCTATACCGAAGTTCCACTCAGGCCGCCCGGATACGGCGGAACGGTTCTCGGGAAGGCTCTCGCAACGATGGAGCGCACGGAGCGGGCGCGGATGGCCGTTGCAAAAGGCTATTGCGGCGATCCCTGCGGCGAATGCGGCCAGTTTACGATGGTGCGCAACGGCACATGCCTCAAATGCGACTCGTGCGGCGCCACGAGCGGATGTAGTTAGCGCGCGCAAAGGCCGGCGTCTTTAGGGGGGATGAAGGCGCCGGCCCCTTACCCATATCAAACTCTTGCCGTGGCCGCTAGCGAGCGAGAGATCCGCGAAGAGACGCCGGCCGATATTCTCGGCATCACCGCCGCTCACAATGCGGCGTTCGGACGCAGCAACGAGGCCGTACTCGTCGAGCAACTCCGAAAGGAGGGCGTCATCGCAGCTTCGTTCGTGGCGGTCGAGCAAGGACGCGTCGTCGGCAACGTCGTCTTCAGCCAGCTGTCGATGTTTTCGTCCGGCGATGCGATTTCAGCGGTGGCGCTCGCGCCCGTCGCGGTCTTGCCCGATTATCAGTTACGCGGAATCGGCTCGGGACTTATTCGTTCTGGCTTAGCTCTGTGCAAGCTACGCGGCTATGATGCGGTGCTCGTTCTGGGCAGTTTCCGGTATTACGGGCGCTTCGGTTTCTCGCCGAATTTGGCGCGGAACGTCCATAGCCCATATTCAGATCTTGGGGATCATTGGATGGCTTTGGAACTGCGTAGCGGAAGCCTCTCGGGCCGAAGTCTCGAGGCGACGTACCCAGCGGCATTTCACGAAGTTGATTGACCACATTTCCCTTGGCGTCAGCG
>JAFAXE010000181.1 GCA_019241305.1 Vulcanimicrobiota bacterium
GCAGCGCTTGATTTTCTGGCGCACCCGCCGCCGACGCAGCGGCACCGAGAAACGGAACGACGGTTTGCTCCTTTAAGCAATCCGCGATCACGCTGTAAGGCGGGTGGGCGCCGTTCATAGTTATCGAAGCCTGTGCTTCGCGGCCGCCTGCTTAAAGCCTATGCATGGAGTTTGCGACGAGCGGGCAAGGCCTGGCCCGCGACGAGCGTTGTTACCTGCTACGGGAAATCCTTGTGCTTATTTGAAAGAGTGCTAAACGATGACGAACGCTGAAGAACTTCTCCAGCTGGCTTGCCAGCGTGATCCGGCCGCGTTGGAACAGTTCGCGAAGACCGTCACGCCGTCGCGTGCGCTCGGCGATGAACTCAGCCAGCTCGGCGATCGCGCGCTCGAGAGCGGCGATCTCAAAAAGGGCACCAGCGCGTATCGGCTCGCGACCTCGGTTTTCGACGCGATAGGCGACGGCAACGAAGCAGCGCGCGGCCGCTTTATGGTGTTGCAGGTGGCGTTCATGGCCGCACAGACGGAAGACCAGTACCGATTCGTCTACGATCAATCCAGGCCGCAGATCGAACGGTCGGAGGCTCTTCCTTATGCGCTGCGATTCAACCTCATCGCCCTCGCCGCCGACGCGGCATTCTGGGCGTCCACCGTGGGGTCCGCTGAGGCGAAGCTTGGATGGATCGCGCGCTCGCTCGACGATCTCGCTACGCTGGATCCCGCGCAGGCGGACGATAGTAGTGTCGCGCGCTACGCAAGTCTTCTGATCGCCGATCTTCAAGCGTTACGCGATTTAGGACTCGACCAAGCCACGCTCGACCAAGCCGAAGTGAGGTTCTCTAAGGCAGCCGCCTCACTCGCGGGGCGACAAATTCAATATCAGGCGGATCCCGAAAAAGGTCCCGCGGTCGTCGCAGCACTCGCGCGCATAGCTGCGGGACAGTTCCTCGGCAAACGGTCGCCACTCTTCGGCAGAAAGGATGCATCGTCGTGACGGGCGTCATCCGGAGCGCCGACGACCTCGATACCGCCCTAGCCGCGCTACCACCGTGTCCGCCCGGTAAGGTTCGCGTTTATCGAGGTCAGACGCATAACTATGCGCCCATGCCTTCAGGCTTGCGTCGAAGGCTTGACCGAGACGCGATTTGGAAGGTCTACAGTAGAAATTTGGCTGACGCGGCGGGTGTGCCGCTAAGCGAACAGATGGATTCGGCTGAGCTTGCCATGTGGTACGTGTGGTTGCCAATGCTCGCTCAACACTACGGTGCCGGATCGAACTACCTCGACGTCACGCATTCATCAGCTCAAGCGGTCTGGTTCGCGCTTAACGCTGCGGCGTTCCACCCGGAGAAGTCCATCCTCGGCCCGCCTGGGCCGCCGAGCCCCGAAGACTTGCCGAGTACGGTTGAATGGCTGGAGTATTCGCCATTCGAGGAGACCGCGTATTTCTACGCGTTTGACGTCCCCGCATGGAGCATGCAAGATTTTCCAGCGCGCGGTGATCTCGTCGACCTTGCGCAAGGTCCGCAGCCGTTTCGAAGCCCGCGCGTTCTCGCGCAGCAAGCGTGCCTCATTCGGGCCGACCAAGAAAAGGAAAACGGCACGCTCAACGATTTTCTCGTCGCAGGCACGCCGCTGCAGATTGCGCGTCCCTGGACTTCGTCGATGCCGCTCCCCTCCGTCGACGATGTCTTTCCTTCCCCGGCCGTCGATTCATGGTTCAATCGGTTTCTTTCGGTTCCGATGATCCTCGTACCGGAGACGGACACGGGCACCGCGACGTTGCGCCGGCCTTTGCCCGTCATGGCGATCCGCGGCGCGACACCGAAATACAATGGAGCGGTCACGGCAACGGAATCGTATTTCGCGCCCGCCTTGCTACACAAAGCGCTTCGTGGCGGTCCCGAGTCGAGTCATGCGATGCCCGACGTACGCAACGCCACGCCGATTCTCATCGAGGCTCCGGTCTTCGTCGCCCTTCCCGCTGCGGACAGCGATCGATGGAACCATGACTTGCTGCACAGGGGCATCGACGACCGCGTTCCATTCTTCGACGTTAACGGCAAGGAATGCGGGCTTGCCGGGCTCCGCGATACCCTTTTTCAATTCAGCACGCTGGAAGTGTCATCGTGGAGCGAGTCGTCCCGCCGCGACGGCACGCCGTTCACGCGCGGCATCCGCGTGATACGTGACAGCGATGAATTCACGGTCTACTTGATCCTGCAGGAGTCTAGCAGCGCGACGCTGGCGGCGGCTGGCGCCGTCCGATTTCGGTTCGACGCGACGGCGCGACGCTTCGTCTGGTCCACACCGTCCGCGCCGACGTGGAAACCCTTCAAGGAGCTCGATCTGTTCGGCAAACCGTTCTTCGTGGCGCTGCACTTCTTGCGCGTCATTTCGACGACGCCGAATGCGCAGGCATTTCCGAGCCTGTTCACGGACGCGGGCAATGGATACAACTATATCGTCCGGATCACCGCTGGGGACGGCCGACTGATCCACGTCGCCGATCCTCATGGCGATGCTGACGCTTTCGTGGTGCGCTCGGTCGACGGCGAGCCGTTCACGCATGCGACAGGGGGAGCGCTCCAGTTTCAGTCGGAGCTTGCCTTTGCCGACGTTTCCGGCGAGGCGATTCGCGATGCGATCGCTACAGAGTGGCGACCCGCGGTTACGTCTTCCCCACAGCGCACAGAATAACGTAGGCAAGCTCGTCGCGACAGATGTCGCCATGACTCTGGATGATGCTGTCGCCATTGAGGTTATTTGGAACGCCGCCCGATAGGGTGTAGGCAGTGCCTGCAGCGCCTAACATACCGTTTGGATCGGGCACCTCCGGTGTTTTTTGAGCGCCGTTGCGTCCCATCCCGCCGAACGGATCGTTCTCGTCGCCGAGTGCAGAGGCTTGCTGGTTGAGGATGCGCGATGCGATGGGGTAAGCAAGCCCCACCGCCTTGTCGTTCACGCTATGCGAGATGAGAATGGGGCCTGTGACCTTGTGCTGCACGATCACGTTTCGGAAGAACCCATCATGCTGGTTTCCGTCGTAGTTCTGTCCGAGCCCGTAGTGCGAATACGCGGCTTGCAAGAGCGAAAGCGTCGCAACAGAGGACGAGATCGCATTCGCGGCGCCAGTGACGAGTCGACCGCCGAAACTGTGTCCTATCAAGTGCAGACGCAACGTGGGATGAGCAGCTTGTACTTGTTGGAGCGCCGGGGCGACGCCATCTCGACCGGCAATGCCGGCGCGATCTTTCATCGTCGCGTACGTCGTCACGTTCAAAAGCCCCAGCGCGGCGTCTTTGATGGTATTGAAGATCGTGCCCAGGCTCGCAGCCGCACCGCCGTCACCTGCGGCGTCCGGTAGATCGGCAGCGCCTCCCCCATCGAATCCATCGCCGCCGGGAGACGACGGGACAGGACCGATCGTTGCGCCCTGCAAGGACTGCAGGACCTCGTGACCATCCTTGGTGGCAAGTGCTTTCGGAAGCTCATCGATTCCATTGTCGGGCTCGGGGGCAGGATTCAGCAGCTTGCCGACGATCGCGACGAAGCGGTCCTGCGCTGATTCGCTGTCCTCGAGATCGTCGACGAGAGTCTTCGCTTCTTGTTGTTCGGCGGTTAAGCCGCGTTCTGCGAACAGGTCGGCGAGATTGTCGAGAGTCGCCTGAATTTGTTGCGCGCGCGCGTCTTCAGTTGCGGCTGCTCCACCTGGAATGGCATCATCGCTCGTGAAGCGTTTCGATGGCCAGAAAATTGCCATGATGCCGAACGTACGATTTTGCAGACCTTGAACGCCGACATTGCCGAGCTGCGCGCGAACGCGGTCGAAGAGCCTGGAATACAGGTCCATCGCCTCCGGAATGTCGTTGTTCCAGCCGTGCGACATGACGAGAAGATCGGTAGTCCCCCCGTTGCCGACCATGTCGTTTAAACGCTGAACGCTTTGCGCATCGACGAGCTTTGCGTCCTTGTCGAACAGAACGTCGACGGACGGAAAGCCACCATAGTTCTGTTGTGCCATATTCACTTGCCCTCAGACAGACTGGATGGCGCGCATCAAATCCACCAGGCCGGCTCCCTGAAACGAGCGCTCGCGCTTGAGATCGGTCGCAGTCGAAACGAGGATCCCTTTGACATCGCTCGGACGGCTAATGTATTCGCGCCGAATCGAGAGAAACGCCGCTATGACACCGGAAACGTGCGGAGCGGCCATGCTCGTCCCACTATCTTCGACATAGTCGATCGCGGTTGTCGTGGTCGCCGACGACCCTGTACTATTTCGCTTATTTCCAGCGGCACAGGAGATGATGCGCTCCCCAGGCGCGACCAAGTCCGGTTTCATGCGGCCGTCTCCCGTCGGCCCCTTAGAAGAAAAGTAGGAGACTCCATAGGTGTGCGGCATGTCGCGATGGGTTGAACCGACCGTCACGGCAAACTCGGCGTTGCCTGGATCGTTAATGCTCAAGGTCAAACCCGCCGCGACATTTCCCCGTTGTAGTGATTGGGTCCAGCCGTAGCCGGTATTTCCGGCTGCGACCACTACGGCGACGCCGGACTGCACCAGCCGATTCACCTCGACGCAGAGCGGGCTCT
>JAFAXE010000004.1 GCA_019241305.1 Vulcanimicrobiota bacterium
ACCGCTTTCCCGCAGGGCCCGGTTAAGGCGAACCAGATCGTCGCTGGTGTAGGTAGCGACGTCGTTCATGCGCGCGTGAAACTCGTGCGCGATCGCTTCGTACTCGCGTAACTGCGCCGCGGTGGGCGGCGCGCTGCTGCCGTCGACGGCGCCGATGAGCGCCTGAATGCGTTCGCGCAGGACGTCGGTCAAAAAGTCGTTGTCCTGATCGTTTTGCAAATTCGCGCTGAGCGTGGCGGCGATCGCGTCGGCGCGAGCAAGCGCTGAAAGAAGCGTTTGACGGGTTTCGGCCTTCAGCGCTGGCCGGCGTTTTCGCTCACGTAACTGCGCGCGCGCCGCATCGAGGCGGTTCAGCGCGATATCGACGTCGCTTTCCATCATATAGAGAGAAGCCAAAAAGTCGTGGCGGCGGGCGTAGTCTTCCATCGACCAGACTGCACGCGAGTCCGGCAGCACTCGCAGCGGACGTTGGAGCCGCACGCCATCGACGACGAGACGGACGGTATACGTCCCAGGAATCACCTCGGCACCGCCTTCTGGGCCACGATTCCATTCCGGTGCGCTATGCCACGCAACCGGCGGATCTTCGGTCCTGTCCCACGCCACGCGGACGACGCCCGTCGCATTCGGCGCGCGCAGATGACGGACGATGCGTCCGCGCGTATCGAGGATTTCGAGTTGTGCCGCCCCCGAACCGCCGGAGGCGCGATAGAACGTCATGAGCGCATCGCCCGCCGGATTGGATCCGCCGCCGAGGACGTCAAAGGTGTCATCGTGATGCGCGTATGCTATCGCTGGGCGTGGTGCAAAGAGATAGTGGCGCGCTTTGCGCGCGCGCGCGAGTTCTTGCAGCGCCGCGACGTCGTCGAGGATCCACACACCACGCCCGTGGGTTGCGACGATCAGATCGTTCGCGCGCGGGTGGACGTGGATGTCGCGAACTGACGCGGGCGGAAGGCCGGCGATCAAACGCTCCCACGAGCCGCCGCCGTCGAGACTGAACCACAGACTCTGTTCGAGACCGGCGTAGAGTAACGACGGATTGCGTGGATCCAGGCGAACGCACCGCACGAACTGATTACGTGGAAGGCCCGCATCGATCCGGCGCCACCGCGCACCCCCATCATGGGTCACGTAAACGTACGGCGTCCGGTCGCCCACAAAATGGCGTTCCACGCTCACGTAGGCCGTTGCGGGATCGGACGCTGAAAGGTCGATGCTCGTGACGCGCGCAGCGTCATCGATTCCCGGCATCGTAACGTTGCGCCACGTGGTTCCACCGTCGCTCGTGACCTGCACCACCCCGTCATCGGTCCCAATCCAGAGTTGCCCCGCGCGTGCCGCGGAAGGGGCGATCGTCAAGATCGTGTCGGATGTCTCCGCGCCCGTCCCTTCACGCGTGATGGGACCACCGGTAATCAGTTGATGCGCGGCGACGTTTCTGGTGAGATCGGGACTGATGACGCGCCAGCTTCGTCCCCGGTCGCGCGTTTCGAACACCACGTTGCCGCCGTAGTACGCGACGTGCCCGTCCTGTGGCGAAAACGCGACCGGAGCCTCCCAATTGAACCGATAGGCGAGGTCTTTCGGGGCGACGACGTTTTGATCGCGCAAATACGGTGAGATGTTTTCATCGCTCAGCCGGCGCGTATCGTAGAGGCCGAGCGAGCCGCCATTGTCTTCGCCGCCGCTCGAGTGCCAAATCAGCGCGGGATCGAGAGGATCGGGCCAGGCGTGCGTCCCGTCGCCGCCTGAGACCTTCAACCAGTCGCGCGAAACGATACCGTCGGCGGCGGTCCCAACCGAAGGGCCACAGAACGTCCCATCGTCTTGTTCCGCAGCACACACACGATACGGAGTCTGCAAGTCGAACCCGACGTGATATGCCTGACCCAGCACGGCATAGTTCATCCGCACCCACGTTGCGCCGCCGTCTAACGAAAGCTCCGCACCTCCGTCTCCGCCACCGAGAATCCGTTTTCCATCAGCGGCGATGAACATCGCATGGTGATCGCCGTGCAAACGGCGTCCCGTCTGCTTCCACGTCTTACCGCCATCGTGGCTTTCGACGAGGTGGACCGAAGAGCAGAAAACATGATCTTTGTTCGTGGGGTCGACGAAGACTCGGCTGAAATAGAACGGCCGTTGATTGATCAGCGTATTCGCCGAAGTCATGCGCCACGTTCGGCCCGCGTCGTCCGAACGCCACAACAGCCCCTCGGAGGATTGGATCAGCGCATAGATGCGATGGGAATCGCTCGGCGCGATCGCCAGTCCAATTCGCCCCATGATTCCGCGCGGTAAACCCTTACCGGAAAGCCGGCTCCACGAGGCTCCGCCGTTCGTCGAACGATACAGTCCATCGGCTGGACCGCCGCTCGCAATGCTCCAAGCGCGGCGGCGAACTTGCCACATGCCGGCGTACACAATCTCGGGATGGTGCGGATCGCGTACCATGTCCGAGACGCCGCTGGACGGCCCGAGGAAGAGCGTGCGCGTCCAGGTTCTGCCGCCATCGCCGGTTCGATACACGCCACGTTCCGTCGAGTCCGCGAAGGGATCGCCCAAGGCACCGACGAGGACGAGCTGCGGATCGCGCGGGTCGAGCGAAATGGACGAAATCTGCGACGTTTCCGAGAGGCCGAGATGCTGCCACGTCTTGCCGGCGTCGTTCGTGCGGTAGACGCCGTCGCCGTACGACACGTCGTTGCGCGGGTTGTCTTCACCGGTCCCGGCCCAAACGATATTGGGATTCGACGGTGCAATCGCGAGCGCACCGATCGGTGCAACCGCCGCCTCGTCGAACACCGGCGTCCAGTCGAAGCCACCGTTCGTCGTTTTATAGATTCCGCCGCCGGCTGCGCCGATGTAGTACAGTGCGGCATCGCGGTCCGTTCCTGCGACGGCAGTGACCCGGCCCCCCGACGTCGCCGGTCCAATCGAGCGAAAGACGAAGGTCGGCGCGACCGAGTCGGCACACGCGATGCCCGTAACGAAGGCAAGCGCGAGTGTCGCGAGCGGCGCGAACGCCGCCCGCAGCACACGCGAATGCGACGGCATCAAAGTTTGATGGTGAACTGCAGGTATGCGTTGAACGGCATGACGTAGCCGAGCGACGTCTGATCGGCCCACGACGGGATGAACGATTGCGCGAAGTACGGGTTGAGCGGCACCCCATTGGCACCGCGGTCGTTCGGACTCACGCCGTTATAGAAATTTGCGATGTAGAACGTGTTGGCGAGATATCCGCACGTGAAGGCGTTCGGCGGAAAGGCCTTGCTCCACGGTGTGCTCGATCCGCCAAAGCACGTATTGTAGAGATTCGCCAGAATCAAATTTGCCCGGACCTTCGGCGAGAAGTCGTACGCAATGTTCATGCCGAGGTTGAACTGCCACGGCTGTTGATACTGGCCGAAGCCATCGAAGTGGCCCGTCTGCGGGTTCGGAATGTACAGACTACCGCTCGGCGTCGCGGCAAAGAGGCACGATGTGTAGTCCGGCTTGAGCGGGTCAACCTTGACGATCGGCGATCCGGTAAGTCCCAGCGAATTTGCCTGACACGTTCGCGGGTCCAGACCAACGACGTCAGACGGCGTGCCATACCACGTACCGGCGTTGAGCGTCGCGGCTGGCGTTATTGCCAGCCTGCCGTTGCGATAGTTGAGAATCCCGGTGAACGCGTGCGGGACATTCCACGGCGAGTCGAGGCCCGTTTGGTACCAGCCGAACTTGTCGAAGAGCGGCTGGGGCGCCATGGTGTAGTACGGGTTCCGTACGGAATCCATCGGGCAATTCGGTTTGGGCGTGACGGTTCCGCCGTTTGAGCTACTCGACGTCGGCACGAAAAAGCCGTAACACGGTGCGCCACCGCCGGCTTTCGTCAGCACGTTGAACTGTTGGATGTAGTTGTTGTACACGTCCACAGGGTTGACGCTGGTGTTCGCGAAGTTCGAGTAGCGCGTTTTCGACCACAGGTACGTGTATGAAAAGAGTCCCGAGAAGCCGTTGCGGTTGAAGTCGCCCTTCGTGAACTGCAGCTCGATCCCGTAGTTCGCGTTCGTTCCCACGTTCAGCGCCGATGAGAGCCCGGCGGCACTGATGCCGTACAGCTGATTGGTCGCGTAGCGATAGTACGGCGTCGCCTTCATCGACATGTCGGTGCCCTTGAAGTGCCGTTCGTACGAGATATCGTAGTCGTCGGAGAACTGCGGCAGTGGATCGTGACGGGGCGTCGTAAAGCCGTACTGCCAAAAGCCCTGGAAGAGCGAGGCAGCGAGATTCTCTTCCTTTGAATTGTACTGGATCTCGTAGTTCTGTGGTCCTTGAGCGAAGCGGCCGGCCGAGGCGCGCAACACGGTGTCCGGATTGAGCGTGTACGTGAGTCCGACCCGCGGCAAGAAATACGTGTCCGTTTCGACCGGGTTGTACGTGTTGGAGAGCAGCAAATGACCGTTCTTGCCGTCGGGGTGCACGGTTTGATCGATGGTGTGCGTCAGCGAACGCGACGGACACGTGAGGCCCACCCACGGCGGCGCCAACGACTGCTCCGCGGCCGGGACCGGGACGAGCACGGGTAACAACGTCGCGGGATCGTAGCAAAACTCGTTCTGCGCGGCTCGAAACCAGAAGTTCTTGCCGGCGCTTTGCGTGCTTGCCAAATCGAAGACGTCGTTTTCGAAACGAGCTCCGATGTTGATGGCCAGCTTGTCATTGGGATGGAACTGATCTTCGAGCGAGCCTTCCGTAAAGGTGGGCGTCACGCGGTTTTCAAAGCCTTGATTGCCGGTGTAGGTAATCCGGTACTGTGCGCCCGCAGCCTCCGCTGCGCCGACGATGGGGCACGGCCCCCCAAAGCTCGAGAACGAGCTGGAGGAGCTCGAAATACACTGCGGCCCAGAGCTGCCGATGGCGACGATGGGCACGGGATATTGAAAGGTTCCCTGCGTGATGGGATCGTTGCACGGCGCAGGGTCACCCGCGTTGACGATTTGGATTCCGTTTGCTAACTTCCCGCCTTTAAACGCGAAGCACGACAGCCCATTCGTGAGATTACTCACCGCAGCGCTCGACGTATTGAAGTAATTTGTATTGAAGTAGCGGTCGGTTCTGGCCGTGACGACGTTCAGGGTCGCGATGATCTGGTGCTTGTCGCTGAGCTGGTCGGCAAGCTGAGCCTCGGCGCCACGGGTGTGCGAGCTCACCTCGTAGTCGTAGTTGGTCGCTCCAAAACCGCTCCCGAGGGCGCGCCGCGTGGGATCGCCGCGCAGCGTGTCGGAGTAGAACGTGTAGCCGAAAACGCGGAGATACGCGCGCGAGCTGAGGTTCTTCTGATACTGCAGCTTAAAGATGTTGCCGTCGTCCCACCGTCCGCCGCGGTAATCCGCAGGGAACGGCGCGAGATAGCCGTGCGAGCCGAACGGATACAAGTATGGAACGACCTTCGCGGTCGAAGCCAACTGTCCAAATTGCGTTCCTGCCGGAAAGGTCACGTAGTCGGGCCACGTCGGCGGTATCCCACTATTCAACGCTGCGATCGTCGCCGCACCGGCGTCGTTGATGCTGCTGTAGTACTGCCGAAACAGCCCTTGCGTGCTGTAGAGGACTTGCACGTCGTCTTTCAGGCCGTCATGCCGATGCGGTATGCCGATATGCACGTTCGCGACTGCCTCACGATCGGCAATGCTGCTGATGCTGGCGTAGGCCGGCGAAATCGCAGAGAAACATCCCGGCTTTGCAAATTGTCCAACCGGCGGCGCAATGTAGCCTGGCTGTCCTGGGTTCAGGCTGAACGGGTCTTGAACACCGCCGAACCCGACGCAGTTGGGATAGACCGCGGGAAAGAAAATAAGGTTGGTCGTCTGATTGCTCGGGCCAGTGGCGTACGGGAATGTGTTCATCTGTCCCGCGCCGTTGAATTGGTCGAGGTAGCGGTAGTCTTGGTTCCAACCGGTGGCCGCGACGTAGTAGCTCAGGTTGCGGTTCGCCGTCGCTCCGCCGGCCTCGATTTGCAGCTTGTGGTAGAACGTCGGTCCACCGAGGTCGGCCTCCAGCGTCGCAAAACCCGGATACGTTCCGGTTCGAATCACCTGATTGATGAAGCCGGCAAGCCCGACGGCGCTGGCGCCGGCTGTGCCGCCACCGGTGTAAACTTGGAGCTCCTGCTGACCTAAACTGGTTCCGGTTCCGCCCGGATAGTTATCGAAGGACCGGTTTACGGGTACGCCGTCGTATTCGTAACCAACCTGATCGTAGTAACCGCCCCGAATGAATACGCTCTGATTCGGGCCTTGCTGCTCAGGCGGAATGAACAAACCCGGGGCAGTTGCGAGTCCAGAATACAAACTGTTCAGACTGGCGCCTCCACCAAGCGGCGCCGCTGCAGCGGACTGCGCCGGCGTTACGGAGTAGACGTCGATCGTCGTGCCGGGCTTTACTAGATCGCTCGCAGCGCGCGCGCTGACGCGGCCGATCGTCTGTAAGGCTTTGCGCAACGCGAACGTTGGCAGGGTTTGCGTTTGGTCCGCCTGCACGAACGCGCCGGCGATACTTGCCGGCTCGTAGCCCGGCGCTTCCACCGAAACGACGTAGCTGTCCGGCGAGAGGGACACGAAGTAAAAGTGTCCTGCTGCGTCGGTTCTCGCGACGGCGCTCTGCGACGGACTCACCGCCGACACACGCGCATTCGCAATGGGCGCTTGCGTCGACGTGTCGGTCACGAGGCCGCTCATGCTGCCGGTCGTTCCGGCCGAGCAAGTCGTCGCCCATGCAAAAACGACAACAGAAACAAGCGCGAAGGCAAAGCCGGTTCGCCGAAACTGCACCATGTCGACTCCTCGCAGAAGGGGCCTGGGCGACTCTACGACCGAGCCTTATCCGATTCCGCCAACTGGTCGCGCGCACACCACGTGGCGCGTGCCGTCATCACCAGCCCATGTAGATGCCGCCGTTGATGTTGAGCGACTGGCCGGTCATGTAGTCGGCTTCCACGACGAGAAACCGCACCCCCCGTGCAATCTCTTCAGCTTTTGCAACGCGATGCATCGGGATGCGCTCGAGGATCTTCTCTTGAATGTTCGGCGGCACGGAACGCCACATCTCGGTCTCGACGAAGCCCGGGCAGACTGCGTTCACCGTGATGTTGTTGCGCGCGAGTTCGATCGCGAGCGTTTTGGTGAAGCCGATGATGCCGGCTTTCGCGGCGGAGTAGTTCGCCTGTCCGAAGTTGCCCATTTGTCCGACGAAGGACGAAATGTTGACGATGCGGCCCCAGCCGTTTTCGATGAGGTGGGGCACGGCGACGTGGCAACACAACATGACGCTGGTGAGGTTCGTGTCGATGACCTCGCGCCAGTCACCCATCGTCATCTTCTTGAACGTGCGGTCGCGCAGAATGCCGGCGTTGTTGATGAGAATGTCGAGGCGCCCGCGCTTATCGGCAATGCGGTTAAACAGCGCGCGCACGTCGTCCTCACGCGCAACGTCTCCGCCTTCGGCGCTCGCGCTGCCGCCATCCGCTTCGATCGCCGCAACGACGCCCGCCGCAGCATCGGCACCGCGGACGTAATTGACGATCACGTGAGCGCCTGCGCGCGCAAGCTCCTTGGCGATGGACGCACCGATCCCGCGGGAACTACCGGTCACGACGGCGACCCGGCCGACGAGCGGTTTGGCGAGGGTGGCATCCGGTTTGGCGGACAGTTGTTGCGTCGTCATGGGCCGCTCTTTACGCGGTCCGCAAGGCCCCTTCCCGGTACGAAAAAGCCCCGCTTGCGCGAGGCTTTACGCGATCTCCATCGGAGGTTGCTAGTTCGTGCTCACGGTCGCGCGCGACTGCAGCTCTTCGACGCGCTTGGCGAATCCGTCGAATGACGTCTCAGCGGCATCCTTGACGTAGGTGATGTTGGCAATGCCCGTCTTGAGCAGGCCGCGGACCGCTTCCGTCCAGGTTTCCTGCCACTTGGCGGCGTGAGCGACGAGCTTCTCGGTGACTTCGGCGTTCTTCTGGCCCGTGGTCTGCAACTCGCCGACCGTCAGTCCGACGATCTGGTGCGCACGGTCGAATCCCTCGCGAACGCTGGCCTCGAGCGCGCTGGACGCGTACGGGCGTGAGATGATGTCATAGAGCGACTTGGCATAGCCGAGAGCGCGCTGATTGGCGGACGCGAACGCATCCACCGCGATGCCGTACGTCTGGCCCGCCAGCTCCACGTACCCGGCAGTTCGGGTTCCCTGATCTTCCATCGTGTGTTCCTTCTTATCCTCAGTTTGAGCGGTTGATGGTGCGGGAGTCACCGCCGCGCTCGTCCTCGCCGGAAGAACGCGTGGTTTCCTCGCCTTGGTGGCGATGGCTTTTCTGCCATGCCCCCGTGTAGAGGCTGAAGAACGCATCGAGGTTGGATCGGTATTGCTCAAGAGCGGCGCTCCATAGTTTGAGGGCATCGTTGCCGGCATCGGTCAACGTGTAGATCCGCCGCGCCGGTCCTTGTTCTTTCGGGTCCCACCACGAGCTGATATAGCCGTCACGCTCCAGTTGCCGCAGCGCTCGGTAGACCGTCCCGGGGTCGGAGACGACGGCGAAGTTTTCTTTGAGCTCCTTCATGATCTCATAGCCGTGCAGGTTGAGATCCTTTAGCATCACGAGCAACCACGCCATCAAATAGTTCTTGGGCGTCCCCCGTGGGGGCAAACCCGCATCAGCCTTCCCGTGGGCCGCGTCGTCCTCGAATTCGCCGCGGGGTTCTCCCTCGCGGCCGCCCACAGCGTCCTTCATGCCGATATGTGCATTTTACACATACATGCACTCCTCGTCAACCGGCGGCTTCTCGCGCTGGGCTCCCTTCGGGCTCCGCAACGTCACTCACGAGGCAAACGGCCTCGCCGGTAATGACGTGCTCGCCGTCCTGGTTGTAGCAGTCCGTTCGAATCGTGAGGATTTGCTTTTCCGGCCGATACGCCGTAACCGTTGCGACGACTTTGATCGTGTCACCAACGTAGACGGGCCGCATGAAGCGCATGCCCTGGCTCATGTAGATCGTCCCGGGACCTGGGAACGTCGTTCCGAGAAGGGCCGAAATGTAGGAGCCGACGAGCATCCCGTGGGCGATCCGGCGCTTGAAGCGAGTCCGGCTCGCGTAGGCCTCATCCATGTGAATGGGATTGATGTCACCCGTCGCCCATGCGAACGCGCCGATATCGGCGCCACTCACCGTGCGCGTAATCGAAGCCGTCTGGCCGATGTAGTACCGTGAGCCGGCGAGCGCATCGTCGCTTGTCGGGAACTCAGACGTTCGTCTCAGCCCGGTAACGACCGAAGGGTTGGTCAGCCGGCCGCTCTCGTGGCCGTTGGGTTCAGCGGGCGCCCGCAGCGTCTTCTCCATACATGCGTATCTACTCTATATAACGTTCGCCCCTCCCTTGCTGGTTTCTGCCCAGGAGTCGAGGTCAAGCGCCTGACGGGGCCGTGCTATAGAGCGAGCGCCCTACGCGCGGACGGGTATCAGGGGAAATGAGCCGCCGACGATGCCGTGCGCCGCACGCCCGAGCCAGCGCTCGACCACGGTCGTGTACACGCTGCGGAAATCGGTCGTGTAGATTGCGTCCCCGTTATCGAGCTGGTCGAGCCGAGGATGCTCTCCGTAGACCCCTCCCTTCACACCGCCGCCGACGAGCAGCATCGGTCCGGCTTCGCCATGATCGGTTCCGCGGCTTGCGTTTTCTGCTACGCGTCTTCCAAACTCGGAGAACGTCATCGTCAAGACGCGACGATCGTTGCCATGCGCCTGAAGGTCGTCGTAGAAGGCGACGAGCGCATTCGAAAGCGCTTCGAGGAGAATATCCTGCGTTCGTTTCTGCGAAGAGTGGGTGTCGAATGAGCCGTGCTGCACGTAAATCACCCGCGTGCCCAGCCGGCTTCCAATGATCTGCGCCGCAAGCGCAAGGCTGCGGCCAAGTGGAGTCGCCGGATAAGACGCCGTCGACCGGTAACCCGCAATCAACTTCGGTAGTTGTTCCGACCCGCGTTGGGCGTGCGCCTCGATCTGCGTCACTGCCGCCAGATATGGGGAAGAAAACGGGACGCGTTGATCGCTGAGGAGCGACGTAAAGGCGTTACGATCATCCAGGCGACGGTCACTGCGCAAACCATACGACCGGACGTCGGAAAGCGCAGGCACGTCGACACTTCGTCCTACCATCGCCTCGGGCAAAACCTCCGCAATGGCAACGCCGTTCCAGAGATTTTCTTTCGGGAGGGCCGCACCGTCCAAGTAGCGTCCGATCCAACCGGTACTCTCGTACGATTCGGGCGCGGCCGTTTGCCAAATCTGCTGCGAACGAAAGTGTGAGTGGTCGGGGCTGGGATAACCGCTCCCCTGCACGATCGCCACCTCACCACGATCGTATAACGCTTTGAGTGAACGCAGCGCGGGGTTGAACCCAATTTTCTCATTGACGGTAAGCACGTCGGACGGCGGGACGGCGATCGTCGGGCGGTACCGATAGTACTCCGGCGTACCGTGCGGCACGATCATGTTCAGCCCGTCGTTCCCGCCGACGAGGTTCAGTAACACCAATACTCGCTCGCCGGCCGAGCCGGGCATCCCTGGAAGGGCGGGCTGAGCCAACGCCTTGGCAAAGAACGAATCATTCGAGGCGGCCACGGTGACGCCGGAGATCGCGCCGAGCAAGAAGTGGTTTCGTTTCACGCTGCGGATCCTTTCCTCTTTAGCACAGCTGATAGGCCGGCATCGCCATCGTCAAGTACGCAGCCCCACGAATGCGTTCGGCGAAGTTTTCGCCTGAGAACGCGCCGTTGGCGGTCGTTTCATCTCCTTCGAGATAGGAAACGAGCCGTCCCAGCGACGCCGTCGACGTATCGCCGTGTAAAATCATCCATACGAGGCGAGCCGCCGCCGATTTCGCGTCGGCCGGCATGCCGTCAGAGATCCAGGAGTTCGGCGGCATGAGGGGCGACGTCAAGAGCGCGCTGGCGAAGTTTTCGCGCGTCAACAGCGATTGACTGTTCAGCCAGGCCATCCCGCCGTCCCACCCTTTGACGCTGGGCGGCCGGAACAGCGTCTGACCCATCCGCGCCAGTTGGGCCAAAGCGGCGAGCGGCACATCGCTGATTCCGTAGAGTTGGAAGGCGCCGACGACGAACTCGACGGGACTCTTCACCAGCGCGCGATACGCTCTGTTCGAATAAAAAACGTTCGAGCGCAAGAGCACAGCCATTACCGGGCGCAATTCGTAACCGTTTTTCCGAAGTAAGTTCGCCGTCGCAGTCACGAGCTCTGGCTCGGGATCGTTGTATAAAAACGCGCTGAGCAGTTTACCGGCGAACCAACGCGCGGTCGCCGGCTGCTGGAAAATGATCTCGACGATATCGTTCCCATCGAAGTTCCCGCGTCTGCCGAGAAACGTTTTGACGCCATCGTCGTGAGTTGCGGGATTTTCGAAGAAGGCGTTGCGCCTCAGGGTCCAGCCGGTGAAGGCACGTGCACTTTCACGAACGTCTTGCTCTCCGTAGTTGCCGATCCCCATGGTGAAGAGTTCCATGAGCTCGCGCGCGAAATTTTCGTTGGGGTGCGCCTTTTGGCTACGCGCGTTGTCGAGATATTTCAGCATCGCGGGGTCCTGCGCGACGAGTCGCGTGAGTTCTCGGACGTTGCCCAAGGCGTAACGACGGAACAGCTGATTCTGCGCAACGATCTCGCGGGGCATGGTTCCCTTGGCGAGCACCTCGCTCGTAAAGTGCCCGTGCCAGAAGAGCGTCATCTTCTCTTGGAGCGGCGCCTGCGTCAAAAGCATTCGGCCCAACCACCAACGCTGCGCCGAGGCCATCGCCGGTAGCAGATATCTCCTCGATAGCGCAGCGCGAGCCGCAGCAATGGTGACGTCCGAGGAAGCTGCGGCGCTCGACATCGCCATTTGCTGCGTCGCTTGAGGCAACATTTGGACCACCTGTTGCGGCGAGAGCGCGTTGCGGTTGAGCGCCAGCAGCAGCCGTTCGTATTGCGAGGTGTCGATGCCGGGCGGAACGTCGGCGAGCCCTTCCTCCGGGTCGAACCCGACGAGCGCGTCGACGGCTGCGCTCGGCGACAGACGACTGAAGCGCTCGACATCGGCGGGAGAGCCCCCGAAACCGGCGCGCCGCAGAAGGTGCGCTGCCAAGCGGAGGTCCCAAGGACCATGGTATGGCTGGAGGGCGCGAGCGATATCGAGCCTTCCGGCGGGCCTTCCTGACGCGATGGAACTCACGAGTGCCGTCGACCCCGATTCGTAACAGCGAGAGTGAGGTTCACAGACCCCTTGTTATTGTAGCGTAGCATCGCGTCGTAACCGAGAGACGAAACACCGATTTAACCACCATCTCACGGTGTGCGGAGGGCTGGGAGTCGCGTTGCTCCTTCGAGAAAGCAAACCGCAGCCATGAACCTGCTGGAAACGCGCGTCGATTCAACGTCAGCGGCATTTAAGGAAAATGCGAGCCAGATGCGTCTGCTCGCCGTCGACCTCCGCGAGCGATTGGCACGCGTCCGTCAAGGCGGGGGCCACGAAATGGTGCAACGTCATCGCAAGCGCGGGAAGTTGACTGCGCGCGAGCGGATCGATCGCCTCGCGGATCCGCTTACGCCGTTTCTCGAGTTTTCGGCACTGGCAGCCGATGGAGTCTACCGCGACGCCACCCCTTCGGCCGGCATCATCACCGGGATCATTACCGTCGAGGGTCGACACTGCGTCGTTATCGCGAACGACGCAACGGTCAAAGGTGGCACATATTATCCTTTGACTGTCAAGAAGCATCTGCGCGCCCAAGAAATCGCCCAGCAAAACCACCTGCCGTGCATCTATCTCGTCGATTCCGGAGGTGCCTTTTTGCCGATGCAGGCCGACGTGTTTCCGGATCGCGACCACTTTGGGCGCATTTTCTATAATCAGGCCCGTATGTCGAGCGAAGGGATTCCTCAGATCGCCGCGGTGATGGGCTCGTGCACGGCGGGCGGCGCCTACGTGCCGGCGATGTCGGATGAGACCGTCATCGTCGCCGGCTACGGTACAATCTTCTTGGGCGGCCCTCCGCTCGTGCAAGCCGCTACGGGAGAGGTCGTGACCGCGGAGGAGTTGGGCGGTGCCGACGTACACACGCGTGTTTCGGGAGTTGCCGACCATTACGCGAGCGACGACGAACACGCACTTGCGCTCGTTCGCTCCATCGTCTCCAACCTGGCGCCGCCGCCGTCGCGCCCGCGCGATACGAGCGACGCGGTGCCGCCTGCGTATGCTGAAGAGGAACTCTACGGCATCATCCCGGTCGACCCGCGGATCGGATACGATGTGCACGAGATCGTCGCGCGCATCGTCGACGCCTCGCTGTTTCACGAGTTCAAGCCGCTCTATGGCTCAACGCTCGTATGCGGCTTCGCGCGCATCGAGGGCCACCCGGTCGGGATCCTTGCGAACAACGGCATCCTGTTCAGCGAAAGTGCCCTCAAAGGCGCGCACTTCATCGAACTGTGTGCCCAGCGCACGACGCCACTCGTCTTCCTGCAAAACATCACTGGGTTCATGGTCGGCAAGGAATACGAAAACCGCGGCATCGCCAAGGACGGTGCCAAACTCGTTACCGCGGTGGCTTGCGCAGAAGTGCCGAAGTTCACCGTCATCATCGGCGGCAGTTTCGGAGCAGGAAACTACGGGATGTGCGGGCGCGCGTACGGTCCGCGACAATTGTGGATGTGGCCGAACGCCCGGATCTCCGTTATGGGAGGAGCCCAAGCCGCGTCGACGCTCCTCACGGTACGGCTAGAGGCGGACAAGGCGAAGGGCAAGACGATGAACCCCGAGGAACGCGAAGCCTTCACCGCTCCAATCCTCGCCAAGTACGAGCACGAAGGAAGCCCGTACTATTCGACGGCAAGGCTCTGGGACGACGGCGTCATCGATCCGCTTGACACCCGCCGGGCGCTGGCGCTCGGCCTCGAAGCGTCGCTGTACGCCACCCCGCGCCCCACCCAATTTGGCGTCTTCCGGATGTAGCGGCCCGACGACACCGCGTTCCTTGTTTTCGGTATAAGGCCTGCTTGAGCAAACAAATCTGCCCTAAACATGCCAGACCAGGGCGTGTTCATTAGGATATGCGGCTTCACTAGCGCTACATCATTGCAACCAAGTAAGGTCTTCGCGTGTCGTGAGCATCGTGACCCGCCGCTTTATGACGTGGCCATTCCGGCTGCGTCCAGAGAGGATTGCCGTGATCGCCGCATACGCGGCGACGGTCGGCATTTGGGGCACGACCTGGCTCGCGATCAGGGTCTCCGTGAACGCCATCCCGCCGGTCACGGGGGTAGGCTTGCGCTTCGTCATCGCCGGCGCCGTACTGTACGCCGCCGCCCTGGCTTTGGGAGTCGACGTGCGGCGGAACCGCCCTCCGCTTCTTGCGATTGCGCTCTTGGCGTTCACGATGTTCGGGCTCAACTACGTGCTCACGTACGCCGCCGAAATGCACCTCGCGTCCGGACTCGTCGCGGTGCTGTACGGGACGCTTCCCTTCTTCGTCTTCGGCTTCGCGCATCGCATGCTCGGCGAGCGCGTCACGCGCACGACGATCGTCGGCACGCTGCTGGCGCTCGCCGGCGTTGCCGTCATTTTTCTGGCAGGGAACCTGCAGGTGGACGCCCTGTACGTCGGCGCTGCCTTGGTTGCGACCGCGTTTTCGGCTTTCGCCAATGTCTACCTCAAGCGTTTAGCCGATTTCGATCCTTTCGCGACGCTGCCACCCGCAATGCTCCTGGCAGGCGTCCTTCTCACGGCGGGAGGGATCGCTTTCGAACACGTCTCGTGGCAACTCGCGGTTTCGCCCGCTTCACTTCTCGCGCTGCTGTATCTCGCGGTGCTCGGAAGCGCCGTCGCCTTTTACCTCAATCACTGGCTGCTTCAGCGCATCGATTCAGGAACGTTCGGACTGTCGGCACTCATGATTCCGGTTCTGGCGGTAGGGGTCGGGATCGCCTTGGGCGGCGAACGCTTCGCACAGCGCGACCTCATCGGAGGACTGCTCGTGCTGACCGGTATGTGGTTTGCCCTGCGCCGAAGTACCGTCGAGAAGTCACAAGCAAAAATCGAGTGGGAACCGGAGCGCGCCGCCTAACGCCATCCTTGGCGGCTAACAGTTGGTGACGATCTTCCCCGTGTGTTTGACGACTTCGAAGGCGCTTGCAGGCACGGTCTTGATCTGATCCAAGTCCTGGTCGTTCCAGCGTGAGTCGGTCGCTCCGGTGATGTACCAGTCGCTCCCGTTATCCGCGAGCATCATACCGTAGGTTTTGAGAGCCTGAAGAATCACGAGCGATTGCCCGTGGAACTTCGAAAGATCGAAGCTTCCCTTCAGCCGAACGCGCAAACCCATCGGTGGATCGTTGGGATCGGTCGAGGTGCTCGCGTAGTGCCGTGCCGGATAGACGAAGGCGCGCTGCGTCGTCGCGACGGTAAAACGCATGGCGTGCGTTACGGCGCCGGCTTGCACTTCGTCGGGATCCGGCAGCGCCGGCGCGATCGGTAGCCCCGCGGCGTCGGCTGAGGTCCAACAGATGTGGCGCAACGTGTTCGAGGAAAGATCGAAACGCGCACCATTAGCGGCGCGCCACCCTGGACCGACGTAGAACGAGCGCCACGTCTCGTAAAGATTGCAGTTTCCCTGGTAGACGACCAGCACATGACGATCGCCGTTGGAGTGCGGCCCACCTTCGATTCTTGCGTTTGGCGGGAATGGATACGGTCCCGGATCGCTTTGATTCGGATACAAGAAGAACTTCATCGGCACGAACTTCGTCGACGGTGGTGCCACGGTGATCGGGATGCCGTAGTGCGGGTTGTGGCCAAAATCCGGGTGGAGATATGTTGAGGCCGCATGCATGTGCGAGAGGTAGTTCGCCGAATTTGGATCGACGGGATCGTTTGAGATGGCGGTGTTCCAGGGATTGTCGGTGGGAAACATCTGACAACCGCCAATCCGATGAACCGTATCTTTCACGCCCGCTGGAATGAAAAGAACGCCGGGCGCGCCACTCGGGCGCAGGTCGTCGACGCGCGCGGCGCACGCAGCGGTTGTCAACATGAGGATGCTCAAAACGACGGCGGCACGGCGACTCGGCATGGAGGCTCCTCCTGCCACGATACTGTCGGCGTGAGACGGTGCACCCCTTCGCCTGCCCGCGTGATCGGCATCACGGCTTTCGCAAACGCGCGTCGAAGCGGCGAAGTGGTGAAGCGTGAGATCGTGACGCTAAGCGGACGCGTGCAGGCTGTGGGTTATCGGGATCGCGTGATCGACGTGGCACGTTGCTACGCCGTCGGAGGGACGGTCCGAAATCTCCGAAGCGGGGCGCTCGAGATCGACGTCGAGGGAGAAGACGATGTCGTCGATCAGTTCGTCGCGGCCCTCATCGACGAACGGCCGTATTTTGCCCGCATTGACAGCGTCGAGCGCCGCTCTGCACAGCCGCAGGGGGCGCGCAGCTTCGGACGCTCGCCGACGGGCTAGATGCCGGCGTACCACTCGTAGCCCTGATCTTCCCAGTAGCCGCCTTTCCCGTCGCCGATTCCGGCAAACGAGGACGCCAACTGAATGCGGTGCACCCATTTGGCGCTCTTGTAGCCGAGTTCCGTCGGAATGCGAAGACGGACGGGCGCGCCGTGATCGGGGTCGAGCGGTTTGCCGTTGAGATCGAGTGCAAGCAGTGTCTGCGGATGCGCGGCTTGGTGGAGATCGAGGCTTTCATAGTAGAGCACGCCATCGGGCGAACGGTCCATGCAGTGGAACACGACGTAGCGGGCCCGCGCGGTCGGACGGACCATGCGAAGGAAGGCGCCGAGGGGAACACCGCTCCATTCGCCGATCCCGCTCCAGCCTTCCACGCAATCGTGCCGGGTGATCTGCGTCAGCG
>JAFAXE010000103.1 GCA_019241305.1 Vulcanimicrobiota bacterium
CAGGATGACACACCGTTTTCATGCGCTTTATTGGCCGTCCACTGCCGTTAGGCTCGGTGAAGTGAGTGAAATACCCGCTCGCTGCAAGTGTCATCCTGAGCGAAGCGAGCGTAGCGAGCGGAGTCGAAGGACCGCCTCAGGAGGCAAGGGCCGCTAGTGCTCCCACAGCGAATTCCGCTCGGGAGGGGAAGTGGCGGAACGGTCTACGCAGTCGCCTCAAAAGCGACCGGACGAAAGTCCTTGTGGGTTCGAATCCCACCTTCCCCACGACGAGAACCAGGCATGTGGCGGGCGGCGTATCTTTAGTGAACACACCTTGAAGGACGCCACCATGAAACCCGCCATCGTCATCCTCTCACTTTCGCTCGTCGCCTTTGGGACATCGTCTGCTATCGCTGCGCCCGTCACGACGCAACTGCAGAGCAGCGCGTCGACCCGCTTTCACTCGTTCGAGCTGCTCGATCCAGCCACTGGGAAAGTCATCGGGATCCTCGTGCCGATTATTGAAGCGCGCGACCGCGTCCAAGGCCGCCGACAGCCCTCCGCCGAGACGCCGCTTCCCATCGCAAACGATCTTTTGACGCCTCTGCAACTCTCGCAGCAACGCTCGCAACAACTGGACGAGGAGTTTCACGTCGACCATAGCCCGTAAGCGCACACGGCACACGCGCGCGGGCGAAGCGGGCTCGACGGCGTATCACCCCAGTGATGCGGCCCGGGGTGTTCGCACAAGGCTCGTTGCACGGAACGCTGCGCGTTCCGGGCGACAAGTCGATTTCGCACCGAGCGCTGATCCTGGGTGCCGTTGCTCCCGGAACGAGCCATATTTCCGGCGCGAATCGTGGCGGTGACGTTTTCGCGACACTCGACGCCGTCCGGCAACTCGGCGCACTCGTGGACGACGAAGACGGTACACTCACCGTGCACGGCGGCCGGCTGCGCGATCCGGCAACCCGCATCGATGCACGAAACTCCGGCACGACGGCGCGTCTGCTCATGGGACTCTGCGCGGGAGGGCGCATTACCGCGAGCTTCGATGGCGATGAATCGTTGCGCCGGCGTCCGATGGAACGCGTCGCGCAACCGCTTCGTGCGTTGGGAGCTTCCGTCGAAACGACGGGTGGACACCTTCCGGCGACCGTGCGCGGCATCACGGAACCGAAAGGTGGCGCATTCACACTCGAATTACCCTCGGCTCAGGTGAAGTCGGCGCTGTTGCTTGCCAACCTATCCGCTCGTGAGCCGGCGCGCATCGGTGGCGATGCATACTCCAGAGATCACACGGAGCGGATGCTGCGCCGTTTTGGCCGCCATGTGAACTGGGACGGTAGCACGGTGACGCTCTATCCCGGGACGCTCGAAGCTGCCGATATCAGGATTCCAGGCGATCTGTCCGCGGCTGCATTTTTCATCGTTGCCGCGCTCGTGACGCCGAACAGCGAAGTGGTTGTGTCACATGTCGGAGTCAATCCCACGCGCACCGGTTTACTCGACGTCTTGCGCGCGATGGGCGCAGACGTTTCTCTGGAAAACGAACGTAGCGACAGCGACGAACCGGTCGCGGACATTCGGGTGCGCTCATCGCCGCTGCGCGCGATCGACATTTCCGGCTCGCTGGTCGTTCGAGCGATCGACGAAGTGCCTGTCCTCGCCGTTGCCGCAGCCTTCTGCCGAGGCACGACCCGGATTCGCGGCGCATCCGAGCTTCGTACGAAGGAGTCGGACCGCATCGCGGCGCTGGCTTCGAGCCTCCGCGCCTGCCATATTGCCGTGATGGAATATCCCGATGGGCTGGACATCGTTGGCGGACAACCAAAACCCCCTGCCACGCCGCTGCAGACCTTCGGCGATCACCGCGTCGCGATGGCAATCGCAGTCCTTGCCGCCGCGGCAGGCCCAATGGCGGTCGACGACACCTCGTGCATCGACATCAGTTTTCCAGGGTTCGTCGATCTCTGGCAGCGCCATCAGCAGACACTCCCCGTCGCGTGAGCCGCGAGCGTACGCAAACCGTCGTCACTAGCGCGCTCTTGACGGCAGTCGTCTGCGCAACGACGGCCGTTGCACGAGCTGCTCCAACGAATCAGCTGCTCGTCGTTCCGCGGCCGCGCGTTATTACGCTGCTCAGCGGAACGTACCGCTTTACGAAGAGCATTCACGTCGCTGCTCCCAACCGCGCCGACCGAAATGCGGCTTCCTTTCTCGTTGCGTACCTGCATGGAATCGGTCTCGCCGCCCAGGCCGAACCGAATGCCGGCGCACAAGCGACGGTCGTCCTCTCGTCCGGTCACCACGAACCTCGGCTCGGCGACGAAGGTTACAACCTCACGGTCACCAGCGCAGGCGTGCGAATCGACGCGAATACGCCATGTGGCGTTTTCTACGGCGTCCAAACCCTCGAGCAACTGTTGCCGGTTGGGGTAGTGCGGCCCCCACGCTTGCCTCAGGTCAGCATCGTCGATTGGCCCGAGTACCGTTGGCGCGGCCTCCACCTCGATGTAAGCCGTCACTTTTTCTCCACCGACGTGGTGAAACGGACGATCGACGGCGCGGCGCGTTTCAAGCTGAATACCTTTCACTGGCATCTCACCG
>JAFAXE010000054.1 GCA_019241305.1 Vulcanimicrobiota bacterium
GACCGTGTTTGCCCGCATGGGCGCACAGGTACTCGTGGTCGAGATGCTGCCGCAGATCATCACTGGGACAGACCTTGAAATCGCCAAGACGTTACAACGCGCGCTGAAGAAACAAGGCGTCGAATTCGCGCTTTCCACGACCGTGCAATCGATCGAGAAGACCGGGCCGCAGCGTGTCCGCGCAACGCTCTCCGGGGAGTTCACCAAGAACGAGCCAGAGGCACGTGAGTTCGACACGGTGCTCGTTGCCGTGGGACGGCGCCCCGTCACTGATGGACTCAACCTCGAGGCGGCAGGCTTGTCGACGGACGAGCGCGGTTTCATCGCCGTCGACGCCCAGCGCCGCACGAAGGTCGAGAACATCTTCGCCATCGGCGACGTCACCGGTGCGCCACTCCTCGCCCACAAGGCGATGAAAGAAGGCGTCGTGGCCGCGGAGGTCATTGGCGGCGACCGGTCCGCGGCATTCGATCCGGTCGCGATTCCGAACTGCGTCTACACCGATCCCGAAGTGGCGACCGTCGGGCTTTCTGAGGACGAGGCCAAGGCGGCCGGACACGAGGTTCGAATTGGGAAGTTCCCACTCGTCGCCAGTGGACGCGCCCGCACGATGAACGAGTCGGACGGTCTCATCAAACTCGTCGGCGATGCGGCGAGCGATCTGCTCTTGGGAATGCATATCGTCGCGCCACAAGCCGAATCGCTGATCGGTGAAGGCGTGATCGCGCTCGAAATGGGAGCGACGCTCGAAGATATCGGGCTCTCCGTCCACCCGCACCCGACACTGACCGAATCGATCATGGACGCCGCCGAGGCCGCCCACAGTAAGGCGATTCATCTCGTGAATCCCAAACCGAAGGCGGCCCCTGCACCCGCGGGCGTCGGCACCTGATGCGATGACGGCAACGCTGCTCGACCTTGGACGGCGGCCGTATCGCGAGGCCTGGGCGTTACAACGGACCCTTCATGCCGCCGTCGCCGCCGGCGCGCGTGACGAAACGTGGATCGTCGTCGAGCACGATCCCGTCATCACGTTGGGCCGAAGTGCGAAGGCCCGCCATCTGCACCTTTCGCGAGAGGCGCTTGCCGTCCGGGGTGTCGACTGTTGCGACGTCGAGCGCGGCGGCGACGTCACGTATCATGGCCCTGGACAGGTCGTCGTCTATCCGATTCGGCGGCTCGAACGTTTCCGCGAGATCGTGCCGCTCGTGACGGCCCTGGAAGCTGCGACCATCGAGGCGTGCTCGCACTTTGGCGTGCGTGCCGAACGGTGGAGCGCGCATCGCGGCGTCTACGTTGGCAACGATCAGATTTGCGCCATCGGGCTCGCCGTGCACAAGATGACATCGATGCACGGGATCGCGCTCAATGCGTCGACCCGCCTCGACTACGATTGTCTGATCACACCGTGCGGCATCTCCGAGCGCGGGATTACGTCCCTGTCGCGCGAGACCGGACGCCATATTTCCTTCGACGATGCAAAGCCCGCGCTGCTCCGCGCACTGGCACAGACCTTTTCGCTCGAGTTCGTCCCGTCATCCGGGGCCGCGCCGATGCCAGAGGCGGCGATTGCATGATCGATCTCACGAACCCAGCGACGCTCGCTGGCACCGTTGCGCCGGTTCGCAAGCCGGAGTGGCTGAAGGTGCGCCTTCCGCACGGAGAAACGTACGAACACCTCCGTGGACGCGTCGCGGCCTCGCAACTGCACACGGTCTGTCAGGAAGCTATGTGCCCCAACATCGGTGAATGCTGGGGCGCCGGTACCGCGACGATTATGATCCTCGGCGACGTCTGCACGCGCGGCTGCCATTTTTGCAACGTCAAGACGGGAAGCCCGCGCGGCGAGGTCGATTGGATGGAACCACGGCGCGTCGCGCTCGCGGTGCGCGAGCTTGGCTGGAAGTATCTCGTGTTGACGGCGGTCGACCGCGACGATTTGCCGGATGGGGGCGCCTCGATCTTCGCGCAAACCGTGCGGCAAATCCATGAGCTCGTACCCGGCGCCAAGGTGGAGTGTCTCACCGGCGACTTCGCCGGCGACCTCAAAGCGCTCGACGTGGTGCTGGACGCGCGGCCCGAAGTACTCGCGCACAACGTCGAAACCGTACGGCGCTTACAAGCCCGCGTGCGGGACCGGCGCGCAAACTTCGATCAGTCGCTTTCTGTCCTCCGTCACGCCAAAGCCAGCGGCAATGTTCGGTTCACCAAAACGTCGATGATGCTCGGCCTCGGTGAAACCGAACGCGAGATCGAGGCGACGATGGACGAGGCGCGCGCCGCCGGCGTCGACATCTTCACGATGGGCCAGTACCTCCAGCCCACGAAGCGGCATCTTTCCGTCGAAGAGTACGTCACGCCGGAAAAGTTTATGCGTCTCGGCGAGCTGGCGCGGCGCCGCGGCTTCCGCCAGGTCGTCTCGAGCCCGCTCTCCCGCTCCTCGTATCACGCCGAGCAAGCGTTTCAATTACACGGAACGCTGCAACCACGAAGGCGGCACAAACTTACCAAGCTGACATGAAAATGGTGTAGCGCCCCGTGTCATCCTGAGCGGAGCGGTGAGCACGCAAGTGCTCATCGCGTAGTCGAAGGACGATCTTAAACCAGTCCTTCGACTGCGCTCCACTTCGGCTCACTGCGTTCGCCTCGTGTCGCTCCGCTCAGGATGACACCCTTTTCAACATGACACGGCGGCGTTTGCCATGACGTTGCGCCGCGATGCTTCTTTCATTCAGCGCTCGGTGTGTACGGGAAGTTGCGTCCACGCCGCATGCGAGTCGAGCGGCTCATCGTGCCAAGCCGGCCGTCCGGCCGGTCCGGGTTTGCCGCAGCCAACGATGCGAGCCTGAACGTTCGGCGCGGCGACGACCCATGCACCTTCGTCACGGCACGGAAAATCGACGCGCTCATCGCGCAGCGCCCACGCGCGGGCGATGCCGTACTGGGGGTCGCGGCTGAACGGATGCCGCCCGAAGTGCAGGACCGTCGTGTTGAGGAAGATTGCCATGACGAACGCGCACACGAGCGCGATGCGCGCCCAACGTGGCCGGGAAGCGAGCGCGATCCCGGCGCCAATCGCGATCAATGCGACCAACGATTCGGTGTAATACGAGCCGGCACTATAAATCACGAACGGCACGTAGTGCTGCGGCAAGAACAGCTCGATGAGGAGCGGGACGGCAAGCAACAGGCGCCATCGCAACAGCAGCGGCGCAAACGCGAACGGTGCAAGCGTTTCGGCGAGAAACGCGAGTTGCTGCGGCCACTGGGGATCGAGTAAACCATACGATGGGCGGGTCGGAGCAACTCCGTGCCAAGTTTCGTAGCCATAATACGCGACACCGTTGACGGCTGCGAGGACCAGCACCGCGATCCCGAGGCGACGATCGTAGAAAACCGCCCCAAACGCGGCGAGCCAGGCCAAGAAGAGGAGGACGTCTTCTTTCGTTCCCATGAGCAGCTGCGCGCACACCAGCGTCCCCGCAAGCGAGCGTTTTCGCACGAAATAGGCCAATAGGAAGGCCAACACTGGGACGAAATGTGTCGGGACGAAAGCGCGGTACGCGAAGCCTTGAACCGACGGACTGACGAGATAGGCCAGCGCGACGCATACGGCGGTCGCCGTAGAACCGCCGCACGCACGAACGAAAAGGTAGAGTGGAACCGCAGCAAGGCCCAGGAGCAAGACCTGCGCGATGAGGAGCGTCTCTGCACGTGGCCAAACGTTGATGAACGGTAGCAGCACGAGCACGATCCACTCGTCGTGTGGCTTCAGGAGAAACGGACGTTGATCGCCCCAATTGAAGGCCGAACCGTGGTGAACCAAATCGACCAGGGTTTGCAGATACAGTCCCGTGTTCTGATTTTCGCGGAGCGCATAGAGCACGTTCAGATCGCAGAATACATACGTGACGACGAACGCACAAATAGCCGCGATGACGATCGGCACGCCGCCGATATTCCGCCGGAGCGTTCTCTGTCCCGCCGCGCCGCATGAGCGCTTCCGCCGAGCGCGACGGGGTGCCGCCCCACGAACGACGATGGGCGATCGGCGTTATCGCCGCCGGCACCACGATGGCGGTTCTCGATAGTTCGATCGCCAACGTCGCTCTACCCACGATCTCGCGAGAACTCAATGCCGCCCCTGCCCTAACGATCTGGGTGGTAAACGGATTTCAGATTGCCGTCGCCGTGACGCTCCTTTCGTTTGCGTCGCTCGGAGACGCAATGGGATATCGTCGGGTCTACACCGCCGGGATCATCGTTTTTACGCTGGGTTCCTTGTGTTGCGCCGTCTCGCACACACTGGGTGCGCTCGTTGCATCGCGGGTTTTTCAGGGCTTTGGGGCTTCGGCGATCATGAGCGTCGGGCCAGCGTTGTATCGAACCATTTTCCCCGCATCGCAGTTGGGACGCGGCCTTGGTATTAGTGCCCTCGTCGTCGCCGCAAGCGCTTCTGCCGGCCCAACGATTGGAGGCGCAATCCTCGCCGTGCTCCCATGGCCTTGGCTTTTCGCGATCAACGTTCCGATCGGCATCGCGGACGCGGTGTTCGCAGCGCAAGCCTTACCGCGACAACACTACCGGCGCGGGCACGTGGATATCCCCAGCGCCGTGTTATCGGTGCCGGCGATCGGGTTGTTCGTCGTCGGGCTCGACGGCTTCGCACATCGAGCAACGGTGCTGGAAAGCGGACTGATCTTCGGTGGCGCGATCGTTTTCGCCATCGCCTTTATCGTCCGTCAGCGCAGCGCCTTGGTAGCGATGCTCCCGCTGGACATGTTTTCCAACGGTCGCTTCTCGCTGGCGGCGCTCACGTCACTGTGCTCCTTCTTGGCGCAAGGACTCGCCTTCGTCTCGCTGCCGTTCTTGTTTCAAGGTCCGCTCGGATACTCGGCGTTTGCTTCGGGTCTGCTGATTACGCCGTGGCCACTGTGCATTGCCGTCTTAGCGCCGATTGCCGGACGGCTTGCCGACCGCTATTCCGCGCCGCTCCTGTGCACGGTCGGGCTTGCCACCATTAGCCTCGGTCTCGTGACGTTGGCACTGCTTCCCGCGCACGTGACGACGGCCGACATCATCTGGCGCGGGATGGTCTGCGGAATAGGGTTCGGCTTCTTTCAATCACCGAACAATCGCGAACTGCTGGGGAGCGTTCCGCGCCAGCGTAGCGGGACTGCTTCGGGCGTGCTCGCGACCGTGCGCGTCACCGGCCAGACGTTCGGGGCAGCTCTGGTCGCGATCGCGCTTGCGGGAACGGGCGCTTCGCTCGTGAGCACACACGTCCACGGCGATGTGCGCGGCGCCGTTGCGCTGACGCTGTGGGCGGCGGCGGGCGCCGCGGCCCTCGCCGCGCTCATCAGCAGCCTGCGCGTTAGGCGTACATACCCCGCATTTTCATCGCCTTGACGACGCGGTCGATCGCCAACATATAGGCGGCCGTGCGGAGCGGCACGCTGCGCAACGACGACACCTGCCGGATCTCGGTGAAGTTCGTATGCAGAACGTCGGCGAGACGGTCGTTGACTTCGGATTCCTTCCAGAAATAGCCGTTGCGGTCTTGCGCCCATTCGAAATAGGAAACCGTGACACCACCAGCGTTTGCGAGGATATCGGGGATCACGACGATCCCGCGTTCGTTGAAGATCCGGTCCGCCTCCGGCGTCGTGGGGCCGTTTGCCCCTTCGACGACGAGCTTCGCTTGAACATGGGCGGCGTTGTCCGCAGTCAAGACTTTTTCGAGCGCCGCCGGGACGAGCACATCGCAGGGGAGTTCCAAAAGTTGAGCGTTCGTGATCCGTTCGCCTCCCCGGTAACCATCGAGCGAATGATGCTCTTGCGCGTACGCGATCGCGCCACCGACGTCGAGCCCCTTTTCGTTGTAGTAACCGCCCGTGACATCCGAGATTCCGACGATCGTGCACCCATGGTCTGCAAACATCTGCGTGGCGATGGAGCCGACGTTGCCGAAGCCTTGCACGGCCACCCGCGCGCCTTTCGGCGTCATCCCCATCTCTTTCATCTGCGCCAGCGTGGTCAGCGATACGCCGCGTCCAGTCGCCTCGACACGACCGCGCGACCCCCCCACTTCGAGCGGCTTTCCTGTTACGACGCCGGGCGTGTGCTGACGGATGTGCATCGAGTATGTGTCCATGAACCACGCCATGATTTGCGGCGTCGTCCCAACGTCCGGAGCCGGAACGTCTTTATCGGGTCCAACCACTTCGACCAACTCAGCGGCGTAGCGGCGCGTAACGCGTTCCAGTTCCCCCGGCGAAAGCTTGATGGGGTCGCAGGTGACGCCACCTTTGCCGCCGCCGAACGGAAGATCCACGACGGCGCACTTCCACGTCATCCAAAAAGCCAGCGCCGTGACCTCGTCGAGTGTCACTCCGGGGTGAAAACGTACACCGCCTTTGGCCGGACCCCGCGCGAAGCTGTACTGAACCCGATAGCCGGTGTAGACCTCGAGTTCTCCCGAGTCGCGCTGGAAGGGGATGGAAAAAATGATCTGACGCGACGGTTTCGTGAGAATCCGCCGTGTCCCGGCGTCGAGATCCAGCAGCTCCGCGGCCTCGTTGAAGTACGCAATGGCGTCACCGAAAACCGAGACCTCACGTGCGGTACTCAACATGCGATCGTCCCTCCCAGACGTGGTTCGCGGCACTTCTCCGCACTGCAGATTTCCCCCGTAACGCTAGACGTTGAAACGGAAGTTGACCACGTCCCCCTCCCGCATGATGTAGTCGCGCCCTTCGCTGCGGACGAGCCCTGCGGTTCGGAGTGCCTCCATGGATCGCAATCGAGCGTAGTCGTCGTAAGACACGATCTCGGCGCGAATAAATCCGCGCTCCAGGTCGGAGTGAATCTTGCCCGCGGCCTGCGGCGCCTTTGTTCCACGTTGAATCGTCCAGGCGCGGGCCTCTTTGGGACCGGCCGTCAGAAACGTCATCAGGTCGAGCGCATCGTAGGAAGCGAGGATCAACTGATCGAGCGCGCCGCGCTCGATGCCGAGTTCGCTGGCAAAACTCCTCGCTTCGTCGACAGAGAGTTCACCTAACTCAGCTTCGACTTTGCCGCAGAACGCAATCGCCTTGCTTCCTTCCCTAGCCGCGACGTCGAACACGACGCGAGCGAGTGGACCGGCTTCTGCAATGTCCGCTTCGTCGATGTTCGCGACGTAGACGAGTGGTTTGGCGGTCAAGAGAAACGACTCGCGCGCCATCTGTGCTTCGGGCGAGTCCGCCGCAAAGCTCCGCGCCGGCGTTCCAGCCTCTAGCGCGGCTGAAAGCCGCTGCGCAGACGCCAATCGCTGCTTTGCCGCCGCATCACCCCGCGCCTCGCGTTCGAGACGCTCCACGCGCTTGGCAAGCGTTGCCAAATCGGCCAACGCCATCTCGATGGAAACGATCTCGATGTCGCGAGACGGGTCCGCGGTACCTTCAACGCTCGGCACGTCGGGGTCACGAAAGCAACGTACGACCATCGCGATGGCGTCAACTTCACGAATGTGGCTGAGAAATGCGTTCCCGAGTCCTGCACCGGTACTGGCGCCGCGTCCAAGTCCGGCAATATCGACGAACCGCATCGTCGCATGCACGATGCGCTTCGCTTCGACGATCTCGGCCAAGATGTCGAGGCGCGGATCGGGGACCGCGACGTCTCCAACCGTCGGATCGGCGCTCGCAAACGGATAACTCGTGGCGAGCGCCGCCGTCGAACGGGTCAGAGCATTGAAAATCGTCGACTTGCCGACGTTCGGAAGGCCGACAATACCACAAGAAAGCGCCATACCAAAAGCCAACGGCGCCGCTTCCACCGACGCAAGGAATCGTCCTGGACGCGTAGGAGTTAACCGTCGTGCGGCAGATGAAGGTTGACAAGCTGGGGATCGACCTGCTTACGCACGATCCCGTCGTCATCCTGAAAGACCTCGAAGGCAAGCGCTACCTTCCTATCCTTATCGGACCGTTCGAAGCGACTGCCATTGCGTTGGCGCTGGAGGGCACTCCAGTCCCGCGACCACTCTCACACGATCTGATGCGGGCGATGCTCGAATCGCTGCAGGCGCGTCTCGAGCACATCGTCATTCACGATATCAAGGACTCCACGTTCTTTGCAAAGCTCATCGTGCGTACGAACGGCAGCACGCAAGAGATCGACGCGCGACCTTCAGACGGTATTGCGCTAGCCCTCCGGATGCAGGCGCCGATCTACGTTTCGGATCGGATCGTCCTCGAGGAGACCGTCGCCGACAAGAAGTCCGAACAGGAAGAGACGGCCCGCTTTAAGCGCTTCATCGAAGAACTCAAGCCGAGCGACTTCAAAGAGTAGAACGCATCGGCGCGATAAGCGCGATCTTCGTCGCGGGTCCGCACCCATCGGGCCACGAAACCTCGGGCCCGTCTTTCGGTACATCGCCTACGAGGCAACAAAGGAGGAAATGCTGACGGCAGAACGCGCCGAGATTGGCGTCTTCGGAGGTTCGGGGTTCTACTCGCTGCTTTCCGATGTGCGTGAAGTGCCCATCGAAACGCCGTATGGAGCCCCCAGCGATCGCTTCGCAATCGGCGAGATCGCGGGGAAGCGGGTTGCCTTTCTGCCGCGCCACGGCAAGGCGCACCAGCATCCACCACACGTGATCAATTACCGCGCGAATCTGTGGGCGATGAAGGAGCTTGGCGTCGCGCGTATTATCGGCCCGACCGCGTGCGGCTCCCTGGATCCGTCCGTGGCGCCCGGTCACATGGTCGTTGCTGACCAGGTCGTCGATCGGACCACTGGTCGCAAAGACACGTTTTATGACGGCCCGCGCACGACCCACGTCAGCTTTGCACATCCGTACTGCCCGCAACTTCGTCCGATCGCGATTCAGGCACTTCGCTCTTTGGGCGTCGAGACGCACGAGAATGGCACGATCGTCGTCATTCAAGGGCCGCGCTTTTCGACAAAGGCCGAATCGCGCTGGTTCTCCGGCAACGGCTGGCAGGTCATCAACATGACGCAGTATCCCGAGTGCTACTTGGCGCGGGAGCTGGAAATCTGCTACGTCAACATTTCGCTCATCACCGACTACGACGTTGGACTGGAGGGGATGCCCGGTATCGAACCCGTCTCCCACGAAGAAGTCATCCGCGTGTTCGCCGGCAACAACCACCGCGTGAAGGACGCGATTTTCAAGATCATCGAAGCGATTCCAGCGACACGAACGTGCGCATGCGGTTCCGCGCTGACGGGCGCGCGACTGTGAGGGAGCGGCGATGATGCGCGGGCTTCAGCCACTCGATCTCGGCGCGTACGTTCGCGCACTAGGGCTCTACGCGCGAAATCCCGCGCTGGCGCTTCCGCCGTTCATCACGACCTTGCTGGGAACGCTCCTGATCCTTGCCTCTCCGCCGACGGGCGGGCCGGTGGGCGGCCTCGCAGGAGGCTTTACGGGGCTGATCGTCAGCTTGCTCGATTCGTTCGGTCTCGCCGTCTCGCTCATCATCGCCGACTACGCGTGGCGGCGCGGACGCGCGCCGGTCGACGTAGCATTCGCGGAAGCAAAACGCAAAGCCGGGGATATCCTGCTCGCCGCTATTGGCTTCAACTTCTTGCTCTTCGTCGCTGGACTCGTGGGAAGTTTCCTCGGAAACACGGGCGCCATCGTCGTTACGGCAGTCGCCGCATACTTTTTCATCTACACGATTCCGGCAGCGGCCATCGGCGGGATCCCCGGTGCCGCGGCGCTGCAGGTTTCGATCGAACGCGTGCAGCGCAGCTACGTCAACACGTTTTTCCTCGGCATCGTCTTCGTGCTCTTTACCGCCCTGTTCCCCACGGTCTGGGGCTACGCAGCGACGGCGCTTGCGGGTGCCTCAGACGTCTTTGCCTCCAACTCGGTCGTCCAAATCGTCGGCGCGTGCATCAAGGCGCTCGGGATCGGATACCTCGCGCTCGTCATGGCGAAGGCCTACAACGACGCATCGTACGGCCGTTTCTCTTAAGTAATACGCATTCGCAGAAAGTCGAGCACCAGGGACGGTGTTACATTCGTGTTCGCGAGGCGTTGCGTTTCGGCAATCTGCGCCAGGATCTCAGCAGCTTCGGCCCGTGAACGCTTGGGCAGACGTTGGATGCGCACCTTGAGGTCCGCGGCGAGTAGCGGAGCGTCACGGCCGAGAAACTGAAGGGCCGCCCAGTCGCGAGCGAAGACGCGCACGAATTCCAGAACATCACCGGCGATGCGGCGTTTGTCGGCGGCTTTCGACGCGCGATCCAGGAACGACGAATCGGGAGTGCGCCCCGAGATGGCGTCTTCGAACCACGTGAGCGCTGCCTCGCGCAACCCGGTCTCTTGTCCGTCCAAAATCGCCCGTGCTCTCGTGATGCTTCCCATCGCGGCAGAGGCGGCGAAGCGTGCACGCGATCGATCGATTCCGTCGCGTTCCAAAATGCGTTCGACTTCGTCGCGCGCCAGCGGTGGAAACGGAATCTCGATGAGACGCGAGCGGATCGTGTCGAGCAGCGTTCCGGGAGCTTCGGTGGTGAGTACGATGAGCACGTCCGGAGGTGGCTCTTCGAGGAAGCGTAAGAGCGCGTGCGCCGCCTCAGTGCTCGCGAACTCGATGTCGCCGAGGACGACGACCCTCCACTGGCCCGAATACGGGCGGAGTTGCAGCTCGCGAACGAGCGCGCGGGATTCCATTCGTTCGCGTTCACGTACCGATTCGGAACGCTCACCATCCCGGCCCGTGTCCGCAGCCTCTTGTGCGCTTCCGATGACGATGCGGCCCTCGGACTCGTAATAATCAGGGTACGACCCGGCCAGAAACGAGGTGCAGGCCGCACAGCTGCCATCGTAGCCAAGCAACGCCGTCTTCGGTTGCCGGCAAAACAGCGATTGCGCCAGGCGGCGCGCAAAGGTCTTCTTCCCGACCCCAGCTTGACCCGAGAATAGGTATCCGTGGGAGAGCGACGCTGGTTCCAGCATGCCGAAATAGGCCAGCGCGCGCGACGCGCCCACCACGTCGAGCGCTCCTTGGGGACGTGGCGTCACAGAAAACTAGACGAGCCGCGCCACATGTGACCAGGCTTGTTCCAGGACCGCTTCCCCGGGCAAGCGTCCTTCTAAAACTTTCACGCGCTCTGGCTCGTGCCGTGCAAGTTCGAGATAGCGCGCACGGACGCGCGCATGAAAGGCGTCGTTTTCGCGCTCCAGCCGGTCCGGTGCTGCGCCGGTGACTCCCGTTCGCGTCGTGATGCGTTGTCGTGAGAGTTCGGGCAGCACGTCGATCAGTAGCGTCAGCTGTGGAACGAGGCCGCCGGCGGCGTAGTCGCAACATCTCTGCACGATGTGCTCCTCGATCCCGCGGCCGCCGCCCTGATACGCCAGGGTCGCATCGGTGAACCGGTCGCAGAGCACGGTGCGCCCCGCCGTTAGCGCCGGACGTATGACTTCGGCGACGTGTTGTGCCCGGGCAGCGCAGACGACAAAGAGTTCAGCCAGCGGCTCCAGGGTAGCGGTTCCATCGAGCAGCACGGCGCGAAGCACGTCTCCTGCCGTCGTTCCGCCGGGCTCCCGCGTGACGATCGCATCGACGCCGCGTGCCGTAAGACGCTCGCTGAGGGCCTGCAGCAGCGTCGTCTTGCCGCTTCCTTCGATGCCCTCGAGCGTGATGAACGCCGCTACGCCGGCGCTCCGCCGTAGGTCGCGTCGGCGCCGCGATAGATGCGCACGCGACGGTTCGGTTCCAAGCCCGTACTGCGGGACTGCAAACTGTGCTGCTCCGCAAGCTGGTGCTGCAAGCGCCGGACGTAAGAACTCTGCGGCGACAACTCGACGGGATCGTTGTGCAGCAGCACGCGGTAAATCGCTTCGCCGGCCTCGCGTAGCGCGATCTCTTCGACGTCGAGCGGAGGAAGGTTGAACACATCCTTGAGCGCGTTCTGAATCTGCGTCGTCGTGTTGGTTTTGATGGTGTAGATGGGGACGTTTTCGGCGGCGATCGCGCGAAGTTTGTCGGACTCCTTGCGTTCGAGTGCCTTGAGCGTGAGGACGACGTCCGCGTCATCCCACTTACGCGCGATCTTCGCGTTAACGCCGAGATTCGCAAGCGCTCGCTCGATCTTATTCCGGGAAACGCCGTATGGGAAAATCAAAAGCGCCGGTTCGCCGTCCTCCTCGCTTTCCGAAACCGTGGAAGGGCCCGCTGGCGTCCCCATCTCCTCGTCGCTTCGCGACCCCCGTCTCAGCGGGACGGGCGAAGCCTCCTGAACGACGGCAACGGTTCCACCGGGCATCCGCTTGCGAACTTCAGGCTGCGGCGCGTACCCACGAAGAATCGCGTCGACGGTCTCGGCGACGCTGTGATGAATCGCCAAACGGTCGCGCTCCAAAATCTCGATGAGAATATCGAACGTCGGCGGTGCTTTGCGCTCGAGAACGGTCTTGCGTGTTCCCCGCCGGCGCGCCTCCTCGTCGGAGAGCGTGACCGCGTTGATGCCGCCAACGAGGTCCGAAAGCGTCGGGTTCATCAGGATGTTTTCGAGGCTAATTCCGTGCGCCGTCCCGATCAATTGCACGCCGCGCTCTGCAATCGTTCGAGCGGCGTTGGACTCGGCTTCGGTGCCGATCTCGTCGATGACGATGACCTGCGGCATGTGATTCTCGACGGCTTCGATCATCACCGCGTGCTGCAACGCGGAGTTGGGCACTTGCATGCGCCGTGCATGTCCAATGCCGGGATGGGGCACGTCGCCGTCGCCTGCGATCTCGTTCGACGTGTCGACGACCACGACGCGTTTGCGATCCTCGCTGAGAACGCGGGCGCACTCGCGCAGCATCGTCGTCTTGCCAACGCCAGGGCGACCCAAAAGACAAATCGACTTGCCGCTGCGCACGACATCGAGGATGATGTCGATCGTCCCGTACACCGCACGCCCCACGCGAGCGGTGAGCCCAACGACCGTTCCCGCGCGGTTGCGAATCGCGGAGATGCGGTGCAGCGTCTGCTCGATGCCGGCGCGGTTATCGCTTCCGAACGGTGAAAGCCGCGAGGTGACATATGCGATGTCGTCGAGCGTGACGAGATGTTCCGAAAGGAACACGAAGTCGTCGACATAGCGAGCTTCCGGAGGCCTACCGAGGTCCAGGACGACCTCGATGATCGCCTCCAGGTTCGGAAGCCGGACGAGCGCTTGCCGCAGCGCGAGGGGGAAGATGTCGAGAAGCTTGGAGAGCTCCCAGTTGAACGGCACCGATTCCGCGTTAACGGCCAACGCAAATCCTCATGACCTTCGTGCACCGGCGTGGCGCGCCGGTGCGCCAACCGCTGCCTTTTCGACCGTCTCGTCCCTCACCTGCGAGTCGTCCCCCGCTTCTTGTACCACGCGAACGTTCCGAAGTTCCGCGTCGTATGGCCCCTGCATGCGCACGCCTGCGCGCAACTCCAGATCGAGATACTCGATGATGTCGCTCGTGATCTCCTCGCCGGGCGCGATGACGGGAATGCCGGGCGGATACGGAGTGATAACCTCCGCGCAGATTCGTCCACGGCTCTCTTTGAAGCGCACCAATTCGGTCTTTGCCAGAAACGCTTCACGCGGCGCCATGCGAAGCGGCGGCATCTTCGGAAGCGCATACGTTCCCGTTTGCATTCGCCGCTCTAAAACGCCCGAAGGTGAAAAGACGTCGATGGGCCGGTCCTCGCGTGCCAATTGCGCAACGCCGTGCACGAGGCGGTCCGCGGCTTCCTGCGAGGTTCCGATGGTGAACAACGCCAGACAGTTGAATAAATCGGCGAGCTCACACTGGACGTTGTAGCGGCGTCGCAGAATCTCTTCGGCCTCGTAACCCGTGTAGCCGAGATCCTTGACGGTCACCGTAATTTTGGTCGGATCGAGTTCAAACACGCCGGGCCGGCCCTGCAGCTCCGCTCCAAAGCAGTAAATGCCATCGATCGCATTCAGCCGGTTACGGGTGTCGTTGGCAAGCTCGATGGTGCGTGAAAGCAGCCTCCGGCCTTCGAGCGCCATCTGACGCCGCGCGACGTCGAGCGACGCCACGAGCACGAGATTCGGCGAGGTGGAAAGGAAGAGCTTTACGACGGCCTTGAGCCGGTCGATGCGGATGCGTGAACCTTTCTGATGAAGCATCGCGGTCTGCGAAAGACTCCCGAGCATCTTGTGGGTGGAATTGATACAGAGATCCGCTCCGGCGGCGATGCCGTCGAGCGGCAAGGCGGGATGAAAGCGGAAATGGGGACCCCAGGCTTCATCGAGCAAGAGTGGGAGGCCGCGCTCGTGGACCACCTCGGCGATGCGCGCTAGATCGGCAGCGACGCCGTAGTATGTGGGGCTGACGATGTAGATCGCCTTGAGATCTGGATGCTCGTCGAGCGTCCGGCGGACGGTTTCCGGTGTCACCGTGTGGTCCATGTGCAGCCCCTCGTCAACCTCCGGCTGCATATAGACCGGCAGCACGCCACTCATGATGAGGCCGCCGAGCGCGCTTTTGTGCGCATTGCGAGGCACCGCGATCTTGTCGCCGGGATCCGCGGCGGCCATCATCATGATCTGATTGCCACTCGTCGACCCGTTGATAAGGAAGAACGAGTGATCTGCGCCGTACGCATCGGCGGCCAGCCGCTGCGCTTCGTCGATCGACTCCGTTGGCTGCAGCAAGTCGTCCAAGCCGCGAATTTGCGTCAGATCGATCGCCAGGACGTTGTCACCGACGAACTCCCGAAACGTTGCATCCATCCCGTGCCCCTGCATGTGACCCGGTGTATGAAACGGGACGACGCCGGAGTCGACGTAGTCCATGAGCACATCGAAATACGGCGTGCGCTGGTGATCCACGGGGGCGCCAGATTCACCGTGCGTCCCGTCGCTCATCCCGACCGGCCGAAGGAATCCGCGTCGCGGATGGTCGTAGCTGCGCGGATGGCAAGCCTGCGGAGCCCCACCGTGCGCGACAAGCGCTTCGCGTTCATCACTGAGGTCGCGGCAGTGCTCGCGGGGAGCCTGCTCATGGCGGTCAGCGCGCAGTTCTCCGTGAACATCCCGTTTTCTCCCGTTCCGTTCACCGGCCAAACGGTGGGCGTCGCGCTCGTGGTCGCGCTTCTCGGGACACGCCCTGCAGTGCTGGCCATGGCGGCGTATCTCACTGAAGGCGCCGCCGGAGCACCTGTCTTCGCCGCGCATCACGGCGGAGCGATCTGGCTTCTTGCACCAAGCGCCGGTTATCTGTGGTCGTTTCCGCTTGCGGCCTTCGTGATCGGCAGGCTCTTCGACGTCGGTCTATTTGGCACGCTCGCCGGCCGGTTCATTGCCGTGCTTGCTGGAAGCGCCGTCATCCTTGTGTGCGGTGCTGCCTGGCTCGTGCCGCTGCTCGGAGGGATGGGCCCTGCGTTCGCTGCCGGCGTCGCGCCGTTCATCATCGTGGACCTGCTTAAAACCGGGCTCGCCGCGGTCGTCGCACCGGTGTTCGCTCGAGCCGGCGGACGGTTAGGGATTCGCTAAGAGATTCCTTACGTCTCGATGCGGTCTTCGATCGAGACGTTCCACAAGAACAAGAACTTGTGCCACTCGCCCGGCAACGTGTTCCGTTTGATTTGAATCCAGGGAATGTATTTGGGCGTGCGCGGCTTGCGCACCAGCGACATGTTGGCGTGTTCGGGCGAGCGATTGTTCTTGCGGTTGTTGCAGCGCATGCAAGCGCAGACGAGGTTTTCCCAGGTCGATGGACCGCCCTTGGAGCGCGGAATGACATGGTCAACCGTCATGAGGCGATCACCCTTGCTGCCGCAGTACTGACACGTATGATCGTCGCGTAAGAGGATGTTCTTCTTCGTCAGCGCCACTTTTTGCATCGGCCGCTTGATGTAGTAGAGCATGCGGATGATCGACGGCATTCGCATCTCGAACGACGGCGAGGCGACCACGCGATCCCGCCCGTGAACCAGTTCCGCCTTCCCCGAGAAGATGAGCTTGACAGCACGTTGGAAACTCGTGATGTTCAGCGCTTCGTAGGTGAAGTTCAAGACCAAGACGTCGTTCAACGCCTGCTCTCCGCTCGTAAAAAAGCGAGGTTCATGAGCCTCGCTTTCGGACGTACGTCATGCGGATGTCGGTGAGTATGCCCGACAAGGCCGCACGTTGCTCGCTTTTCAAGCGTGAGGCGATCCGTTCGAAGGCGGCGCCCGCCGTGTCGATCGCGACGCACGCGGTGGTGAGATCCGGCTCCTTCCCCGTTTCGCTCGGTTCAAGGTGGGCGTGCGCGATGAGCGCCAGGGTCGCAATGAACTCGCTGGTGACATCTTCGACGGCAGGAACCGAAACGGTCTGCTCCTGTGTTGACATGCTCCAATCGTGGGGTACGCCGAGCCCTGCGCGATTCCCCACGTGTGCGAGCGAAAAGGTGTGTCGGCGCGCACGCCGGAGGCGCTGCACCCCGCGCTCGTCTTCGCCGATAACGCAAGCAGGATGAGGTCGTACCACGCCATGGTGTTCCTGGGCGTGTTCCTTCTGCCGTCCGCATGCGGTCAGCGGCTCGACGGCCCACGTCCACCGAGTCGCGCTGCCATCCTCGTAGTTTGCGCCCGCGAAGCGATGGCTGGCCGGCCGTCGGCATTGCGGTCCGCGCTCAAGCGGATCGAAGATTGCATGGCCGAGCAGCACCTTCCCGGATATGCGGCGTACGATCCGCGTTCGCGGGCGGTGCGCTACGCGTTCGAGTCGGACAGGCCGCTTCTACGCTTTTAGGAAGCGCCTAGGCAGCAGTCCGCTGCGCGTCCTCGCGTCCAACGAGCGAGAGAAAAAACCGGTGCACCCGATCGTCGCCGGTCAGTTCGGGGTGAAAGGCAGTTGCGACGACGTTGCCGCTGCGCACGAAAACGGGGTGGCCATCGACCGACGCTAGCACGTCGACGGTAGGACCGACGCGCTCGACCCACGGAGCACGGATGAAGACCGCGGGAAAGGGGACGGGTCCGAGCGCGGGGATGGCGAGCTCCATCTCAGCCGAGGCAATTTGCCGTCCAAACGCGTTGCGGCGTACGGTGATGTCGATGAGATCGAGCGTTGGTTGTGTCAGCCCAGCGACATCGTGCGCGGCGACGATCATGCCCATGCACGTGCCCCAAAGCGGCATTCCGGCTTTCACGCGCGCGATTATCGGTGCGCGAAGTTCAAAGCGTTCCAAAAGACGCATGACGGTGGTGGACTCGCCTCCCGGAACGACGAGCGCGTCGACCGCGGCCAGATCTTCTTGCGTCTTGACGACCCGTGTCTCTACGCCGCAACGCTCGAGAGCTGCAACGTGCTCGACGACATCGCCCTGCAGGCCGAGAATTCCAACGATGACGGACGGTCCCGGCACCTTAGTTGCCGCGCACCGAAAGCAGCTCTTCGTTCGCAAGCCGGCGGACGTCGATCCCCTTCATGGCACGAGCGCCGGCGAGGGATTTGTGCGCATCGACCACGATTGCTGCGTCGTTCCAGTGCGTCGTCGCCGCAACGATAGCGCGCGCATAGCGCAGCGCGATGTCGGGATCGATCTTCGGATACCCATGCTCATCGGGCACCGGCGCGCCGTCACGTACGAGTTGCGCCGCTTTGAAAATCCCGCTGCCGACGAAGATGCCTTCGGCGCCGAGTTGCATCATGAGTGCGGCATCGGCGGGCGTCGAAACGCCGCCGGCACAAAAGAGGACGACCGGGAGTTTCTGGTCGCGAGCGATCTGTCGCACGATTTCGAGCGGCGCGCCAAGGTCGCGGGCGCGAGCGACGAGTTCCTCAGCGGGGGAACCCGATAATTCGGAGATGGCATCGCGAATCGCGCGCATGTGACGCACCGCCTCGACGATGTTTCCGCTCCCCGCTTCACCCTTGCTGCGGATCATCGCGGCGCCTTCAGCGATCCGGCGCAACGCTTCACCGAGATCGCGCGCGCCGCACACGAAGGGGACCGAAAACTTTTCTTTATCGATGTGATAGCGCTCGTCCGCTGGAGTCAAAACTTCCGATTCGTCGATGAAGTCAACGCCCAGCGCCTGAAGGCACTGCGCCTCGGCGAAGTGCCCGATACGCACTTTGGCCATGACGGGGATCGTGACGGCGTCCATGATGCGCTGCACGAGCGAGAGGTCGCTCATCCGAGCCACTCCACCGGCCGCGCGGATATCCGCCGGGATCCGTTCCAGCGCCATGACCGCGACGGCGCCGGCTTCTTGAGCGATAGTCGCCTGCTCGGGAGTGACGACATCCATGATGACGCCGCCCTTGAGCATCTGCGCGAGCCCGCGCTTCAGCGTCGTGGTTCCGGTTTGGCTGTCGGTGCCTTCCATGCCCTTATTGTATCTATCCCCATAGGGCGTTCCAATAAGGACAATAAGTGCGCGCCACCTGGGCGCACCGCAATCTTCAGGGGCTCTGAGAAGGTGCCGGGTTATTCGGTGCAGGCTCCGTCGCCGCCGTCGATGGTTGCGCGGTCGCGCTTTCACCTGCATGCGTTACGAGCGGGAGGGGGAGCGGCGGAGACGTGTATGGCGGCCGCGAGACGGTGGGTTCGGGCGCCGGTGCTTGCGTTGGCCGCGGCGAGGGAGTGGGGAGCCGCCTCAGGACCGGCGCCGCCGTGGGGGGCGGGGGAGGAACCGTTGGCGTCACGCGGGGGTCGGGGAACGCCGGATCGGTCGCGACCGTCACGACTTGCTGGCGCTTCCACATAATCATCCCCGGAGCGTTGGTCCCGTTTGGAACCGGCGTCGCGACGGGCGTCGCGGCGATCGCGGGACCTCGTTCCGTCGCCTGGCCCAACACCCGGTTGCCCATCTCGTTGCCAATCGCAATCGCCACCAGGAGCGTAACGCCGGCGACGATGAGCGTCACCGAAAGGTTCGCGCGCGGCCCCATTTACACCGCCGCCGTGACGCCGCCCGGTACGTCGATCGCCGCCGGGAGCGCCTCACGGTCGCGTGGGTGTCCCGCAACCGCGATCTCGGCAAGCTCACCAGCCAGCAGGCGCTTGCGAAGCGTCTTCCCACGGAACTCGACGGAAACGAGGCGCGCAGCGTCGTCGAGATTGCAGAGGAAAAGCCGCACGGCACCCTCTTCGTCTTCGAACGCGACGGCTCCGACCTCGATGGGCGACGTGGTCACTTCGTCGCTGACGTCGTCGCCCGCGTGAATGCAGCGGTACGGCTCCTCCGCGGAGGCCTCGCGCATATCGCCGAAAATCAGCTTGCGCCGCGTGTCGATCACATAGGTGCAGCGCCCTTTGCCCCAATGGACCCGCACGCCGGCGGTCCACTGCCATCCTTCGGGAACGATCGGCGTGAGAAACGGGCGGCCGCTCGTCCGATAGCCGTCGAGACCGCAGACCGTCTCGGCCACCGCCCACAAATACTTGGCACCCGTCCAGGGAGAGAGATACATGCCACGATTCGTCAGAGAACCCCCGTCGAACCATTCCGCAAACTCGCCAGGGACAGTATTGCGCTGGGAGCCGGCTTCCATCGACGCATAGACATCGCGCAGCCAGCGCGTCGCTTCCGCCGCGAAGCCGTTGCGCGCTAAGGCCACGGCGAACCACAACGTCATATCCGGCCACACACCGCCCAACAGGCCGGACCCGTACGAAGGGAAGTACCAGGAGTCGGCGGTTGAGATCGTCCGTAGACCGACGGGAGTCGTGAAATCCGACTCCCCGAGACGCCGCAGAATGCGTCTGCGCTCATCCTCGCCGGCGACCTCGAAGAGCACTGGGAAGACTTCGTCGGACGTAAAGTTGTCCTGGTAATTTTGATACTGATCGTAGTTCAACACGAACGCGCCGGTGTCGGCATTGAAGAGGTACGTGAGCATCCTCTCCCGCAAGCTTCGCGCTGCGTCGGCATACGTCGCCCAGTGCTGCAGGTCGTTGCACACGGCGCACAGCATCGCGGCGGCTTGCAGCGCGAAGACGGCCTCGGCGTTGATCTCCGTGACCGCTCCATCGAGCGTGTAATACGGGATGATGTTGCGCCACGACGTGATCCCGTACATGTCGACGCCTTTCGCATTGCAGAAGATCAGGCCGTTTTGGTCGCGCTGGGAGAGCATATAGTCCGCGGCCTTAATGACAAGCGGGAGAACGGAGCGGACCCAGTCATCGTCGAGCGTCGCGTTGTAATGGTGCAGGATCGCGATGAGGTGGAGTGGGGTATCGTCGTTGATGTTCAGATCGTATGACGTGCGGAATCCGCTGACGCCTCGCACGTATTCGACGACCTGGCCCGAATCCTCGATGAACCGGTTGAAGACTCCGAGCGCGTCCCGGCTGAAGGTTGGCAGAAAATAGTCGAAGCCGTGTACGAACCACGAGGTGTCGCGCGAGACCAAGATATCGGAGGGCGGCGAGTTCGTCGCGCCCCAACCCTGCGGATATTCTTTGACGATGCGCAACATGTTCGCCTTAGCCCACACGACACCGCGGCTGATCACGGGCGACGGCGTCATGAAGCGCGCGTCCCTCAGCGCCGCCGCATAAAAGCGCTGAGTTTCGTGGAGCGCGCGCGAGTCCGAAAGCAGTTCCTCGAACGTGCGCCGTGCGAACGCTTCACCGCGGCGGTCGAAGACGACGGCGAGCCGCAGGCTCTCGCGAGCCCCGGCTGCGACGGGAACATGAAACTCGAAAGCACCGAAGATCCGCCGGCTCACGATCTCCGCAAGCCGGGGCGTCACTTCTTCCAAAAGCGCGTGATCGCGTAGCACGCCCTCGCTCATCGCGTGGAGCAAGGCTTGTTCGCGCAGGGCGACGACGGCGGCCCGAGGCTCGCGCGAACCACCCCAGCAGCGAATCGCGTGGGTCTCTTCGTTGGTCGTCAGAATTCGGCGGTCCACGATCGTCGCCCGGACTTCCTTTTCTGCCTCGCCGTAAAAGCGCTGGCCGACGAGCAACGCCCACGGAAAGACGGCGACCTCCATCAACTCCGTCCCGGCATTGTACAACGTGATATCGACGATGAAGCCGACGTCCCGGCCATGGCGCGGACCGTGCGGAACATAGAACGCTTCCGTAACGTGCAGTTGCGACGCCGGCGTAAACTCCGATATTTGCGCATACGGGAGAAAGGTGAACGTCCGTTCGATCTGATGCGGAAAGATCGTCGACGAGGGCGTCGCTCCATTTCCGGCTTTGAGCACTCGATACGCAATTTGATGTGCGCCGAAAATGATTTGGTCGGTATCAGCGTCCCACAATCCGCGCACGCCGCCCTTCGGCGTGCACATCGCGTAGGTCTTATAGTTTCCCAGCGTGAGGCCGAAGGGCGTGTCACGTTCGCCCAGGATGTACGCGCAAAACTCGTTGTGCTGCGCGTCGTAACTTGCGGAGGCGGCCATGCGGCCTCACCACTACGCGCTCGCTCGGCGCCGCTCCGCCCTACGCGCTCGACTTGGCGAGCACTGCAGGAACGCAAGCCGGCGAAAAAGACAACGTCCGGCGTGCCGCTGTTGCTCGCGCCGGCCAAGATCAATCTCACGCTCGAGGTCCTCTCGCGGCGCTCAGACGGCTTTCACGGAATACGGAGCGTCATTGTACCGGTCGGCCTCTTCGACCGGATCACCATCGAGCCGGAGGATGCGCCGTCGCTGTGGTGCGACGATGCGCGCCTGCAGGAGCGCAACATCGTTAGCCGCGCCCTCTGGGCGGTCGAATCCCCGCCTGCCAACGTGCGTATCGAAAAACGCATTCCGGTCGGCGGAGGGCTGGGGGGAGGCTCGAGCGACGCTGCGACGGTCTTGCGCGCGGCAATGCGAGCCGAGATCGGGTGTGCACTCCGCGATGCCGACTGGCTCGGCATTGCGCGAGGCCTCGGATCCGACGTGCCATTCTTCCTGGCGGGTACCGGCGCACTCGTGGAAGGGACCGGCGAACGAATCACGCCCCTCGGCACGATGCCCGCCTGGTGGTGCATCATCGCGGAGCCACACATCGAGCTGTCGACCGCGGAGATCTAC
>JAFAXE010000057.1 GCA_019241305.1 Vulcanimicrobiota bacterium
TGCTCAGATCGTCGTCGCGCTCGTCTCGATGCTCTACGGCTTCGTGATTCGCGGTTTCGATGTGGAATTTCTTCACTCGTACGTGAGTCTGCCGATGTGGCTGGCACTTCCGCTGACCCTCGTGTGGTATCTCGGCATGATGAACGCGATCAACTTCCTCGACGGGCTCGACGGCTTGCTCTCCGGCGTCACCGTGATCACCGGGATGTTCCTGTTTGCGATCGCGCTGGGCCACGGCCATTTGGTTGCAGCGCTCATCCTCTGCTCGCTGGTTGGAGCGGCGCTCGGCTTCTTACCGTACAACTTTCATCCCGCCAAGATCATTCTGGGGGATACGGGCTCACTCTTCATCGGATACGTCTTTGCGACGGTGTCGGTGATCACCACGAGCAAGACCGCGATCGCCGTGAGTTTACTGGTACCGCTCGTTGCGCTCGCCTTGCCGGTTCTCGACACGGCGGCCGCGATTCTGCGGCGGGCGCGAGCCGGCCGCAAGATCACCGAAGCGGACCGTGGCCATTTTCATCACGTTCTCGTCTTCCGCTACGGGTTGGGGGTGCGCACGGCAGTGCTCTTGATCTACGCTGTCACGTTTGCGCTCGGAGCTGCCGCCTACGTGCTTTCCGGAGGGTTCGGAACGGCCCTGCGCCTGGCCGGGATTTTGTGACGTCATCCCCGCTCAAGGTCATGACGGTGTTCGGGACGCGTCCGGACACCATCAAGATGGCGCCAGTCGTGCATGCCTTGCGGTCAGCGCAGCCCGCGATCATCCCAGTGGTGTGCGTATCTGCGCAACATCGTAAGATGTTGGACGACCTGCTCGCGCTTTTCCGGATCAGACCCGATTACGATCTCAACATCATGACGCCGCGGCAGACGTTGACGCAGATAACGACGCGCGTACTCGAGGGGATGGAACCGGTGTTGCGTGAAGTGAGCCCCGAGCTCGTGCTGGTGCACGGCGATACCACGACGAGCACCGCGGCGGCGCTGGCCGCCTTCTATCAGCAGATACCGGTCGGTCACATCGAAGCGGGCCTGCGGACTGCGACGCGTTGGGAGCCGTACCCGGAAGAGATGAATCGCCGTCTGACGACGGCGATCACGTCGTGGCACTTTGCGCCGACGGCGCGTGCCCGTCTCCACCTCGAGCGTGAAAACGTCGCACCTGAAGACATCTTCGTTACCGGCAATACCGTCATCGATGCGTTCCTCGCGACGGCTCAGGACGAACGGGTCGTCGACGCACCGGAACTGCAGCCGATCGACCGCAGGCGTCCGCTCATCTTCGTCACGGCTCACCGGCGCGAAAACCACACGCGCATGCGTTCGATCTGCGAAGCGCTCAAGCAAATCGTCGTGCTGCCCGAACGGCCGCAGCTTCTGTGGCCGCTTCATCCGTCACCTGAGGTCGCGCCAGTCGCACACGAAATCCTCGACGGTATGGCAGATGTGCATCTCGTCTCGCCAATGACCTACGACGCGACGGTCCGCGCAATCTCGCAGTGTTCGTTCGTCCTCACTGATAGCGGCGGACTCCAAGAGGAGGCGCCGTGCCTCGGCAAGCCGGTCCTCGTCATGCGCGATCAGACGGAACGCCCTGAAGGGATCGAGGCCGGGACGTTGCAGCTGGTCGGCGCGGACAGGGCCCGCATCGTGGCGGCGGCCGCGACGCTACTTTCGGACGGCGCCGCGTATGCCCGCATGGCCCGGGCGCACAATCCGTACGGCGATGGCCAAGCGGCTGTCCGGATCGTGGCGTGGCTGCTGGCCCGGCTGCGTGGTAGGCCGCTCCCCGAAGAATTCCGCCCGGAGGCGGCCGCAGCGTACCCCGCCGCGTGAGCCCCGGCCTTCAGCCTTACCGCAACGCGAAACGCTTCATGGTAAGCACGAGCCTCCTGGCCGCCGTCCCGGCGAGCGCGCTCGTGGCCGTCTCATCTGTCCGGGCAGGTCTTGCGCTGTTCGTAGGGGTCGGGTGCGGAGTCCTCAATGCACTGCTCACGATGCGGTCGAACGAACGGCTCCTCGACCATCGCGGCGTAGCGGCTTTCGTCTTAAGTAGTGTTCTCCGCATCGTGGTTTTCGGTATAGTACCGGTGGGGCTCGCCCTCGGCGGCCCGTGGTGGACGATGGCGGTCTATTTCGCCGGGTTTTTTACGCCACTCGCGCTCTTCGCCCTCAGCGTAGCGCGCACGCCCCAAAGCAATTCGCAATGAAACAAGAGATCGGCGCCCATAGCACCTGGACGCTGCCGCTCGTCGGCACCGTTCATGCGGACACGATTCTGACGACCTGGGTCGCGATGGTCGTCGCGCTCGCGTTTTTGGCATGGGTCGGGAACAGCTATCGTTCCCCACTGGCGACGAAACGCCAGACGATCTTCGAAGGCGTGATCAATTTCATCGCGGACCTCGTCTATGGGGCGATTGGCCGCTCGGGCGAGGCGTTCGTGCCGTTTTTCATCGCAGTGTTTCTGTTTATCTTCGTCCTCAATCAATTCGACATCTTACCGCTGCGGCCGCTGGGACTTCCGCTCGGAGGCTCACCGACAGCGGACCTCAACACGATCGTGCCGTTGACGCTCTGCGTGTACGTGCTGATCTTCGGAGCGGTCATCGCACGGCGCCGCGTCGGTCACTATCTCCATCATTTCACGCAGCCGTTTTGGCCCCTCATCCCGTTGAACATCCTCGACGAAGTCAGTCGCGTGCTGACGCTCACGGCGCGACTCTTTTTCAACATCCTGGTCGGCGAGATTCTGTTCATCATCGTGACGATCATCATCACCGGGAACATCAAGATCGGGGCGCTTAACGTCTCGCTCTGGGCGGTGGTGCTGCCCTTCTTCATTCAGTTCTTCAACTTCTTCGTTGGAACCGTACAGGCGTTCGTCTTCACCTTGCTGGGCATCGTCTATCTGTCGTTGGCCTTAGGTGAAGAACACTAACAGAAAGGAAAGACGTGAGTTCTGAAAGCTTGGTCGTTGCCGCGACGCTCGTCGCCTTCGGCCTCATCATTCTCGGAGTCGCATTCGGCTCCGGCATCGGCGACGGTCTGGTCGCATCGAAAGCGGTCGAGGCCATCGCGCGGCAGCCGGAGGCCCGCGGGAACATCTTTACGTTCCTGTTCCTTGGCGTCGGCCTCGTCGAAGCGTTTCCGATCATCTCGATCGGACTTGCGTTCTTCATGTTGTACGGCTTGGTCCGTCTACCGGAGCTGGTCACGCGCCTCAGCGGGCACTAAGCGCAGATGTTTCTCTCCATCGACGGGACGATCTGGATCCAACTGCTCAACTTTGCGGTGTTCTTCGCGCTGTTGAACGTGGTATTTCTTCGTCCCGTCGGTGCAGCGATTCGCAAGCGCCGCGAATACATCGACGGCGTACACCGCGACTACGAAACCTCGACGCGTCGCGCCAAGGAGTTGCGGTCCGAAGCCGAGGCACGCCGCGCTGCGGCGCGCCGGGAAGCAGAAGAGCTGGTCGCGCGCGCCCGCAGCGAGGCGAACGACGCGGCCCAAAAGGTCAACGCTACCTACGCCCAGCAGGCCTCGGAGCTCATCGCGAGCGCACAGCGAACGGTTACGGCGGAGGTTGCCGCGGCGCGCGCGCGCGAGGATGAGCTTTCGCACGCGCTCGGGCGCTCGCTTTTGGATCGGATTCTGGAGCAACCGGCACGATGAACGCGGTATCGTACGAGGAACTGGCGCGTTGGAGCCAAGTTGCTGGTTCGGTCGTGTTCATCGCGCTGCTGGTGTACGTGTTCGTGCGGTTCGTGAAACCGGCCATCATCGGCGCACAGGAGCAGAAAAACGCGGAACTCGAGGAGATCGTCCGCAGACGCGACGCAGCCCGCGACGACGTCTCGCTCGCGGAACGTGAACTTCAGACGGTCTCGGGATACTGCGACGGGATTCGCGAGCGGGCAGAGAGAGACGCCGAGCGGGAACGCGAGCGGATCCTCGTCGATGCGAACGCCGAAGGGGAGCGCGTGGTGCGAAACGCCGAGGGCGAGCTCGAACGCGCGCGCGGAACGGCGCGCGATCGTTTACGGCACGATCTCCTTGCGAAGGCGGTGCAGATCGCTCGCGAGGGCGCAAAAACTCTCGATGCCGGCACCAGTGAGCGACTCGTCGCCGACGTGCTCCAGACCGTCGAACGGAGCGCCGTCGGATAATGCAAAGACAAACCGTTGCGCGTCGTTACGCCATGGCGACCTTCTCGCTCGCGAAGGACAACGGGCGAATCGATGAGGTGGGGGGCGACCTGCGGATTGCGAGCGACGCACTGGCAAAAGACGACGATGCGCGCCGGTTCTTCGTCTCGCCGGTGATCGACCGCGCGGTAAAATCGGAGATCGTCATGAAGACGTTCGCCACGCGGCTCGACGAGATCGCGTTGCATCTGCTCCTGCTACTGATCCGTAAGCGTCGGGAAGCGATCCTCGGCGCTATCGTGGCCGAATATGAGAAGCTCGTGCTCGCCGACCGCGGTTTTGAGCCGCTCGAAATCGTCAGCGCCCGAGAACTGCAGCCCTCCGAGCTCAACGAACTCGTCGACCGCCTTTCGCGCGCCTATAAGAAGCGCTTCGAGGTGCAAAACCGCGTCGACCCATCGCTTCTCGGTGGCGTTCGCATCACCATGGGTGACCTTCGGATCGACGGCACGATTGCGGGCCGCCTCGACGATCTCGCCCGCGAGCTCCTTACCGCGAAATGAAGCTTCGTGAACGCATCGGGGCGGGGCGCCGACATTGCGCTTCAGAGACGTCACTCGCGTTCTCCATCCTGGAGACCGCGGGACTCGACTGCTCCTCGCTCCCGACATCCTGTCTTCGCTCGTCACAACGCTCTTCAGCACAACGTCGGCGCCCCGCCCCACAACGTCGTGCTTGCTCAGCACAACGACGGCGCGCTGGCCCACAACGTCGTGCTTGCTCAATGAAACGTCGC
>JAFAXE010000090.1 GCA_019241305.1 Vulcanimicrobiota bacterium
CGGCGCTGCATCGATCCATCGGAGCTGCGCACCGCGAAGCCATCCATCGTCGAGCGGTCGTGCGTGGGAAGATCTGTTGCGGCCCGCGCGTCCTCGGCCAAGATTCTCCCAAACGCGTCGTCGAGGTGGACGTGTTCGACGCCCGGCGGCCGCAGCTGTACGCGCGAAAAGTATGCGACGACGGCCTGCTCCGGAGCGAGCATTTCCTCGGCGATGAACTCGCGCCGCGAAGCGGTGGGTAGGAGCGTCGCAGAGTCGCGCATAATGCCGACTCGTTCTCCCTCTTTTGGATGCCCGCCCCTGCGGGCGTTCGCGTTTCTTCGGGAAGGCCGATGCTGGATCTCGCGCTCGTGCGCCGCGATCCCGAGCGTGTCCGTGATTCGGCGTCACGACGGGGTCTCGACGCCGGCTTCGTCGACCGTGTGCTCGAACTCGACACGCGCTTGCGCGCGTTACGCACCAACGTCGAGACGTTGAAAGCCGAAAAGAACGCGCTTACGGAGCGCATCGCGCGCGCTCCAAATCGCGCGGCGGCAGCTGAAGCACTCCGTCCGGAGCTGAAAGCTTTGGACGAGCGCATCGCCGCCGGCGCAAGTGAAATTCCGGCGCTCGCGGGGGAGATCGAGCAGATGCTCGGCGATGTTCCGAACGTACTCGATCCGCGCGTCCCGGTGGGCCGCAGCGAAGAAGACAACGTCGTCGTCAAGCAGTGGGGCACGCCGACGTCTCTGCCGTTCACTCCAAAGCCGCACTGGGAGATCGGCGAAGCTCTCGGCATCCTGGATTTCGAACGTGCCACCGCGCTATCAGGGAGCCGCTTCACCGTTCTGCGTGGCGAAGGTGCACGGTTGTCTCGTGCGCTCATCAACTTCTTTCTCGATCGCGCCGCGGCACGGTCGTATCTCGAAGTCGCTCCGCCGTTTCTCGTCACACGGGAAACGATGTGGTCGACGGGACAGCTTTCGAAGTTTTCCGACGCCATGTTCGCCGACGCGAGCAGCGACTTGTTCTTGATTCCGACCGCCGAGGTTCCGCTGACCGCGCTCCATCGTGGTGAAATTCTCTCCGGCGAAACGCTGCCGCTGCGCTACTGTGCCTATTCTCCCTGTTTCCGCAAAGAAGCGGGGGCCGCCGGCAAGGATACGCGCGGGCTCATGCGTTTGCACCAATTCGAAAAAGTGGAGCTGGTGTGGCTGACGCTCCCGGAGCGATCCGATGAAGCGTTACAGAAGCTCGTCGCCGATTCCGAGGCCGTACTCGCAGAACTCGAGATCCCGTATCGCGTCGTCGATTTGTGCAGCGCCGACGTCGGGTTCAACGCTGCCCGCACGTTCGATCTCGAGACATGGCTTCCGAGTCAGGGCCGCTATCGCGAAATCAGCTCGTGTTCAAACTGCACCGATTTTCAAGCGCGCCGTTCGGGGATTCGCTTTCGCCGAGCGCCTACCGCACGACCCGAATTTGTCCACACGCTCAACGGCTCCGGTCTGCCCGTGGGGCGCACGCTCACGGCTATCTTGGAAAACTTTCAAGAGGCGGACGGAAGCGTTCGCGTTCCGGACGCTTTAATTCCGTACGCCGGCTTCAGCCGCATCGGCGCGCCGCCAGCGTCGCCACAAGGCAACGGAACCACCTAAAGAAAACCGTCGCAGAAGGCACGGGCTGGGGCCGCAGAACCGACCTTCCCCGCTCACTCGTCAGAGGAGGTCGCATGGACGTTTCCGACTGTACCAAGCCGGCGGCAGAGGGCATTTCTCCGCGGTTTCTCGAGTTCGTACGGGCGATGAGCCGCACGCTCGATGAAGCGGCCGGAGATGAGCCACGCATCCTCGAGAACGGAGCGCCGCTCGTTGCGGAACTCGTGTCACACGACGACTGGCTGCCGGCGCGTCTCGCCCTTCCAATCCCTGGTTCCTACGGCCAATATCTTCTCTATCGCGACCCCGCCCGGCGCTTCACCACCGTGGCGTTCGTGTGGGATGGCGGTGCGTCGACCCCGATCCACGACCACACGGTATGGGGCCTCGTCGGCGTACTGCGCGGCGCGGAAGTTTCAGAGCGGTTCAGCTACCGCGACGGCGCTCTGGTCTCGCGAGGTACGGCGCGGCTTGGCTCAGGAGAGGTCGATCGCGTCTCACCGAGAGTCGGCGATATTCACCGCGTTCGCAATGCCTTTGCGGACCAGCCTTCCATTAGCATTCATGTGTATGGCGCCGACCTTTGTACCGTGAAGCGCCATACGTATTGCGACCGGACGGGACGGATCGAAATCATCACGTCGAAGCCGTACGATAACGCGGAGCCGCTGCTCGTCAAGGCTTAACACTCATAATGTTTGGCGACCCCGTACCGTCTTTAGGGTATGGGCTTGACGGAAAACCGAGAGGCGCTAATTGGCTATATTGGAAGCGTGCGCCGCATACCATGAAGGCGTTCCAAACATAGCGTCTAACTGCTACTGTAGCAATCAGCCGGCTATTCGCGCAAAGCGACAAAGGTCGGCGAACCGGAGAAGCGATTGACTCGACAGACAGCCGATACAAGGGCACTAGGCCGACAGCGTCTTTTTAAGATGTTGGACGAGCTGCCACGACCCGAAACCCGTTCTTTCCTTGCAAATCAGCCGCCGGCGGCGGAACTTCCGACATTTCGTATCGTCGAAGACCGCAAAACTCGCCAGCAATTGGTCAATGCCGGATTGGCGGAAGTCGTTCAAAGTCCGGGGCCGGGCAATTGGAAACGCGCGAAGCCTCCGTATATCGTGCGCATCTATCCCAATTTCGATGCACCCAAAGCATCGCCCGGGATCCGCCGCACGACCAACGGGCGCGCCGGGCGAGGACGCGGCAGCGATGGCGCTTCGACGCTCTTGCCTTCGGCGGTTCTTCACGACCTGCGCACCAAATGGGAGTCGTATTATCTCGACACCCGGCCGGAGAATCAACGCCGCCACGAACAACGGGCGCAGTCGATCGACCCCGGAGCGATCTCCGTGCGCGCGAAAGAACTGATCTCCGAGGCGCGACGCTCGAACCGCTCGCTCACGAGCCGCGACGCGATCCTCCAGGCCACCGACGAGCTCACCGCCGATTTCGAGACGGCGATGCGGCGCAAACACGGTGACATCGTCGTGGAGGTTCTCGGAATTCCCGACGCGACGGACGCGCGGCCACCAGACTAGGCACCGAAAGTCGCATGCGCCGGGTCCGCGAGAGGCCGGATTCGGTCGGGCGACCCCTGAATAGGCGCGAACCGGAGTGCCATTCAAGGCGCTCCTGACATTTCGCCATTCAGGGAGACAGGTTCTTGGCTCTACGATATCGTGCGGTCGTCGCCGCTCTTGCCCTCGGATCGATGAGCACCTCATTTGCATGGGGTGGCCCCATCACGTTCAAGCCGCGCACCGCTGGGCCGGTTGTGCCGTCAACGCTGATGCACCGGCATACGCCGCCGCATCCGCCGCCACGCATCTACAATTACAATCCCTTCCTCTTCTCAGGTCACGGCAAAGCAGACAGCTGGCAGCCGGTGAAAGCGACGGGACCGTTCGGCGGCAATGGAGCCGGAACGGCGCTCCAGATGACGGATGGAACCGTGCTGGTGCAGGACAACGCGGGCAACTGGTACCGCCTTACGCCGGACGCGTTCGGAAGCTACGTCAACGGCACGTGGTCGAAGGCCATTCCATTGCCGGCGAACTACGGACCGCTCTATTTCGCCTCTGCCGTGCTGCCCGACGCCCGCGTCGAAATCGAAGGCGGTGAGTACAACTTTTTCGTTGGGTCGGAAACCAATATGGGCGCCATCTTCGATCCGCTGAAGAATCGCTGGAAGCCGGTCGCGCCGCCCAGCGGCTGGTCGCAAATCGGTGACGCCGCAAGCGTCGTGCTGAGCGATGGAACGCTCATGATCGGGAATTGCTGTTACAGCGTCCAGGCGCTCTTCAACAGCAAGAAGTTGACGTGGACGCAAACCGGTAAGGGCAAAGCCGATCCAAACTCGGAAGAGGGTTGGACGCTTTTACCTGACGGCACCGTTTTGACCGCCGACGTCAGCCTGCCCGGCCAGTCGGAGCGCTACGATCCTTCTAGTGGCTCCTGGTCCTCAGCGGGGAGTATCCCCGTCAACTTGGTTGCGGGCTCCGAGATCGGTCCGCAGACATTGCGGCCCGATGGGACGGTCTTTGTCGCAGGTGCGACGGGACACACCGCAATCTACAGCACGACGTCGCACAAGTGGAGTGCTGGGCCAGACTTTCCCATCATCAACAGTCAGCAATACGACGTTGCCGATGGCCCTGCAACCCTGCTACCTGACGGCCACGTGCTCATTCCCGCGAGCCCGGGCATCTACCAGCCACCCTCGTCGTTTTTCGAATTCGATGGAAAACATATTATGAACGCGGCCACGCCGCCAGGCGCGGTCAATGATTCTAGTTTCAACTGGCGCCTGTTGATATTGCCAACCGGTGAAGTTCTGGGGACCGACGGTTCCAACGACGTTGAGGTTTACACACCGCGAGGCAAGCCGCTGCGTTCGATTGCGCCACAGATCGTTTCCGTCCCGACGACGCTCACTCACGGGAGCCACTACACGCTCAAAGGTCGCCGGCTGAACGGCGTCTCGCAGGACAACATGTATGGCGACGACGTCCAGATGGCGAGCAACTATCCGCTCGTGCGTATCACGAACACCTCGTCGGGGCACGTTTTTTATGCGAGAACGTACAACTTCAGCTCGATGGCGGTCGCCTCCAAAGCAGTCGTGAAAACGACGTTTCAAATACCGAACAACACCGAGGTTGGGGCCGCGACGTTGCAAGTCGTGACGAACGGCATCACCTCAACCCCGGTCACCGTCACCATTCAGTGAAATCGCAAACCGCAGGCTCTGCGCCGCCGGCCGCGTTCAGCGGCTTCTCCTCGCAGGGCCTGCGGTTTCTGCGTGACCTCGAGAAACACAACGAGCGCACCTGGTTCCAGCCGCGCAAGCCGGTATACGAGACGGAGTTGCTGGAACCACTGCGCTCGTTGTTGATCGATGTCAACGCCGCATTCCGCAAAGCGAAAATTCCGCTGGCTGCCAACCCGCGCGGGTCCATTTTTCGCATCTATCGCGACATTCGATTTTCACCCGACAAGAGTCCGTACAAGACAAACCTCGGCGCCTATTTTTCGCACGACGGCGATCACGGGGGTCCCGGGGGCCTGTACGTCCACATCAAGCCGAAGGAATCGTTTGTCGCCGTCGGATTTTATCAACTGGACAAGCCGCTACTGCAACGCTGGCGCGAATCCATGGCGGAGGACTCGAAGGGCTTTGGCGCCGTCCTACGCGGCCTCGAGCGCAAGGGGACGTCGCTTTCAGAGTCACACGAAAGCCTCAAGCGCATGCCGCGCGGTTTCGAAAAACAGGCGGAGAGCCCGCTCGCCAAATATTTCCGGATGCAGACCTTCATGACAAGCGAGCCGCTGTCTGACGAGGTTTTGCAAAGCCCAGCCCTGATCGAGCGCATGGTGAGCCTCGCAAAGAGTTCGAAACCCTTGCTCGAATACGGATGGAAGCTCTAAGGGAAGATCACGGTCGAGCGCTGGCGACGTGGTTACAAAAACGATTTGCGGGAAATAGCGGTCCATGAAAACCTTACGGTGGATCCTACCTTCGGCACTCGGCCTCATTGTTGCCGCGATACTCCTCGGCCGAATTGCGCGAACGCGCGCCATCGGCATTAGCTCTGCGCAAGCTCAACGTCTCGTTTCGCTCCTGCAGGCTGCGTACGCATCGACGGTTGCCGCGCTTGAGCCGACGGCCGTTGACGCAAGCGACTTCGACGAACGCGATGCCCGCGCGGCATCCGACGCGGAGGCGCTCCGTCAAGGTTTCGACGAAGTGCGTTCTACGCTTGCGCCGGGATTAAGCTCGGCGGTCGCCGCGTTCGTGGATCACATCATAACAGCACGCGTGCAGATCGCCGCCTTCGCGATCAATCGCAAGAATCGCGGGCTTCCCGACGCAGCGCAAGCCGAAGCCGAGACGGAAGACCGCCGCAACTTCCAGCAGAACGCCCAACCGGTGCTCTCGCACCTGGTCGCCGCACTATCGTAGAACCTCGAGGGGAATGCCGATGATGCTCATGCGCACCCTACCGTTTCTCGCAATCGGTGCACTGCCGTTATGGGCGCCGCCCGTGACCGCCCGCACCATACACGCCGAAAGGCTTTTCCCTGTTACGGCATCAGCCGGCGCGAGCGAGCTTTCGCATGCCAAAGAACGCGTGCTGCACAGTTTCCAAAATGGCACGGACGGCGACCAGCCTCAGCCTGGACTTAGCGCGGATACCGCCGGTGCACTGTATGGAACGACCTACGACGGCGGCAACTCGACGGGGTGCTTCCGAAGCACGCCCTGCGGGACGGTATTCAAAATGATTCCGTCACGCAACGGCTACACCAAGCGAACGATTTACAACTTTCAAAACAGCGGCGACGGCGCCTATCCCAACGCCGGACTCATCATCGATTCAACCGGCGTCCTGTATGGGAACACCGGCTCAAACTTCAACGGCCCTTGTTGCGGCGTGTTGTTCAGATTAGCACCGTCGAAAGGCGGCTATACGGAAAGCGTTCTCTACCAGTTCGGATCACACGATGCCGTCCCCAACGGAAACCTCGTCGCCGACAGCAACCTCACGTTCTACGGAACCAGTTATCAGGGAGGTGCGCATCTCCAAGGCGCGGTCATCGCACTAGCGCCGACGGGTAGCGGCTATGCGGACAACGTTCTGTATAGCTTTGCCGGGGGTAAAGATGGCGCGAACCCGGTCGCCGGTCTCTTGATCGGAAGCGGCGGGGTACTTTACGGGACAACCATGTTGGGAGGGGGCGGACCCTGCAATCAAGGTGGCGGTTGTGGCACGGTGTTCTCTCTGACGCCATCACATGGGCGCTACGTCGAGCGGGTTCTGCACCGTTTTCAGGGAGGAAGAGACGGACAGGCGCCGCTCGGGCAGCTCATCGCTGACGCGAATGGAGACCTGTTCGGAACGACCGATAGTGGCGGAAACGGACGTCACTGCGCCGAGGGCTGCGGGACCGCCTTCGAGCTCGTGCCGACCGGAAAAGCGTATCGCGAGCGCATCCTCTTCGACTTCCGCGGCGCGGGACAATTTCCGGACGCTCGCCTCACCATGGACGCCGCCGGCGATCTCTTCGGGACAACGCAAAGCGGCCGAGACAGAGTTTCCAACAACGGCACCGTGTTCGAGTTGATTCCGTCAGGGAACGGGCGCTACACCCCGGTGACGCTCCATCGTTTTCACGGCTATCCGCGCGACGGTGCCTACGTTATCACGAGCCTCTTACAGGATAGCGCCGGAGCGCTGTTCGGAACGACCACCCTTGGAGGTTCTGGCTGCCCGCAGGTTGGCTGCGGTACCGTTTTCATGCTCC
>JAFAXE010000027.1 GCA_019241305.1 Vulcanimicrobiota bacterium
GCGCGGCCTTTGCCAGCGTTGCTGTCGCCAGTACAACGGCGCAGCAGAACATGCTTGCGAAACGCAGCGCGGCGAACGCCCGCATCATGGTGCGATGCTGAGCGTGTAGGCCGGCGAAAAGCGCTGACCGCCCCAGTTAAAGAGGTACGACCGACCGACCTCGATCGACGGACCACCTGGTGGGCGAACGCGAACGTCAAACGCGAGGCTATACGGCGGATTGCCGTATCCGTCGAACTGTGGAAAGTCGCGATGATGCGTCAGTCCAAGCGTCAACGTGAAGTTGGGATTCGGCGCAAAGGTGCCGGTGAGCGCGTACGACCGCAGCGTTGATGCGCCGTTGTACGCGGCGTAACCGTAGTACAGCGCACCGTCGGGAAGCGTGAGGACCTGCGGAGGATAGAAGAACGACTGACCGATGCGGTAGCGGTCGAAAACTTGCGTAAACTGCACGATTCCGATAAGCCGTAGCGGCGGTGAGATCTGTTTCGTGAGGAAACTCGTCAACGACGTTGAGCCGGTCTCGCGTGGAAACTCGAAGACGGTTCTCGTCACATCGAGCGACGACGAGAACGACGCGCCGAGCGGGAGATGCAGCGACGGCGTGGTCACGAGCCCTTCGAGGGAGGTACGCGCGTCCGATGAAGATGGCAGCATCCCGCTTTGGTGATCGTAGCCGAGGTCGGCGGAGAGCTTGTACGAGAAGAGCCGCGGGATGCGGTGCGTCAGCGAAGAGATCCGCAGGTCTGCCGATTCAAGACCGGCGGCCTGACTCAACGTGAGCGACGTCGCGGTCTCGGCTTCGTTGTGCAGCAACTGATATTGCCCACCGATATATCCGCCTTGACGCGTCGCGATGATTTGCTGCGTCATCGTCGGCGTCAGTTGCTCGAACCCGAAGAGGTCGTATCGTCCTCCCGCGACGGTCGGGAGCGCCGAGGCGACGAGGTACGATTTCGTCCCGTTGACGAGATGCTCGTCGAGGCCGACCGCGAGACCGGTTCCTTGTGCGTACGTGAAATGCAGCGCCGCGAGCGAGTTCGGCGTTCCAAACAAGCCGTAAGGCTGATCGAACGTCGACGCAGGCAACGACTGCTGTGCGAAGCTCGGGCTCGATTCGAACGAGAACAGGTATGACGGGACGGGGACCATCGCGCGGACGTCGGTGCGGACGCGGGCCGGCGTGAAGCGCACCGTGGCATTCGGTACGACGACGGCGTGCGAACCCGTGATGAACGCCGCTTGTCCGCCGAGATCGGCGACATCGAAGGCCGCTTCGGGCGGGGGAGCGATGCGACCGTCGTGCGCGCCAGCGGAGAAGACGAGCGTACGGGGGGCGCTCGCGCCGAGCTCTAACGCGACGGCGGAACCGGAGGCGAGATCCAACGCGTAGACGTCCGCGTCGAGAGCGCGCTCCGACGAAGAAAGCGTGACATGGCCGCTCGCGACGATCCGGTTTTTTCCGAGATCGTAGCGCAGCGCGTCGGCGCGCAAGAACGCGTTACCGAAGTGCACAATCGCCGAGCCGCTCGCGCTGAGAAGCGGCGGCGCGCCGGTGTAGAGAGCCACGTGCTGTGCGCGAACGTCGACGCGTGGGGGCAGCGCGGCTCCGGCGCCGACCGGGGCGGCGAGAGCGAGAAGGAACGAGGCAAGCGCGGCGCGGCGCACGGAGTTTCCTGTTACGGTTTGAGGGTCTTGCGCGGGACCGGGAACGGGAAGGGAGCGGGATTGAAGGGTGTGGGGATGGCGTCGGGTCCCGGCGCGGAGTTGCTCCCCGAAGCCGGATTCGTGTCGGCCCACGAATACACCGTGTCGTCTTGGTTTTTCAGGTCGACCTCCGGGACCAGGAGCGAGCGCGGCGGTTGCTCGATGCCGTTCCGCGCGCGTTCCACGCTTTGAGCTGAACCGCGGGTGTAGCGATACAGGAACTCTGAGCCCGACGGGAGCCGAAGCGTGATGCGATAGTGCAACGCGTCGATGCGGTCCAGGCGAATCGCCAGAGGGTTCCAACCGCTCTGATCGGTTTCCATGTAGACGACGTCGTTCAAATTGGTCGTCGACGGGACCAGCGCCGTGAACGTCACGTTTACGATGCGGCCGCTAAAGCCCGCGCGGGGAACGAGTTCCGGATTGGGACGCGGCGACGACGCGGTGACGGCGAACGCGTGCACCGCCTCGTATGAGGCTTCCGGGGGGATGGGACGGCGTGACAGATCGAGCTGCACGACGCGATGCGTGGCCGTATCGAACGACGCACGCGCATACACGCGGAGCGCAGGGACGATCGGCGTGGGCGCGCCGGTAAAGTAGTCGTCGGTTCGCAGGCTCGGGTCGAGCCGGAAACCATCGCCGGTCGTGAAGAACACGAAACCGTTGCGGACGTCGAGGATTTGTCCGGCAAAGCGGACGAGCGTACCGGAGGGCGTCGCGGTCATCGTCAAGCCGGGCAGCGCCGGTGCGGGCGTAGCGGCGCTCGGCAGCGCACTCGGTACGGGAAGCGCGGTTTGTGCCGGCGAGAGCGACGAGGTCGGGACAGGGCTGCCAGCGGGCTTGGGTGGCGCGGCGACGGACGCGAGGCCCGGCAACGCGACTCCGGCGACGAGCAGGATCACGAAGGCGACACGCCCGCGCTGCACCGTCATGGACCCACACGAATCGAGAACTGCGGGCTCCAGCGCAGATCCCCGAACCCGAAGTAATACGAACGGCCGATGTCGACGGAGGTCGTCCGGTTGACGCGGAGGCGCACGTCGCCGTCCAACTCGAGCGGCGGCCGTCCCGTTAGCCCGTAGAGGCTGGACGGCGCGATCGGCGCGGGCCAGTCGTGATTCTCACGCATCGTGAGCGACGTCTGAAAATACGGATTCGGCGTAAACGAGAAACCCTCGACAAAGCCGCGCTGCGTCGAAAATCCCCGAAAGGCGGCGTAGTCCGGAAAGGGCACCGGAACGAATTGTCCGGCGCCGTTGTACGCGCCCGCCGAGCCCGGTGGATAGGCGATCAGCTGTTGCGCGCCAAAAAAGTCGCCGACGTTTTGGAGCTGATACGCGGCGTACACCGCGGCCTTCGGACCAAAGACGCGGCTGAGCGAGAACGTCGTCGAGGTGGTGTCGATGTGGTGCGGCGCCGAAAACCACTGGCGCTGCTTATCGGCGACCGCGTTGAACACGAGCGTCTTGCCGAGCTTGATCGATGGCGTGTACGCGTTGATTCCGACGTAGTGAAACCACAGCGTGTCGTAAAACGTGTTGTTCAAAAACGCGAGAGCCGCGTACGGGTCATGCGCGACGCCGTAGCCTGAGCGCAAACGAAACTCGAGCGGAAGATGGCGCGAGAGCCGGTGATCGAAGCCGCTCCACGTGAGTTGACCGTCGCTCGGATGGTCCGGAAGCCAGGGGTGCGTCGGATCGCCGTAATACAAAAGACCGTTTACGCCCGGACGCGGCTGCGCAAGCAGGCTTTGGTAATACCAATCGCCGTGGAGTTGCAGGTACGAATTGTGCAGCGCCGCGGTGGCGGTCCCGTAGAGGTAACCCGACGCGGAGAGCGGCTGCTGGAACCATTGTTGGAACGCGCTCTCCTGGGCGAAGGTGAGAAGTTGAAAGTTGTTGCCCAGCAGGTCAGAGGCGGTCAGATTGTACTGCCGTTGTGGTCGCGTCAGCGGGTTGATCGACGCGACGAGGTACGAGCGATCCGTGACGAGATGCTGTTCGTACGACGCGTACAGTTTGTTGATGTTATCGTACCGCAGGTGTGCCGTCTCGAGGGAATTCGTGCTGCCCGCAAAGGGAAACGGATCGTCGATGTAAGCGCCGGCCAGCGAGTTCTGACTGAAGTTCGGGTTACGGGAATAGCTGAGGAAGAAGCTCGGAATCGGGATGAACGTTCCGAGCTGGCTCAGGCGCACGCCTTGAAAAAACGCGCTGCTCTTGGGGACGAAGCGTGCCGTCTTCGCGTACAAGAACACGTGCCGATGCGTCACCTCCGGCAAGTAAAAGGTGTCTCCCGGCATGTCTCGGCCGCGCAGCGGATGCGCGTAATCGCTCCCGACGAACGTCCAGCGGTCCGGCTGATCGGTAACCGGGACGAAATAGGCTCGGCTAAAGTCCATGAAGCGCGTGAACGCCGCTCCCGAAAGATGACCGCCGGGATAGCTGAGCTCGACCCCGCCGGCGACGATGAAGCGGTTCAACTTGAGATTCATCGCAAAGTACGCGCCCGTGATCGTGGTGCCGTCATCCAAGGAAACACGCACGGCATCTTCGCCCGTGACGAGATCGATATCGCTGTAGTAAATAAGGCGGTTCGCCGAAACGGTGAACGGTTGCGGTGCCACGGTGGGTGAGGGAATCGGTTGCGGGGGCGTGGGCTCGGCCTGCGGCGTGCCGGGCGCCGACGGTACTGCTGAAGGGACCGTCGGGGCATATGGAGGCACCCCAGGCGGGGTTTCGGCAGGGGTAGCAACCGCGGTCGGAGCCGCGTGCGGCTGGAGCGCGGACACGCGATGCGGAGCGGTGCAGACCGCCGCTGCGGCAAGTGCCGCAAGGATAGAAGCGGCGTGAAGGCATCGTTTTGGTCGCTTCGAAGCGCTGGCCGGTATGGCTCGGTGCATCGTCCTCGTTCTCGACTCGGGGGGCATCGGTGCCCTTCCCGATGCGGCGATGTACGGCGACGCTCCCGGTGCCGACACGATCGGCAACGTCGCCGAGCGGTTTGGCGGCTTGCGCATGCCCGTATGCGAACGCCTCGGCTTGGGAAACTTGACCGCTATTCGTGGAGTTCCGCCGGCACGGTTACCGGAGGCCTGCGTCGCGCGGCTTTCTGAGCGATCCAAGGGCAAGGACACGATCACAGGGCACTGGGAGATGGCCGGGGTCACGACCGAGCAGCCGTTTCCGACCTATCCCGACGGCTTCCCCCCCGACGTGGTCGCGAAGTTCGCGGCGATCGCCGGAAAGGAACCGCTCGGAAACGTCACGGCCTCGGGGACCAAAATCATCGCTGAGCTTGGGCCCGAGCACGTGCGAACCGGCCGGCCCATCCTCTATACATCGGCCGATTCCGTCTTCCAGGTGGCGACTCACGAGGACCTCGTCCCGCTCGAGACACTGTACGATTGGTGCCGGAGCGCGCGGGAAATGCTCGTCCCGCCTCATGAAGTCAACCGCGTGATCGCGCGGCCGTTCACCGGGAGCGCCGGGGGGTACGTGCGCACCGCGAACCGGCGTGACTTCGCCATCCCGCCGCCGCCGAATGCACTCGACCGGCTGGCTGCTTGCGATGTGCCCGTGCACGCGGTGGGGAAGATCGCTGACATCTACGCGGGACGCGCCATCGCTACGTCGTCCCGCGTTGCCGATAACGAAGATGCGATGGAACGAGCGGATCAGCTTTTGTCCTCGGTCGATCACGGCATGATTTTCGTCAACCTCAACGACTTCGACTCAAAATACGGTCATCGCCGAGACGTCCGGGGCTATGCGCGCGCGCTCGAGCGTTTCGACGTACGCCTCGGGCCGCTGCTCGAACGCTTGCGTGCCGACGACGTTCTTGTGCTCACCGCGGACCATGGCTGCGATCCGACTGCGCCTGGTACCGACCATACGCGCGAAGCGGTACCGTACGTCGAATTCGGCCGTCGGCGTGGCGAACAGCCACCGCACGACGGCCTCGATATCGTGGGAAAGACTGCGCTCGACGTGCTGCTCGCAACGAACGCGGAACCGGTGCGGACATAGGGATGCAAATCCGGCAGCCGGCGCGCCCGTTCGGACGCCGTCGGATGGCGGCGACCGCTGGAGTCGCGACTGAACGGGCGATCCCGGCGTGGTGGTACGGCGCCAAGCGTTCGCTCGACCTCGCCGGCGCGTGCGCAGGCCTACTGGTGAGCGCGCCGCTCGTCTTGGCGGCGGCCGTCGCGATCGCGGTCGTTTCTCCCGGTTCACCGTTCTTTGCGCAAGAACGCGTCGGGCAAAACGGACGGCGCTTTCGTCTCTACAAGTTGCGCACGATGCATACCGGTGCACATCTCGAGCACGAGCGGCTCCGGCACATGAGCGAAGTCACCGGGCCGGTTTTCAAGATGCGCAAGGACCCGCGGCTCCACGCGCTGGGAAGCTTACTACGCCGGACCAGCATCGATGAGTTGCCGAACCTTCTCAACGTCGTGCGTGGGGAGATGTCGCTCGTCGGCCCACGGCCGCCCTTGCCGCTCGAAGTCGAGCACTACGATGCGTTTGCGCGGCGGCGGCTGAGTGTCAAGCCGGGGATCACGTGCATTTGGCAAGTTTGCGGACGCTCCAACGTCGATTTCGATTCGTGGATGCGGCTCGATAATGAGTACGTCGACACGTGGACGCCGTGGGGCGACCTCGTCTTGATCGCTCGTACGCTGCCTGCGGTCCTGCGAGGAGAAGGCGCGCATTAGACCCTACCTGCGGCTCGTCGAGCGCGTCCCGACGCAGCGTTCGATTGCCACTTCGACGCTGTTCGTGATGGCGGCGACCTTTGCGTCGACGCTTTTTGGATTTTTTCGCGAGGTGGTCAACGCCAAGTATTACGGGACGCAGTGGGAGATGGATACCTTCCTTGCAGCCGCGACGATCCCGACGATTCTGTTTGGCGTTTTTAACGGAGCGCTCGTTAGCGCGCTCGTTCCGGTCTTTTCGGAATACCTTTCACGGCACGCGTTCGAGGACGCCGCGCGACTCGCCAGCACGGTTGCGAACGTGCTGTTCATCACGCTGTCGGTGCTGGCCGCTCTGGGCTGGCTGCTCGCGCCCGCGTTCGTGCCACTCGTGGCCCACGGCTTCCCGGCGCCGCAGATGGGTGTCGCGATTCACATGACGCGCTGGCTCATGCCGAGCCTGGTCGCCACGAGCCTGGCCGGGGTCACGAGTGCGATCCTGAATGCCAACCACCGCTTTCACTCGTCGGCGCTCAGCGGTATCGCCATCAACCTCACGACGATCGCGACGGTGTTGCTGCTCTTCGGCAAGCTCGGGATTTTCGCGCTCGTCTTCGGTACGTCGTTGGGCCTCGTGGCACAGCTGCTCGTCCAGATGCCGTCGATCATTCGCTTGCGCATCTGGCGGCCGGTCATCGATCTGCGGCATCCGGGCCTGCGACGGATCGCGGCGATGCTGGGCCCCATCGTCGTCGGTTCGGCCGCGGGACAGGTTGCGCTGTTCTTCGATCGCTACTTCGCCTCGACGCTCAGCCCGGGTTACATGGCCGGCATGAATTATGCCACCAAACTGGTCGGGTTTCCGCAGCAAATCTTCGCGGCGGCAATCGCGACGGTGATTTTCCCGCTCCTGGCAGCGCAGTTTGCCAATCAGAACCGCCTTTCGGTACGGCAAAGCGTCGTGATGGGGTTGCGCATGGTGAACTTCATCACGATCCCTTCCGTTTGCGCGCTCTTCGTTTTGGCGGCGCCCATCGTCCAGGGGCTCTTCGAGCGCGGCGCCTTCCAGGCCAGCGCGACGCAGCTGTGCGCCGGTTTGCTGCCGTACGCCGCGGTGGGGCTCATTGCCCTTGCGGCCAACGTCGTGTTGACGCGCGTATGCTTTGCGTGTCACGAAACCGCGGCCGCCGTGGTGATCTCGATCATCAGCGTCGTGATCAACGTGGCGCTGTCGCTCGCATGGCTGTCGACGCTCGGAGCGCGTGGGCTGTTGCTCGCGAACTCAGTGAGCCAGAGCATTCAAGCCGTGCTGCTGTTTCTGCTGGTGTGGCGGCTCCTGGGCGGACTCGAGTGGAAAGTCATCGCCCGTTCGGCGGTGAGCATCACGGTCTGCTCGCTCGTCATGGTCGCGACGCTTCACTGGATCGCGTCCCTCGGCGCGCCGCCGCCCGCGACGTTCGCGGCCCGGAGTTGGTTCCTCGTCGGTCAGATCGGGATCGCTGCGCTCGTGTTTCTTGCCGCGACGCAGCTCGTCGGCGTCGAAGAACCCGGGATCGCGCTGCGGCTCATCATGAAAAAGTTCGAGGGCAGCGTTCCGGCGCCGCCCGAAGGCCGGGACGTGCCGATCGCATGACGGCCCGCGCGATGACGGTGAGGCGCCTGGGACCGCTGCAGCGCGCGTTGCGCAGCGATTTCTTCCGTCACGGTTTGCTCATCTTCGCATCGACGTCGCTCGTCAACTTGTTCAACTACGTCTTCCATTTCTTCATGAGCCGCAAGCTCGGCGTCGTCGATTACGGAGCGCTCGCCTCGCTGTTCGCCGGGCTCATCATCGTTTCAGTTCCTTCGGCCATTCTCATGATGGTCGTCGTTCGGTACGCGGCAGAGTTCAAAGCCGTCGGCGATACCGCGCGGCTGCGCGCGCTCGGAGAGCGCGTCCTCTGGTGGACGACGCTCGTGGGGGTCGCGTCGATGGCGCTGTGCGTGCTGCTGCGCGTTCCGATCGCGCATTACCTCAACATCGATGACGCGCGAGCCATCGCGGCGGCCGGACTGGTGCTTGCGCTTTCCCTCGTTGCGCCGGCTGCGCGCGGAATCGTGCAGGGAGCACAGGATTTCCGGCGGCTCGCCGTCGCCACAGCGATTGAAGCCTCCGCCAAACTGCTGCTCGGGATGGCGCTCGTCATTGCCGGCTTCGGACTCGTCGGCGCCGTATTGGGCTTTGCGGGCGGCTCTCTGCTCAGCCTCGCGTATACCGTGCGCGTCGTGCGAAGCTATGCACCGAGCGCGAATTCGCCGCTGCGCCTCGATCTCAGACGCCTGTTCATCACGTCGCGCGGCGTTGCGCTGTGCACGTTCGCGCTGACGAGCATGAGCTTCGCCGACCTTCTCCTCGTGAAGCATTTCTTCTCGCCGCACGTCGCCGGTTTGTATGGGGCCATTTCTCTCGTCGGTAAAGTCTTGCTGTTCGTCGTAGCGTTCGTTCCGACCGTGGTGCTGCCGAAGGCGACCGCCCGCGCGACGAGCGGTCAACCCGTCCTTCCGATCTTGCTGCAAGCCTTTGGAGCGACCATCGGAATCTCCGCGATCGGTCTCGCCGTTATCGGCTTTGCGCCGCACCTCGTCATCCGCATCATGGCGGGCGCCGCGTACGCGGACGCGGCACCATATGTATTACCGTACGCGTTCGCGATGACGCTGCTGGCGGCGCTGAGCCTCGTGACGACCTATCAGATCGGTCTCTCCCGTTTCGGGTTTGTGCCGTGGCTCGTCGTCGTGGCGGCGGCCGAGATTTTGGCGATCCAGTTCTTCAACGGCGGCGCGGTACAGCAGGTGATCAGTATCCTGCTCATCGGTCATGGCGCCGCGCTCGCGGGATGCTTGATCGGGGTGGCCCGTCCGCTCGGCGTCGCGCGCCCATTCCCGCACACGACCAGCGCGCTGAGCGCTCAAGACGTCGCCTGAAGCGTCGAATTCGGTAGCAGTCCGTCGCGGCGATAGCCCAGGATCAGCTGCTGCAGAATCGCCTCGAGCGGGCGTGGTGAAAACTGCAACTCGCGCTCCGCTTTGGCGCTCGAGTACCAAAGGAAAAGCGGCGCGAGCGTCGCCTCCGCGAAGCCGAATGAGACCGGGTTCTTGCGCATGTAGCCCCACGCTTCGTTGAGCGTTGCAAGCCCGTGCAGCAGCGTACCTTGAAGCGGCCGGCCACGATACTGCAGCCCAGCCGCTGCGCCGGCGCGCCGGTAAAGGTCTGCGTAGGTGACGTTCTCACCGCCCAAGATGTACCGTTCGCCATCCCGCCCGCGTTCTAACGCAGCGACCACGCCACGAGCTGCGTCGTCGACGTCGACCACGCAGATACCCCCGGTTGGATTCCATCGCACCATTCCGGAGACACGGACGAAAACCGCTTCGCCAAACGAACCCCGCAGGCGACACGGACCACAGAGGACGGCAGGATTTACGATGACGACGCGGACTCCGTAGCGCCGTACATCGCTGGCTTCCTCCTCTGCCAAGCGCCGACTTTCGTGATACCGCAGCTGCAGGGGAACGAAATTATTTTCGTGACGTTCATCGATTGGACGCCCGTCGGTGCTATAGCCAACCGCTGCGACGGACGATACATGGAGGAGGAACGGGACCGCCGCCGTCTTGACAGCTTCGGCCGTCACCCGCGTCCCAGCGACGTTGGTGCGGAAGAGATCGCTGTCGTGGCTGCCGCGCGTACCATGCTGAGTTGCGAGGTGAATGACCGCATCCGAAGAATCCGCCGCTCGAACCATCGCGAGGGGGTCTGTGATTGATCCTACGACGGTCTTTCCGACGTATTCACGGATGGGCGCCGCATCGCTGGTCGAACGGAGGAACGCGGAGACGTGATGTCCCCGGATGGCCAAGTCACGCACGACCCGACGGCCGAGAAAACCTGTTGCTCCCGTGACTAAGAGCCGCATTAACGGCCGCTTTACATCGAGGCAAAAGCGGTCCTTCAGTCTAACGGATTGCTGCTAGATGATCGACGGTTTGATCAGCGTCATCATGCCGGCGTACAACGAGGCGACGCACATCGCCGAGACGCTGCGTGAGGTGGTACACACGTTTCGAAAGGCCGGCGCCGAGTTCGAGGTCATCCTCGTCGACGACGGCAGCCCCGACCACACGTATCGCGAGGCGCTGAAGTTCGTGTCCCCCGATCCCGGGTGCGTCCGGGTGGTGACCTACGACGAGAATCTCGGCAAGGGAAACGCGCTGATGTGCGGCACATGGTTCGCGCGTGGCGACTACATCGTCTTCCTGGACGCCGATCTGGATTTGCATCCCGAACAACTTCCGGCGCTGTTCGCCCTGATGGAGCGCAGCGGTGCGGACGCCGTGATCGGCAGCAAGCGCCATCCTGAGTCCGAAGTCGAGTATCCCTTCATTCGACGCCTGTACAGCGTGGTGTACTACTCGATCATCCGGTTGATGTTCGGGCTTCCCATCAAGGATTCGCAGACGGGCCTCAAGGTCTTTCGGGCGGAAGTCCTGCAGCGCGTTTTGCCGCGCATACTCGTCAAGCGCTTCGCGTTCGACATCGAGGTGCTGGCGAACGCCCATCGGCTGGGCTTCCGGATCGTCGACGGGCCTGTGCGGATCCGGTTTCGCCGCGAAATCGGACGCATCAGGTTGCGCGACGCGATGAACATCCTCACCGATACGCTCGCGATCTTTTATCGCATGCACATCTTGCGATACTACGATCGTTTCGACGGCGTCCGTTTGGACGATCTCCGCTTGTCCGATTCGGTCGAAGGCTTGCGCGTTGCCGAAGCGCTTCGCAAATCCTAAAGGTTGAGGCCAAAGGTTTCAGTCGTCATACCTTTGCGACGGCTCAACGCCTACGTGCGTGAGGCGCTCGCACATCTGGCGCGACAGACGTACCGCAACTTCGATGTGTACGTCGTCACGGACGAAGCGGAAACGATCGCCCAAGATGGCCTCGTCGTGACCTGTCTGTCATCGGGTGCAGTCCCACCCAACTATAAGCGCAAGATGGCTGCGGAGCAAAGCGATGCGGATGTCGTGGCGCTCCTCGATGACGATGCCTATCCCGTAGGCGAGTGGCTTTCCGCCGCCGTTGCGCACTTTGAGAACGGCGACGTCGTCGCGGTAGGTGGCCCAGGCGTCACCCCGCCTGGCGACTCGCCGTCGCAGCGCGCCAGCGGCGCAATTTACGCATCGCCGCTCGTCTCCGCCGACGCCGTCTACCGCTACTTGCCGCTCGCGCCCCGCGACGTCGACGACTATCCATCGTGCAATTTGCTGGTACGCCGTGAACCGTTCCTCCGCCACGTGCAGTCGTGCTTGCGCTATTGGCCGGGTGAAGACACGAAGTTGTGCTACCTGTTGACGAAGGTCGAGCACAAACGGATTGTCTACGAGCCGCGGGCGCTCGTGTACCACCATCGCCGCAACTTGTTTTGGGGCCATTTTCGGCAAGTCTGGAACTATGCGGTCCACCGCGGCTTCTTTGCGAAGCGGTATCCTGCTACGTCGTTGCGTGCGCAATATTTCGCACCCTCAACCTTTGTGCTGGGGAACCTCCTGGCGCTCGTGGCGCTTCCCTTTTTCCCAGCTTCCCGGTCGCTGCTGGGGGGCGCAGCGCTCGTCTATGCGCTGCTCGTCGCTTCCTCGGCGATGGGCGCGCAGGGGCGACCGCGTCCAAACCCCACGCTCGTCGCGCTCGGAATCTATCTCACGCATCTTACCTACGGCGTCGGGTTCCTCGTCGGGCTTTCCCGCGCAGAGCTCGATCACTAGGGCAACGATGAGCCATTTGTGGTTTCGACGTCGCAGGGCTGCGGAAGGATTTCCCTTGGGAAGATTCGCAGGAAGGCTTCAAGACTGATGAAACTCGCCGTATCTTACCCGCCACTGGAGAGCGAGAAAGGCGTGGCGCTCCTCTCGCAAAACCGCCAGTTCCAGTGGTTCAACAACCCGACGTTCATCTACCCCATGGTCCCTGCGTCGGCCGCAACGCTGTTGCAGTCCATGGGTCACGACGTCGTTTGGGACGACGCGATTGCGGAGCAGAAAACCGAGGCCGAGTGGCTGCGCTGGTTTGCCGGTGCCGGGCTCGATCTCATCGCGCTCGAAAGCAAGACGCCGACGATCAAGAAGCATTGGCGGCTCATCGAGAAGATGAAGCGTCTGGCGCCGGCCACGCTCGTCGTGCTGATGGGCGACCACGTTACGGGATTTCCGGAAGAGTCGCTCCAGGAGTCGCCCGCCGATTACGTGTTGACGGGCGGGGACTTCGATTTCAGCCTCCGCGACCTCGTGCGACATCTCGCGGGGGGTGAGCCTCACGGGCCCGGAGTGTACTACCGCGAGAACGGCCGGATCGAGCATACGCCCAACTTCTCTCTGCAAAACGATTTGAACGAGCTGCCATTCGTCGACCGGGATCTGACGAAGTGGCAACTCTACGCCTACAAGAACGGCAACTTCAAATACCTGCCGGGCACGTATACGATGTTCGGCCGCGACTGTTGGTGGGGACACTGCACGTTCTGTTCATGGACCGTGCTGTTTCCCGGACAGAAGTTTCGGACGAGAACCGCCGAGTCGGCGATCGAAGAGGTCGACGTCCTGGTCAACAAGTACGGCGTACGTGAAATTTTCGACGATACCGGGACGCTGCCGGTCGGCGCGTGGCTGCACGAGTTTTGCGAAGGGCTGATCGCGCGGGGGCTGCACAAGCGCGTCCGCATCGGCTGCAACATGCGGTTCAATTACCTCTCGAAAGAGGACTATGCGCTGATGGGGCGCGCCGGCTTCCGGTTCATTCTCTACGGCCTCGAGTCGGCAAACCAATCGACCTTGAAGCGGCTGGCGAAGAACATGAAGACGGAGACGATTGCCCAGGAACTGCGCTGGTCAAAAGGAGCGGGGCTCGCGCCGCACCTCACGACGATGATCGGCTATCCCTGGGAATCGAAGGAAGAGGCGCGCAACACGATCGAGTTCTGCAAGAAAATGTTCCGCACGGGATGCGTCGACACGCTCCAGGCAACCGTGATCATGCCGTACGCCGGAACGCCGCTCTACAAGGAGGCAGAAAAAAACGGCTGGCTTTTGACGACGGACTGGGACGAGTACGACATGCGCCGTCCGGTGCTCAAGAGCCCGCTCACCGCCGAGGACACGCTCGCGCTGACGCAAGATCTCTACAAGTCATTCCTGAGCCCGCAGTTCATCTTGAATAAACTCCGCGGGATTCGTACCTGGGACGATGTGCGCTTCATCGGCCGCGGCGTGAAGTACGTCGTGGGACACCTTGCCGATTTCAACTTGGGGCAGCTGAAGCGAACTCCGGCGGAGCCGCAGGCTCCCGAGCGTAGCGAGATCGCGGCCTAAGGCTTGTTCCGCATCCGGCTGCGGGGGCGTGGAGAAGACGAGGACTGGCGTCACCTCTGCGGCTCTTACGAGCGCGTCGTCAAGCCGACGGATACGGTGCTCGAGATTGGCGCGTCGGTTCCAAAGCGGACGCGCTGGCTAGCGGCCCGCTGCCGCGACCTGATTGGCGTCGAGTTGTTCCCAGAGCGCGTGCCGGCCGCGTCAAACGGCGTTCGCTACGTTGTCGGCGACTGGCAGCGGCTCTCCGAGGTCGTTTCGAACGAGAGCATCGACGTCGCCGTCTCGAGCCACGTCATCGAACACGTTCCCGACGATCGTCGGGCGCTCGCGGAGTTGTACGCGGTGCTTCGTCCGGGTGGCGTCGCGCTTTTGACGACGCCAAATCGCAAACGCTTGCCGCGGGTGATCATCGAGCGCGTCCAGGGTGAACGGAGCTTCCCGTGGTGGGAGCACGTCCGAGAGTACGCCGAAGACGACTTGCGTGCGCTATGGGAGTCATCTCCTTTTCGCTCTGCCGAGATTCGCGGCGTAGCGTTGGGTTTGCACGGAGGCCCCGTGTACTGTTACGTCACGCGCTTTCCACGCCGCCTGCGGCGGTACGCAAACTTTTGGGAGCTGGAGTTGCGAAAATAGCCGCATGAAGGAGGCGGCACCGAGGTCGCGTTCGTGGCAGTTTGCCTTCGGCGTGATCGGAGCGGCGCTCGCCGTGGGCGCAATCGCGGTGCATCGCGCCATCGCGGAGCCCGGAATCATCGGCCTCTACCACGACTGGACGATCCCGCCCGACGGCGATCAAATCGTGACCTACGCGAAGCAGCTGACCCTGGGATGGCATTCGTGGGGGCTTGGCGCGCCGGTAAATTATCCAGCGGAGTATCCCTATTGGTTTGCCGCAGCGGCGCTGGCGTGGCTTGGATTGGGAGGCGCCGCCTTCAGCAAAGCCGTCGCATTGGGCGCTCCCGCATTGGCGTTCGCATGTGCTGTGGGGCTTGGGCACGCGTTGCGTCTGTCCAAATGGGCATCGTTCCTCTGCGGTCTCGTCTACGCGTTGTCGCCGGTGATGCTGAACAAGCTCGTCGCCGGTCAAGTGACGTACCTCTTTGGGTATGCGCTGCTGCCGCTCGTCCCGGTGGTTCTCATCGTGGGGTTGCGGCGTGCAGCACCGTGGCGCTGGGGCATCGTGCTTGGCGGCCTCATCGGCATCGTCGCGATGCAGGTTCAATTGGGTGCCGTCGCGATGTGCGTCGCCGTCGTTGCGCTGTTGGTGTGCTCGCGAGTGACGCTCCGTCGGCGAACCGCGTTCCTCGCGGCGACGGTGCTCACGCTCGCAGCAGTCGAGTATCCAACATTGCTCGCGATCGCGCTCAACCGAAGTGTCGGAGTCGCGGTCGCCACGACCGCTAATGCAAAGCTCGCTTGGCTGTACTTCAACAGCGTCGCACCGCTGGACGCCCTCAGGCTCATCGGCTACGCGACCAACTACGATCGCACCGCACTCGGCGACTGGTATGCACCCTGGTCTGTCGTGGCCTACGTGATCGCACTCTGCGCGGTGGCGGGACTTTGGACCGCGCCTCCCGCGATCCGTTGGGCGGCGGCGCTTCTCGGTGGCGCGGCGTTTTTGCTGGTGACCGGCGCCTATTCGCTCATCGCTCCCATCCTCGTGTGGGCGTTCTCCTCGATCCCGCTCGCTCAAGCGTTTCGCGAGCTGTATCACCTGATGGCCGTGCTCGCGCTGCTGTACGCGGCTGGGATCGGCTTCTTTGCCGACTCGGCGCTGCTCAATCGATACCGCTTCGGACCCGCGGTTCTGGTGTTGTTCGCGACGGTGTTCGTGAGTCCGATGTTGTCGGGCGACTGCGGGGGGCAGCTGGCCGCACATCCGTACGACCGCGAAATGACGGCTGCCTATCGCCAGGTTCACGACGTTCCCGGACGCGTCGTTTGGTTTCCGATGGATCAGCCGCTGGCGTATCGCGGATTCGGTGCTGGAGTGGAACCCATGGCGGTGCTACCGGGCGGTAGTCTGTGGATGTACATCTTGGGATGGCCACTCAGCGCCGTTGACATGGACGCTCGGGCTGCGAATTGGAATGCGGTACGCGAAGCGCTCGATGTTCTAGGCGTCCGGGTCGCCGTCGCTCGTCCCGATTTTTCTTCGCGGCTTTGGGATTTCGCGCCGGTCGGCGAGCAGTGGCACTACTATTTAGAACGGCCAGTGCAGGTACCACCGCTCTCTCTGGATGCGACGGCGATTTCGCCGAGCGTTACGATGTATGGCGTAAGGGCTCTGCCGTTGGCCTTTGCAAGCGGTGCCGGTGCGATCGTTCCACAGCGCGTCGGCGCGATTGCCGCGCTTGGCGAGCGCGGTCTCGTCCCGTTTCCTTTCGGCGCGATGACGACGCCGCCGTTTCCGTACGTCGTCGTGCGCGATCCGCACGATACCGATGATGAGATCCTCGCAGGGCGCGATGAAATACCGTTCAGCCTCGAGAGCCAGCCACGCAACAACGGTTTCGCACCGCTTGCGGACTTATGGTTTTTGGGTTCCGCATTCGCCGACGCAAACGGCGGCGTGGTGGCGCTGGGAAGGCAACGTCTCGACCTGCCGCTTCGGCATGAGGCGCGTGACGGTGTGCTCGAGATCGCATGGATCGCGACGCCGCTTGGCGGACGAGTCCGCGTCGTCGCCGGCGGCCGGACGGTGATCCTCGATACGCAAGCGACGTCGGTTGAGTGGCGTTCCGCGCTGGTACACGTCGGCCGCGTTTGGGGAGGATCGGTTTCGCTGCAGACGCTCGATGGGCCGGGAGTCGTGGCGATCCGCCGGCTGCGCCTCATCGAGTCCGCCGCCTTGCCGCAAGCGCGCCGCCGCTATGCTGAGTTGCTGAGGCATGCCACGGGCGTTTTCGCTTGGCGCGCCGGTGCGTCGCCTGCGTGGAAAGCGCTGCGGACCGGCACCTCGTGGCAGCTCGGCACACTGACGACGACGCGCGAGTACCGTTTGCGCGTCAGCTCCGTCGGACGAAGCAACGATGTTCTCGTCATCGCCGGTCCCAAGGATTTCGAGGTCGCCTTCGTGCGCCTACCTCGTCACGGCGGCGAGGCAGTCACGCAGTTTGCGGGACTCGACGCTGCTCTGCATCTCGCGACCGCGAGCAAGACGCCGCTCCGTTGGAGTCTGGAGAGCCGCCCACTCATCCGTCCCGGCGCGATTCCCGAAACGCACGCGGTCATTCCGAACGCCCGGATCGTTGCCGGCACATTCGACGGCGCGCGTGCAACCATACCGAACTCCCAACGCATCGCCGTCCTCAACGTCAACTTTGGAACGAACTGGGTGACGCAGGTGAAGGGCGCGAGACACCTGACGACGGCGCTCGGAACGAACGCCTGGATTCTTCCTCGTTCGCGTGATGGCGCCACGAGCGTTTCGAACGTCCAGGCGCGCGCGTTCCTGTCTGCTTTTGTCGTCGGCGGGATTGCACTTCTGGTGACGCTGGGAATGGCGTGTGCGCTCACCCTTCCACTCGGACGCACGGCGACGCGGCGCACACGTGCGACAGCGGGCGTCCTGCCGTGAGACTCACCATCGAGAGAATGCAGCGTTGGCGTTCGGCGTACACGCTGATCGCGTTCGGGTTCGTCTCGCTGCTCATCCCATTTCTCAACTACGGCGTGCGCGGCGACCTCGGCGGCGGCGACGTTGGGATCGCGTGGGCACTTCCTGCCGAACAACTCCGTCACGTCGCCGGCGTATACATTCCGGGTCCTGGGCTGGGATACAACGGCGCCGCCGGACTGGCGGCAGCCTTTCCCGCGCTCGCGCTGGCGGCGTTCCTGCACGGCACGGGCCTGCCGACGCCAATCGTCGAGCGCCTCATCATCGCACTCTACTTTTTTGTCGCGATGAGCGGGGCATTCGCGCTCTTCAGGATTCTGGTCCCCGAAGACCGCGTCGGTCTGTGGCCTGCCACGCTTGCAGCATTGCTGTACGGAGTGAACCGGTATACGGTCTTGCTGTACTCCACGGCGCAAACCTATTTCCCGCTCGTGTATTCTGCGCTGCCGTGGCTCGTCTACGGCGTCGTCGATGGTTGCGAGCGGCGGCCGGGGCGCGGGATCGCGATCATCGTGGCCGCACTCATTTGGGCGGGCGGCGCCGGTTCCAATCCCGCCCTTTTCGGCGTCGCGGTTTGCGCGGTGGCGACGGGCGCCGTTCTCGAACTCGCACAGGGCACTCCATTTCGGCGCGTGCTTGCGGTCTCTGGTTGTGGCGCAGCCTTGGGACTCGCCTGCTGCGCGTGGTGGCTTTTTCCGCTGCCCTCTACAATCGGGTCGGGACTCGAAACCGTTTCGGCGAGCAACGTACCGGTCTGGGTGCAATGGATGAGCGAGCGGTCGAGTTTTTTCAATCTTTTCCGACTGGACGGTTACACCAGCCAAAACACCTTCGCCTTCGGCAGCTGGTATGGCTCGCCGCTCGGGAGCGTTTTAGGTTACGTTCCGCTGGCATTTGCGCTTGCCGGTTTCGGAACGTTTCGCCGGCGCCTGTCCGCAGCGGCGCTCGTGCTCTTCGCGGTCGTAGCATTCCTCAGCAAAGGCGTGCATCCGCCGTTCGGATGGATCTACACCCTGCTGCTCGAGCGTGTCCCCGGGTTCTCCATCTTTCGATCGCCGTACGTGAAGTGGATCGGTCTCGAAGCGCTGCTGCTCTCGTTGCTGTTTCTGCTTGGAACGGCTGGACTGGCTGCGCGTTTGCAAGGCACTCACGCGTGGCGCCGCTGGGCAATTGCCGGTGGACTGCTCGTCGCCCTCTGTCTTTTCTCGTGGCCCGCGTTCTCTGGACGGATGCTCGCGCCGAGATCGAAAGGGGAGGGCTATATCTCGACGCTTCCGCACGACTACGAGCGTGTGGCGGAGATCGTTCGCACATCGCAACGAGGTACCGGCCGAACGGTCATCTTCAACGATGGACTGACCCCGTATCCAGTCTACACGTGGGGATACTTTGGACAGGATCCCTTGGAGGTCGTGTTGCCGTCGCCCGCAACGGCCTTCGACTCGCTGCTTCCCATGGCGCCGTACATGTCGGCACACGCCTTGGCCGCAGCCCTGCAAGCACTCGGCGTCGAATTCGTCGCGGTTCACAAGGACGTGTTGAACTCGATCCCTTCACCACAGCCGAGCGTCCTCGTCGCATCGCACGAAGCGTTTCTTGTCTATCGCTCCAGTGCGCTCGATCTCTATCGGTTGCGGCGGCCGAGCGCGCCGCTCGTTTCGGCGCTCGATTGGCCGTTGATCACGAAGGCGCGCGTCGCTGGGTCTGACGAGCGGCGTATCTTCGAGTTCACCCCGCGGCACCTCGACCCGAACGTCGGTTTTCTCGCGAGCGAAATTCCGCTCCAGGTCATCGCGGCTGAGCCCGGTGCGCCGGTCACACCAGCGATTGCCCAGCGCTTTGGGTGGGTTCGCGACCTCACGGATGAAAGGAAACGAACACCATCCCAGACCGCGCTGGCGTTCGTCCGTCCGAACCCTTTATGGGTTCAGGCAGCGCCGTCGCACTGTGCGGCAAATCCCGGACTCAATGTGTCCACTCCGTCGCGATGGCGATTTGGTGACGCGGCACTCCCTGCCGTGGCCACGACGCTATGCCTCGTGGGGCCATGGAGCGGCGCGCTTCGTGTCGCTGCATGGTGGGTGAGCGATCCGCTGGATCAGTTCTCTTTGATCAACGGCGTTCCACTCGCTCTGGGCGTCCTCGAGGTGGCGCGACCCCGAGGGTTCGCGGAGCGGAAGCTGCAGCGTGGTTTGCCGTTTGCCTTTCGCTTGTCGCGCGCCGCCACGACGCTCGATTTTCTGTTACCGCTGAAGCGATACAAAGCGCCCTTCTACGCCGTCGTCCGTACGCCAGCCGGCGACCTCGCCGGCTCGACGGTGGCGAACTCGTCCGGGGAGCTTCTGCTGCGATTCGACCCGCCGCTCCCCGCCCATCGGCCGTTCTTGCTGTTTTTGAAAAACCAGGATCTTGCGACCTACGTCGCACTGCAAGGCGTGCAGCGGCTCCCGTTCAACATCGGCGCGCGGTTCGGGGAGAGAAAGTGGCTTACGGTCGACCAGCGGATCTTTGCTCCTACTCCGGTGCGTGCGGGGGCACAGCCAGATATCGATTCACGGCAAATCGCACCGAAACCGCCGAAGAATGTCCCCCGGCGGCTCGCCGTGACGTGGGTGCCGAACGATGCCAACCTTCCAGCAACATGGCACATCGACCGTGACGTTCTCTCACTCTCCTCGTCCGGCGTGCCGACGGAGTTGCATGCGACCCCTCGGCTCGACGGAACGATTCGTTACCGGCTCAGCTTGTGGTACCGTGCGACGGGGTACGCGGAAGTGTGGATTCGCGCCAACGGAATGATCGGAAACGACGTCACGCATCTGCTCGCCGACAATCGCTGGCGTTTCTTCCAGAGCGATGTCCTTTCGCAAATTGCCTCCGGCGGCCCGACGATCATTCGGCTGCGGAGCAGTGCCGGCCACTTGGAGGTGCGGCAGCCAGAGCTCGGCGTGCTGGGTCCGAGCGGCATCGTTCTCGGGTGGCAGCAAAGGACGCCGCTCGGTGGACGGGTCCAGAGCGTTGCGAGGCCCTTTCCCTGGCTCATCGATGCCATCGTGGAAGATTGCACGCCGTGCATGCTCCGCGCAGGGATCGCACAACCCGCGGAGTGGCAGGTAAAGGGTGCACGAATTCTGGCAACGTTTACCTCGCAGGGTGTTGCGCGCGGACCTTGGGAAGGCATTACGACCGGCGCGGCGACGTGGCTGCTCGATGCCGGCCCTGGGACGCGGCACCTCCGATTCATCTTCGCCCCCGTTTTGACCGCGATCGGCGGTCTCGTGATCGCCTTCCTCGCAGCGATCGTTAGCGCTTTCGTTGGGCTGTTCGTACGCCGGCGCATCGCGCCATTACGCTCCTTCGAATCGTCGCCGTCCCGAGCCCAAACGCCATACCGGGCAGCATTGCTTCTGCTGAGCGTGACGTGTTTGTGCCTCGGCCTTATCGGTTCCGTCACACCGGCGCTCGGCGAGATTGCTGCCGATGCGTTGTGGTACGCCATCATCGCACTGTCGTTGGGCACGTCGATTTTCGCCAGCGTGCGCCGGACGACGTGACGCCGGTATCCGAAGCGGCGGTGTTACGCGCCAACGCCGTGCGCACGAGCGTGGGCATCTCGCTTCCCCAGACGTGGATCGCGAGAGGTTCGACGTTGGCCGTCGCGCTGGTTTCGCTGTGGCTGCCTTTTGCCAACTACGGGTTCCACCATGACCTCATTGGCGGGGACGCGGGAGCGGCTTGGGCATTGCCGGCGCCGATGCTGCGGCAGCTTATCGGCGTTTTCGTTGGCTATCCCGGTTTGGGGTTAAACGCATCAGAAGGCATTCAAGCACTGCCGGTTCTCGGACTGGCGGCGTTGTTGCATCTCGTCGGGCTTTCGACGGCGGTCGTGGCGCGGCTCATGATCGCCCTCTACCTGTTCGTGGCGATGAGCGGCGCGCAGTGCCTAGGGCGGACGCTTCTCCAAAACGAGAGATCCTGGCTGCGCGAGGCCGTCGTGCTTTCGGGCGCGCTCTTCTACGGCATGAATCTTTATCTCGTGCACGTCTTTGGAACGGCGCAAAGCTACTTTCCCCTCGGCTACATCGCGTTGCCGTGGATGCTGTATGGCGTGATCGTCGGCTGTGAACGCGACGCGCGCGTTGGGATCGCGCTCGTCGCGCTGGCCGTTGCGCTGGCCGGCGGCGTTGCGATGAATCCGGCGTTCTTCGGCGTGGCGCTCCTCGTCGTCCCAATCGGAGCGCTGTTGATGCTGGCGCAATCGGTCAGCGTGAAGCGCGTCGCCATGGTTTGCGGGTTCGGGCTGCTCTTCGGGTTGGGTCTGTGCGCGTGGTGGGTATTTCCGGCGCCGACCGGTTTCGGCGGCCCGCTTTCGCAACTCAGCGTCGATGACGCCAGTGCGTGGGTGCAGTGGATGAGCCAGCGCTCGTCGTTCCTCGAACTTTTCAAGCTCAGCGGTTACGTCGGCGGCGACACGATCCCGTACGCCGGCTGGTACGATTCGCCGCTGGGCTCGCTTCTCGGGTACGTCCCCTTGCTCGTCGGCATCGCGGGCATCGGTGTTGTACGCCGACGCCTGTCCGCGGTCGCGCTTTCACTGTTGGCGGCCAGCATCTTCTTGGCGAAAGGCGTGCACGCGCCGGCCGCAACGCTGTATCAAGCGCTCATCGACCATGTGCCCGCGTTCTCGATCTTCCGGTCACCGTACGATAAATGGGCGCAGCTCGAAGCGCTCTTCCTGACGATCGTTTACGTTCTCGGATTTGCCGGTCTTTGCCGGCGGCTTGGCGTCGGTTTCCGCGCTCCGGTTTCCTCTGCGTTGCTCGTCGCATGCGCTGCACTGCCGACCGTGTTGTTCGTGTGGCCTGCATTCGCGGGACGCATTTTGCAAGCCGGTACGGACCCTTTCTACAGTTTTACGACGTCGTTACCGCGCGACTACTTCGTCGTCGGTGACTACCTGCGTCAACATGCCGGCGATTCCCGCGCGCTCGTGCTCGGCACCGCGGGGCCATCCTACGCCCAATACCGTTGGGGCTACTTTGGTGAAGACCCGCTTCCCATCATAGCCGGCATTCCGATTGCAGCAAGCGACGTGATACCGCGGGCCGCCTTTATGCCTTCTGTCGACCTCGAGCGGGCTATGGACGCACTGGGCGTGCGCTACATCGTGATCCACGATGACATCACGAACCCGCAACCGACGGCAGATATCGCACAACTGGTCGCGGCCAATGATGCGCGCTTCATCCTCAAGACGCCATCGCTGAGGCTCTACGAACGTCCTGGCGGACCGTCCAGTTTGGTATCGGTGCCGTTGGATGCGGCGCTCGTCGTGCCACGACCGCGCCTCGCGCCTGCGGCCCTGGACCCGCTTCAAACTGCGCAGTTCGTCCCCAACATCGGCCCGCAAGTTGCCGCACCCTCCGCAACGATGTTGCTCGTCCCAGCGATATCCCATCCCCAACCTGGAGATGCGTCGCTCGGCCGCGCAGTCGAGCTCGATTCGGCGGCGGTTTCAACGACGAGCCGCAGTGCGCTTGGGATCATCC
>JAFAXE010000148.1 GCA_019241305.1 Vulcanimicrobiota bacterium
CCGGCGACACCGACGTACCAGGACATGTTCCGGCTCGGTGTCGCGCCGCCGAACTCGAATTGCGCCTTGTGATAGAATGCCGGCGTACCGAGGCTGAGATTCAGATTGGCAAACCCGGGATAGGTTCCCGCCCTGATCACCTGATTCACGAAGCCGGAAAGACCGGTCGACTGCGCATCGGCCGGTGAAGCGCCGGTGTAGACTTGCAACTCTTGCTGCCCCAGCGAAGAGAGTGCGGTCGATGGATACTGATCGAAGGCACGTTGAATCGGCACGCCGTCGAACTCGTATCCGAGCTGCGTAAAGTTTCCGCCGCGGACGTACACGGACTGATAGATTCCGGTCTGTCCCGTTGGAACGAAAACGCCGGGAACCGACGCGATGGCGGAATAGGCCTGGTTGAGCGAACCGCCTCCGCCTAATCCCTGAACGGCCGTCTGCTGTGCCGCCGTTACGGAATAGACGTCGGAAGTCGTGCCGGGCCGGACGAGGTCCGCCGCGGAGCGCGCGGTGACACGGCCGATCGTTTGCAATTGACGCCGGGTCGTGAGTCCGACGTTGCGCGTTTGGTCAGCCTGAATGGTGATACCCGAAAGCGTAGCGGGTTCGTATCCGCTCTTCTCGGCCGACACGACGTACGTGTCTGGTGCGAGCGAAGCGAAGACGAAGTGGCCTCCGTTATCGGTCGTCGTCGTTGCACTTTGCGATGGACTGATGGCCGTTACTCGCATAGCACTGACTGGCACTCCAGTATCAGTTGCGGTGACGATCCCAGTCAGCGTGCCCGTCGTCCCTGCCAGAACCCACGTTCCCTGGAAGAGCATCGACACGAACACCGCGGTGGCCACGAGCGACTGCGCGAAACTGCGTTTGCGCATGCTTGGTCTCCTTGTGGTGAGTGTTCTGCGCGTTCCGTGTCAGGAAAGCGCTCCAAGAGCTTACGCGTACCAACATTTGTGCGCTCGCCCGCTTTCATGGCTGCGCCCTGTGCGTATGACGAAACAGACGCGCGATTGAGGCTGCGCAGCGGCGCAATATGTCACGGATGAGGCTGCGTTTATGGACGCGCACGCGTAAAGAGTCGTACAGTCTTAACATGCGCCGGACACCACCGCCCTATCGCGACCTTAGTACGACCTTGCGAGATCTTGGTATCGCACACGGCGACGGACTCGCAGCGGAAGAACTGCGGGCTCGAGTGCGACGGGCACTTGCTACCTTTCAGACGCCTGGTGCCTCAACCGTGCAAGCGCGACGGAGTGAGCGGCAACAGGCGATCATCTCGCGCTGCGATCTCGGCGGCGAACTCCACAAAGTCGTGGCCGCGCATCTCGGTATTTCGATGAGGACGCTCTATCGCGACCGGATCGACGGCTTCTGTAAGCTTCGGGAGGCGCTCACCGCTGAACCGGTCGATGCACCCGCCGGCGTCACGCGCGACGGCATTGCCGTCCGAATCGAGCGAGCGTGGGAACAGGTCGAGCTCGGCAGGTTTCGAGAGGCGATCGTGCGCCTGGAAGAGATTACCGCCTCTGCGCCGCCGGCGTTGCTCTGCGTCGCATTTGCGCGGCTGGCCGCAGCGAGAGATTTGGCCGATGACAAAGCGCGCGGCAGTGACGCATTGGCGCGGGCAAAGCGGGCGCTCTCAGTCCTTGGCCCTGGCGCCGCGAGTACGGTCGCGGAAGCAGAGATTGCGATCGTGGAAGCGCACCGGCGCGCCGCTGAGGGAGCGTTCGAAGACGCTCTGCGCGAGTACGAGCGCATCGCCGCAATGCTACAGGCGCACGCGAAATACGCCGTCGACGCGGCCCGCTTAGTTCTCCGCGGGCGCATCGGCGCGCATCTCGCACGAGGTGAAACGCGCGCGGCATTCGAGTTAGCGAAAGCAGCGACGAGCGATGGCTCTCCTTCGCAAACGCCATTCGCGGTGGCGCTTGCGGAATGCACGTTGTTGCTCGGTGGTGACGCGGCGATCGTGCAAAGCGACGCGCTCGCGACGTATGCGAGCGCGTCCGCGAGCGGCCTGCAGTTTTACGCCGCGCATGCCTTGCGCGTCGCAGCTCTCGCCGCGGCAGAGTCGATGGAGTCCGCGACGGCTCTCTCGCATTTGCACGCTGCGCTGCGCGCGCTCGCCGATCTGCAACCGGGACCACTGCGAACTTCGGCCTCGTTGGAACTCGCCTCCGCGTTCGTAGAAATGGGTGACGGCGAGCGCGCCCTTCAGATAACGAGAACGTGCACGGCTGCCGCCAATCAGTCGGAGTTCCGATCCGGTATCGTGCGGCGAATCGAAGCCGAAGCGCTGCTCGCGATCGGTGACCGAGCTGAAGCGTCAGCGCGTGCCGCGGAGGCCGTCCAGATATTGTCGTCGTTCCAGTCGCGACGGGCGCTCGGCGAGGCATATTTCGCGTGTGCGCGAACGGCGGCGGCTCGCGGCGAGATGAGGTCGGCGCGCCGGAGCGCGAGCGAAGCCTTGCGCCTTCTGCCCGAAGCTGTACGTCCCGCGCGGTTGCGCGCCGCGCGGCGGCTTTCAGTTCCTCGCTCGATGCGGCGCCGCGTGTACCCGGGACTTCGAATTTCCGACGTAGCACGCGCGGGCTGACCGTATCCAAAAAGCGGGAGTCTCTCCTACGCGGCGAATGAACCATGGTCCGGCTTCCGTCTCGCGAGGTGAGACTTGGGTCGGTATCGGTTCGGTCGTTGCAGGTTTGATTCGTCGTCGCGGCTGCTGTGCTGCGCCGGTAAGGAATTGGTCCTGCGCGGTAAAGTTGCGGAACTGCTCGCGTTGCTCCTCGAGCATCCAAACAGCTTCGTCTCGAGCGAAGAACTACGCGAACGCTTGTGGCCCGAAGGCTTCGTCGAGAGCGGGAACCTTCCGCAACACGTCTACTTGCTGCGACGGGCGCTCGCCGTCGACCCAACGGTTTCGGTAGAGAACGTCGCGCGACACGGCTACCGGTTGCGCGCACGCATCGCAGGCGTCCCACGACTTCGTGCGCCTTCGTCAGGTGCGGTATGGCGCGGGCTTGGAGCCGCCTTCGCTGCAGCGTTTCTTCTCGTTTTGCCGGGACCCGCCACGGTCCACGATCCAACGCTGCTGCGGATGAGTGTCCCGGGAGACCGGGCGTATGAGTTGGGTAGGACGTTTTGGGAACGCCGCGGTCCCGAAAATCTCAAGCGTGCGATGGGCTTTTTCGATCAAACCGTTGCGGCGGCGCCCTTTAGCGCAAAGGGATACTCCGGTCAAGCGGACGTCTTCGGGGTTCTGGCGGATGATCTGCCGTACGGGACTCCGGCGCAGCGTGCGATGGCGCGACGCGCGGTCCGTGCGGCACAAATCGCACTCCAGAAGGATCCGAACTTCGCCGCGGCTCACGCGGCACTCGGTCTTGCCCTTATGGAAGCGGGCGCTTCTGAACGCGAAAGCGTTGCCGAACTGCGCCGCGCGATCGATTTGGACCCTCGAAACGCCGAGGCGCACGAGTGGTACGGAATCCGGCTGCTGTACGGCGGCGACGTGCGCACGGCGCGACAGCATTTCGAAATCGCGGCGGAAGTTCAACCGGCGAACGTAGCGGTCGCGTGGTGGAGAGCCGTCGCCCGGTACGATCTGCACGACGAAGATGAAGCGATCGACGACTTCCGCACCGCGCTAGCGCTCAATCCATCGTATGGAATTGCTCAGATCGGCCTCGTGACCGCGCTCATCGAACGTGGCCGGTACGGCGAGGCTCGTGAAGCCGCCCGCGAGTCCCACGATGCGCGTGGTTCGGAGATTTTTGCCCTGCGCGGGCTTACCGCGATCCTGGACTTACGGCTGGGTGAGCGGCGAATAGCCGAGACGGAGATGCGCCGGCTTGGGGCTGAGGAATCGTCGCGAAAGGTCGGAGACGGCGACGAACTCGTGGTCGCTGCGCTTGCTCTGGGTGGCCACCGGCAAGATGCCCTACGCCTTCGTGCCCGTCTTCACTTGGAGAAAAATGAAGCTGCTCAGCGCATGATCGATCTCGATCCTTTGGTGGGGCCGGTGTTTCGCCGCCTCGCTATCACGCGAGCATCATTGATGCCCCATTGATTGGGGCGCGGCGCACGTCGACGTAGACTTGCGTCATGGCGAAGGACCGCACGCCCGCGCCGTATCGCGACCTCAGCACCTTGTTGCGCGATGCGGGGCTCTCGGGCGAGGAAACATCCGGCGAAGCAACCCGGGCCCGCGTCCAGCGGGCCCTATCGACGTTCGAACGCGCTGGAAAGACGCGCATGCAAGCGGAGCGGATTGAGCGGCAGTTCGCCATCATCAACCGCTGCGATCTGGGCGGCCAGCTGCACAAGGTCGTCGCTTCCGATCTCGGCATCTCGATGCGAACCTTTTACCGCGAGCGCGTCGAGGCGTTCGAGCGGTTACGCAAAGCGCTCGCGGCGGACCGAGGGACACCCTCCAGCTCGCAAGCACCGCCGCCTTCCGCGACGGCCGTGCATCTCGAGCGGGCACGGCTGATGGCCGCACAGGGGCGGCTGCGTGAAGCGGCCGCGCGGCTGGGCGAGTTGCCTCAGGCGGACGGCGATGCTCTCGTCGCCGCAACCGTTGCCGCACGTCTTTCGTCGGTGTGGTGGCGTTTGGATGAGCCGAGCCGCGCAACACAATCGCTCGCCCGTGCGAAGCGATGCGCGGCGCTGCTCGGAAATGGCGCGCATCATGCTGTGGCCGTCGCCGAGATCGGGATGGCCGAAGCCCTGCAGGCCTGCGCGGAATGCAATCCGGCGGCGGCGCTGACGATACTTGGTCGTCTCGTCGATGGACCTCATCCGCGTACGCCGTCGGCGTCATACGCGCGGTACGCAACGCCGGAAGCAACAGAGACCTACCGCGCGGCCTTCGTTCTGTTCATTGAAGCCTGTCTCGAGTCGGGAGCCGCGCAACGTGCGCGCTCGATGCTCGCCGCGGCCTCGGGGGTGTTCGAAGGACTGCGCTGCCCAGTAGACTTGCGGCTTGACGCTTCACTCGCCGCAGCCGAGGCCGAACTGATCGCGGGAGGCGACCCCGCCGCAGCGCTCCGCGTAGCGGCCGAAGCGTCTTCTCTCGCGGGCGAACACGCGTTGCCGCGCCACACGGTGCGGGCTCATCTCGTCATCGCGCTTGCAAACGCAGCGCTCGGCGATGGGAATGCAGCGCGCGCTGCACTCGTGACCGCGCTCGAGCATGCCGCGGGCTCGCTCATCGCCGGCGACGCGCGCCGAGCTGCACTGGAGTGCGCCGGCATTGCCGTCGAGATCGGAGAGGCGCCGCTCGCGGCACGCGCATTGGAGGCGGCAGGTGCCGCTCAGACGGGAAACCAGGCGAATCCCGCGCTCGCCACGCTGCGTCAGGCGGAGGCGCTCCTCTTGCAGCGTCGCAATCGAGACGCCCTCGGTATCGCGCGAGAAGCAAACCGGGTGCTGGCTGAGTCCGGTTCGCGTCGCCACTACGGCGAAGCGCTCCTGACGCTGGCGAAGGCGTTGTCCGCATGCGGCGAGCACCGTGCCGCCAGAAGTGCGGCCTCGGAGGCCGTCGGCTTTCTCGAGGGCAGTTCTTGGCCGTGGCGCGTTCGGGAGGCACGGCGGCTGGCGCGCTTGGCGTGGCATGAGCCGGCCGATTCGCGGGTGCGCGGCGGGAGGGAATTGACGGCCTCGTAACGTCCTGAAAGATGTGAGGGAGCGCTGCCGTGGTGCCGGCAGGATGATGGTTGCGCCTCGCAAACCTAGAGAAATAGTTGCTCCCCCTCGGAATGAGGCGATCTCCGTGATCCACCATCGGTTTGGGCGCTGCACCTTCGACCCGGACGCCGGGTCGATACGTTGTGATGGTCACGAGGTGCGGCTCACCGCGAAGTCGGCAGAGTTGCTCTCGATCTTGTTGGCACACCCGAATGACGTCGTGTCAAGCGAGATCTTGCGCGAACGGTTATGGCCCGCCGGCTTTGTCGAGCCGGGAAACTTGCCACAGCAGGTGTACGTGCTCCGGCGCGCGCTCGTGGTCGACCGCTCGATATCGATCGAGAACGTTGCGAGACGCGGATACCGGCTACGCGCGAACATCCCGTTGCTGCAAGCCGCGTCGAACGGTGATTTGCTGCCACAGCGTCCACGTTCGCTGGTTGCCGCTGGACTCGCCGCCGCCGCGCTGCTCGTTCTTCCGGCGGGTGCAGCGTTCGTCGGACGAGATGCAAACGCGCACGCTTTCCCGGGTTCGCGCACCTACGCGCTTGGCCGGTATTTCTGGGAAAAGCGCGGCGCCGACAACCTGCTGCGCGCCGAGAGTTACTTCCGGCAGACGATTTCGCTCGCACCGAACAGCGCGCTCGGATATGCCGGGATCTCGGAGGTCTGGGCGGTACGCGCTGACTCTGAGATGAACCCGCGCCGCAGCGCGACGCTCGCCAGGCACGCGCTCGGTTACGCCGAGACGGCGGTCGCAAAGGACGGCGACTCGGGTGTTGCGCATGCCGCACTCGGCCTCGCGCTCATGGAAACGAAGCATGAAACCAAGGGTGTCGCGGAATTGCGCCGTGCAATCGCGCTCGATCCGGAAAATCCGGAGGCGCACGAATGGTACGCGATCCAAGTGTTGGTCCACGGCGACGTGCGCACCGCTTCCCAACATTTCGAAGCGGCCGCGGAGCTGCAGCCGGAAAACGTTGCAATCACGACGTGGCGCGCGTGGGCGCGGTACTACCTGCGCGATTTTGACAGGGCGGCCGCCGATTTCCGGACCGCCTTGGACCTGAATCCAACGTACGACATGGCCCGCATCGGGCTGGCGGCTACGCTCCTGCAGCGCGGCGCGTACCGGGAGTTGAACAGCGTTTTGCACGACGTGCATCCGCACGACTGGTCGACGTCGCGGGCGCTCCGCGCACTCGGTGCCATCGCCGATTTGCGTCTGGGTTTGCGCCGAAATGCGGATGCGGAAGCGGGACGGCTTCAGGCCGAGGCTCGCAAACGCCTGAGTGACGATGACGAGTTGGTGGTGGCGGCTCTCGCCTTAGACGGCCGACGCACCGAAGCGCGTCAATTACGCGCGCGCATGCATCTGCAAGAGTACGAACGCCGTATCATCGACATGGATCCGCTGGTGGGACCGGTGTTCCGTCGCCTAGGACGCGACGGCTAACCCTTATCGGCGGTGACGGCACTCGCTTCGGCGTCACAACTGACGAGCGCCGCGTCGAGCGTGTCCACCAGTGCGACGACCCTGTTGACGCCCGTGATCTCAATGACGCGGCGCGCAAAACTTCCTTCGGGTGCGACCACCAAGAGCGGCTCGGACAAGCGCCGGGTGTGCTTGATGAGGACCGAGATGCCGCTCGAGTCCATGTAGGGACACTCGCTCAGGTCGACGACGGCGCGCCGGCCTGCTTCGGCGACGTCCTGTAGCCCACCATCGAGGACCCGCGCGGTCGTGACGTCGATGTCCGAGAGCACCTCGATGATCGTACAATGCGTGCCCTTTTCCGTGAGCTGGATAATTTGGTTCTTCATCAGATCAGTCGGCTGAGTTGCCTTGCTTTACAACGAAAATTGGTAGTAGAACTGGAGTGTCGTGGGCTGGTTCGGTAACAGGATATAGGGGCCGTTGCCGTAGGCGTCTACCGGAATGTTCGCGTAACCGCGGTTTCGGAAGACCCCGCCGCCGTAGTTGGGGTTGGCCTGCGGAATCTGTCCGGTTTGCGGTCCGGCAACGCCCGTCGCGACTGGTTGGTAGTAGGGGTTCACCTGCAAATGACTTCCAAAGTATACGTTTCCGAACACGTTTTGCATGAAGATTCCGAGAGTGTTTCTGCCCCTCGTATACTCGACGGACAAGTTTGCGCCGAGTTCCGGGCGAGAGAGCACGCCGCCGGCGGACGACGTTTCGGGCGTGCCGCGCGTCGCGGCGATGTTGGGATGATAGGCGGTTCCGGGGTAGGCTGGGTCCGCGTACTGCGTGGACAGGCCTGGCCCCGTCACCCCGAGGAAACCCGGAATTTGCGTGACACCCGCGCCGAAGTTGATCTGCGGAATGTTGGCAAAGCCGAAGGCGAGCGGGACGTTCGACGCGATGGTGGTGCCGACGTTGAACGGGTAGCCGCGGTCGAACTGCAGGATCGGGTTGAAGCGCCAGCCGCTTGCGGTCTTGTACTCGACGCCGAGCCGCGCGACGAATGGTGAAACGTATCCTGCCCGATAGACGTCCCCCAGGATGAGCGAACCTGAGGCGTTGATCGGTAGCGCGTCTTCACCGCCGATGAGCGGCGGAGTACTGTTGAAGACGTTTTGATAGGTGAGTGACAAAAAGCCCGAAAGTCCGACGGGACGGTCGGGCGTCGTGATCCCGAGCTCCGCGCCGGTCGTGCGATTCACTCCCCGATTATTCGTATTGAAAACCTGCGACAGGATCACGCCTGTCGCCGGGTTGACGACCTCGCTGATGAGCGCGTACGAGGGCAGGCTCGAGCCGAGCTTGTAGAAAGGCGTAAAGCGCAAGCCGATACCGTTTCGGAACTGGTGCTGATACGTGAAGTCGTAATTCACGTAGACCGCAGGGTGAATGCTTCCCACATCGGGGGCATCGTGGAATTGATCATACGTCCAATAAAGCTCCTGCGCGTAGTTTTGGCAGTAAAAGTATGGGCTGGTCCCTTGAAAGACGCCGTTGATGTAAACCGGCGTCTTGCGTGAGACGTTGTAGCCGCTGCCGCAGGCAGGAAACGTTTGACCGGGATGATCGAGAGGCGGCACGTTCAGGAACGGCTGATAGTTGAAAAGCGCTG
>JAFAXE010000163.1 GCA_019241305.1 Vulcanimicrobiota bacterium
CTGTACATCATCGTCGTCGCGATTCTCAACGGCATCGTCCCGTTCTACAAACTGAACGTCAACTTTCCGGTGGCGTTTGCCGTTGGCTACGTCGGCCTCGGATGGGCAAGCGTGATCATCTCGCTCGGCGCGATCGCCGGGCTCACCACGGTTCTGCTCGTCATGATGTTCGGCCAGACGCGCGTCTTTTACGCCATGTCGCGTGACGGCTTGATCCCGAGAGCCTTCACCGTCGTGCATCCCTCGTGGCGCACGCCCTGGCTTTCCCAAATCATCTTCGGCATCTTGATCGCGGCCGCCGGCGCATTTTTCCCCATTAGCCTGCTAGGCTCCGTCACGAACATGGGGACGCTGGCCGCCTTCGTGCTGACGTCCCTTGCGGTGCCGTTGCTTCGCAACCGTCACCCCGAATTAAAATCGGCCTTCACGATTCCATTCGGTCCGTACGTCATTCCGATACTGTCCGCCGTCTCAGCACTGTTCCTGATCTACTTCCTCAAGAACGGCAACCCGCTCGTCTGGGGCTTCTTCCCCATCGTCTGGCTCGTGTTTCTGATCTGGCTCGTCATTGGGCTCATTTTCTATTACTCATACGGCCGGAACAAGAGCACCGTTTCGCTACAGGCGGCGGAGGGTCTGGCCCCCGTCCAACCGCGCGTCAACTGACCGCCTAAAGGGGTCCGTCCCGAGCAACGAGGGGATCGTGGCGCGCGACCCGCTTTGGTATAAGGACGCCGTCGTCTATCAGCTCCACGTCAAGGCGTTCTTCGATGACAACGGTGACGGCATGGGGGACTTTGCGGGGCTCACGCAGCGGCTCGATTACATTCGCGAGCTCGGCGCGACCGCGATTTGGCTGTTGCCCTTCTATCCCTCGCCCCTGCGCGACGACGGTTACGACATTTCCGATTACAAGGCCATCAATCCACGCTACGGGACGATGGGCGACTTTCGCGCTTTTGTGCGGGCCGCGCACGAACGCGACCTTCGCGTCATCACCGAACTCGTCATCAACCACACGTCCGACCAGCACCCCTGGTTTCAGCGCGCGCGGCGCGCGAAGCGCGGTTCCTCGCTTCGGGATTTCTACGTGTGGAGCGACACCGACACGAAGTATTCTGGTGTACGCATCATCTTTACCGATAGCGAAACATCGAACTGGGCTTGGGATCCGGTGGCAGGTCAGTACTACTGGCACCGCTTCTTTTCGCATCAACCGGATCTCAATTTTGAAAACCCCCACGTCATCCGCGCCGTCATCGACGTCATGCGTTTTTGGCTTGCGACCGGCATCGATGGGATGCGGCTCGACGCGGTTCCCTATCTCTGCGAACGGGAAGGAACGAACTGCGAGAATCTCCCAGAGACGCACGGCATCCTGAAAATTCTCCGCGCCCTTCTCGATGCGGAGTTTCCCGATCGCGTACTATTGGCTGAGGCGAATCAGTGGCCGGAAGACGTTCGTCCATATTTCGGCGACGGCGACGAATGTCACATGGCATTCCACTTCCCGCTCATGCCACGCATGTTCATGGCCATCGCCGAAGAAGATCGCTACCCTATCCTCGATATCATTCGGCAGACTCCGGATATCCCTGAGGACTGCCAGTGGGCAATTTTCCTGCGAAACCACGACGAGATGACCCTCGAGATGGTCACGGAACGTGAACGCGACACGATGTATCGCACGTATGCGATCGACCCGCAGGCGCGGGTCAACATCGGGATCCGGCGTCGTCTCGCGCCGCTCATGGAAAACGATCGACGCCGCATCGAGCTTTTGACGGCACTCCTCTTCTCGATGCCGGGAACGCCGATCATGTACTACGGCGATGAAATCGGCATGGGCGACAATATCTTTCTGGGCGACCGCAATGCCGTACGGACGCCGATGCAGTGGTCGATGGATCGCAACGGCGGGTTTTCGCGCGCCGATCCCGCCCGGCTCTACCTTCCTCCGATCATGGACGCCGTGTACGGCTATGCCGCCGTCAACGTGGAGGCACAGCGGACAAATCCATCGTCCCTGCTCAACTGGTTGCGCCGCCTCATCGCGGTGCGCCAAAGCTATCGCTCTTTTGGCAGAGGAACGTTGACGCTACTTCAGCCGGCGAATCGCAAAATTATCGCCTATGTGCGAGAGTACGGGAACGAAACGGTCCTGTGCGTTGCGAACCTGGCACGTTCGGCGCAGCCCCTCTCACTTGACCTGTCGCGCTGGAAGGGCCGCGTGCCGATGGAAATGCTCGGCTGGAGTCCATTTCCGTCAATCGGTGACGATCGCTACCCATTGACGCTCGGGGGCCATGCTTTCTTCTGGTTCCTCCTCGCGGAACCGGCGCCCGCACTGTGGGAAACGGGCGTCGCCGAACCGTTCCCGGAGTTGCAAACGCTGGTGCTTTCTCGCGGCGGCGCGACGGCGGTCGACGAACGCGCGCGCGTGTTGCTCGAATCCGAGATTCTGCCTTCCTTCATCGCGCGAGAACGATGGTACGCGCAGCGCGGCCGTTTGCCGGCGGTCAGAATGATCGACGCCATTCCGATTGGAACTGGCGAACCGCTCGCCTTTGCGGTGGTGGCGGCGGTCGATGCTTTCGCCAGCGGCGCCACGAGCGAGGTGTGCTTGCCGCTCGCGGTCGTCGACGACGCGTCGCCGGCGACGGGCACTCGTGCCGTGCGCGGCGCGCTGGCGCGGACGCGCAGCGGCCACCGTGAAGGTGTTCTCGTCGATGCGCTTTTGTGCGATGGTGTCGTCCTTGGGATGGTCGAGCATGTCAAAACGGAGCGCAGCAGCATCTCCGCGCATGGCGCAATCGAAAGCCACGGCAGCGAGCGGCTTCGCGCGCTCACCCTTCCGCGATCCCCGACGGTTCGGCCGCTGGAAATCGAGCAAGATAACTCGTCGCTCATCGTCGGCGAAAGCGTGCTGGTCAAGGTATTCCGCCATCTCTCGCCCGGACCGCATCCGGAAGTGGAGGCGGCGATCTTTCTCGATCGCCTGGAATTTCCACACGTACCCGCGTTGCTCGGACACATCGAATACGAGGGCGCCGACGATGTCGCTCGCGCGCTGGCCATTCTCTACGCCTACGTGGAGAGCCAGGGCGATGCATGGTCCGCGACGCTGGGATATCTCGAGCGGTTTTTTGCCGATCGACGGGCGCGCAGCACGCGCGACCGTGAGCCGGCGGCCGACGACCACGCCCTTTTTCTCGAGCGTACGCGCGTGCTCGGAAACCAAGTGGCTGCGCTCCACCGCGCGTTTGCCACGGCAACGGGCGATGCCACCTTCGATCCTGAGCCGGTGAAGAAAGATGATCTCGCCGGCTGGATCGCCGAGGCGCGCGAAACCGCACTCACCGCATTGCGCCGGCTTGAGAATGACCTCGTGCGTCTGCCGCCGGAGTTGCACGATGCCGCTTGGGCGCTGATTGCGAGACGCGACGAGATCATGAAACGCATTACGCAAACGAATGCTGCGCTCGACGAGCAGGTAAAGACGCGCCATCACGCTGACCTTCATCTTGGCAACGTGCTCGTTTCGCCGAAAGGACCGCTCTTCGTCGGCGTCGGCGGTCGATTCGGTGATGCGCTCGAGCGACGCCGAGGCAAGACGTCACCGCTGCGCGACGTTGCAAGAATGCTGCGGTCCTTCAACTACGCTGCCGTCGCTTCGGTCAGGGGCGTCGCCATGGATCGGTCGGAGGACGTTCGCGCCCTTGAGCCTCTCGCTCGCGACTGGGAGCAACGGGCCGCATTCGCGTTTCGGAAGGGATACGAGGATGCCATCGCGGGCTGCCCTTCGTATCCCCGGCGCGCAGCGGACACACAAAACTTGCTCGACCTCTTCCTCATTGAAAACGCGTTCATCGAAATCGACTACGAACTGACACACCGGCCATCGTGGGTACGCATCCCGCTCGAAGGGCTCGCGCGCGTGTTCGATTCGCAAAGCGCCGATCCGTTCGTCACTTCGGGGCCGCACGCCTGAACGCGGACCATTCGCATGCCGATCCCTTTTCCGTCCTTGGAATGCATGAGGTGCCGGAAGGGTTGGTCGTTCGCGCATTCCTTCCCCAGGCAGCATCGGTGGAGGTGATCAAAGGGCCACGCAGCGAGCCGGTTGCGACGCTTTCCCGCGTCGACGAAGCGGGGCTGTTTGCCGGCAACGTTCCAGGATCCCGTCCATTCCGCTACCGTTTGCGCACCGTACTCGCTGACGGCACGATTCGCGAATTCGAAGATCCGTATCGCTTTGGGATCATCCTGCGAGATGTCGACCTTTTCTTGATGGCGGAGGGAACGCACCGGCGGCTCGCCGCGAAATTGGGCGCGCATCCGGCCACGATCGATCGCGTCAAGGGCGCAATCTTTGCGGTGTGGGCGCCCAATGCGCGCAGTGTCGCCGTCGTCGGCGACTTCAACGACTGGGATGGCCGGCGTCACCCGATGCGCTACCGCGTGGAGGCGGGCGTCTGGGAATTATTCATTCCCAGCGTCGCGCTCGGCACGGCGTATAAGTACGAAATCGTGGCACAAAACGGCGAACGGCTCCCGCTCAAAGCCGATCCGTTCGCGTTTGAAATGGAGCGGCCACCGGCAACGGCATCGGTGATCGCAGCACCGGGGAAGCGCTCCTGGAACGACCGCGCCTGGGCGCGACGCCGTCCACGTGCAAACGGACGCGACGCGCCCATCTCGATCTACGAGGTTCATCTCGGTTCTTGGAAGCGGCATCCGGATAATACCTATCTCAGTTACGCCGAGCTCGCAGAATCGCTCGTGCCCTACGCCAAAGACTTGGGGTTTACGCACCTCGAGCTCTTGCCCGTCGCGGAGTACCCTTTCGACGGTTCATGGGGGTACCAAACTCTCGGACTCTTTGCGCCGACGAGCCGCTTCGGGGCACCGGTGGAGTTCGCGTCATTCGTCGAGCGCGCGCACGCTGCTGGACTTGGCATCATCGTCGATTGGGTTCCGGGACACTTTGTGAGCGATGCGCACGGCCTGGAGTGCTTCGACGGGACGCACCTCTACGAGCACGCCGACCCTCGTCGCGCTTGGCATCCCGACTGGCACACGCTGATTTACAACTTCGGCCGGCGAGAAGTCTCGAATTTCCTTATCAACAATGCGCTGTTCTGGCTCGACCGCTACCACGTCGACGGACTCCGCGTCGACGCGGTTGCCTCAATGCTCTACCTCGACTTCGGACGCCGCGCGGGTGAATGGATTCCGAACGAACACGGCGGTAACGAGAACGAAGCCGCGGTGACCTTTTTGCGTCACTGTAATGAAGCCGCGTACAATGCCAATCCGGGGATCGCAACCTTTGCGGAAGAGTCCTCCACGTGGCCCAAGGTATCACGCCCTACCTGGGACGGTGGTCTCGGATTCGGCTTCAAATGGAACATGGGATGGATGCACGACACGCTCGACTATATGGCGGAAGACCCCCTCTTTCGAAAACATCACCATGGGAAGATCACCTTCGGTCTCGTGTACGCCTGGGACGAAAATTTCGTCCTTCCGCTCTCACACGACGAAGTCGTTCATCTCAAGCGCTCGCTCATCGGCAAAATGCCGGGTGACGAGTGGCAACGGTTTGCGAACTTGCGCGCGTATTACGGCTTCATGTGGACCCACCCAGGCAAGAAGCTGCTGTTCATGGGCGGCGAGTTCGCACAAGAAACGGAGTGGAATCACGACCGCGGACTCGATTGGCAGGTTTTGGAGAACGCTCGGAACCAGGGCGTCCAGCATCTCATCCGCGACTTGAACGGACTCTACGCGACGACACCCGCGCTGTTCGAGCTCGACTGTGAACGGGATGGTTTCGCGTGGCTCGATCCCGATAACGCGGAACAATCGATCTTCAGCTATCTCCGTTTCGCCGCGGACGGAACGTTCGTCGCCGTTGTCGTCAATTTCACCCCCGTCGTACGCACGGACTTTCGCCTTGGAGTTCCGCAAGGCGGTCCGTACCGCGAAGTTCTCAACACCGACGCGACCGTCTATGGCGGCAGCGGCGTCCTCAACGAAGGAACGCTGCAAAGCGAAGCGGTTCGCTGGAACGGACGCGAGCATTCACTCGTGCTGACCGTGCCGCCGTTGGCGGCGGTCGTCTTGGCACGCTCCGTGGGATCCTAGTGCGCGCCGCCGTTTGGCCGGGACGCCCCTATCCGCTCGGCGCGACGTGGGACGGTAAAGGCGTAAACTTCGCGCTGTTTTCCGCGAACGCGGAACGCGTCGAGCTTTGCCTCTTCGACGCACGCGGACGCCGCGAACTGCGCCGCATTGCGCTTCCTGAATATACCGACGAAATTTGGCACGGTTATCTTCCGGACGCGCGCCCAGGATTGCTGTACGGATACCGGGTGTACGGGCCATACGACCCCGCGCGCGGCCACCGCTTCAATCACCATAAGTTGTTGCTGGATCCCTACGCCAAGCAGCTTGCGGGCGTACTTCGTTGGAACGACGCGCATTTTGGCTATCGCGTCGGGTCGCCGCGCAGCGATCTCAGCTTCGACCGGCGCGATAATGCCGCCGGAATGCCAAAGTGCGCCGTCATCGATACCGCCTTCACGTGGGGCAATGACCGTCATCTCCACACGCGGTGGCACGAATCGATTCTCTACGAGCTGCACGTTCGCGGATTCACGATGCTGCATCCCGGCGTCACGCACGTCCAGCGCGGAACCTTTGCTGCGCTGGCTTCCCCGCACGTCATCGAACATCTGCAGCGCCTCGGGGTGACGGCCGTCGAACTCTTGCCGGTGCACGCCTTCGTCGATGAGCGCAACCTCGTCGAACGGCGACTTCGCAACTACTGGGGTTACAACACCATCGGCTACTTTGCTCCCGAGCCGCGCTACCTCGCGAGCGCAAGCTTGAGCGAACTCAAAACCACGGTCAAGCATCTGCATAGTGCCGGCATCGAAGTCATCCTCGACGTCGTGTACAATCATACCGCGGAGGGGAATGAACTCGGCCCCACGCTCTCGTTCCGTGGAATCGACAACGCCTCGTACTATCGGCTCGTCTCGGGTAATGAACGGTATTACGACGATGCGAGCGGATGCGGCAACACCCTCGACCTCCGTCGTCCCCGCGTCCTTCAGATGGTCATGGATTCGCTACGGTACTGGTCGGAAGAGGTGCACGTCGATGGGTTCCGGTTCGACCTTGCGACGGCGCTCGCGCGCGGTGACCATGGCGTCTTCGATTGGCACAGCGGCTTCATCGAAGCGATTCAACAAGATCCAGGACTGTCGCGGCTCAAGCTCATCGCCGAACCGTGGGACCTCGGAAGCGGCGGCCGCCAGGTCGGCAACTTCCCGCCAGGCTGGTCCGAGTGGAACGACAGATTCCGCGATACCGTTCGCCGCTTCTGGCAAGGAAGCGACGGTATCGTCGCCGATCTCGCCTTTCGGCTGACGGGCTCGAGCGATCTATTCGGACGCCACGGAAGACGACCTCGTTCGAGCGTCAACTACGTGACGGCTCACGATGGCTTTACGCTGCGCGATCTCGTCAGCTACAACGAGAAGCACAACGAAGCGAACCTGGAAGACAACCGCGACGGCGCGAGCGAGAATTTCTCCTGGAACTGCGGCGTCGAGGGACCCACAGACGACTCCGAAATCCTGCGGCGGCGCGCGCAACAACAGCGCAACTTCCTCGCGACGTTGTTTCTCTCGCAGGGGTTGCCCATGCTGCTGTCCGGAGACGAGCTCGGACAGACGCAGCTCGGAAACAACAACGCATATTGCCAGGACAACGCGCTCACGTGGCTGCATTGGGAAAACCTTCAGCGCGATCCCACGCTTTTTGAGTTCACGCGAGCCCTGATTCAAGTCCGTCTTCGGCATCCGGCACTTCGGCGGACGCTGTTCTTCCATGGCACGCACTTCAGCGATGAGGCGGCGCTCAAAGATATCACGTGGCTGCAGCCCGATGGCAGCGAGATGACGGCCGATTCATGGCATTCGCAGACGCGTACCATCGGACTTCTTCTCGGAGGAGATCCGGGTGACAAGTTCGTCAGTCTGCTCGGCTATCCCGAGATCGACGATAGTTTTCTCTTTCTGCTCAACGCGAACGACGAGCCGGTATCTTTCGTCTTGCCGCAGCTCGAGGGCTTGCCGGAGTGGGAGCTTCTCCTCGAGACGGCCTGGCCTACCGAGCGCGCAACGCGTACCTCGATACCGGCCGGCTCCTCCTTCGCCGTCCCGGAACGGAGCCTCGTGCTGTTGCGCGCGCCGACGCCCAAAGTTCAAGGAACATCCGTCTGACTCGGGTGCACCGAATGCCGTTTGGTGCGGCCGTTCAAGACGGTGCGGTCCGTTTTGCGCTGTGGGCACCGGCGGCGCGTTCGGTCGACGTCGCGCTGGAGCGCGAAACGCTGGCGCTCACACCGCATGGCGATGGATGGTTCAACGTCATCGTCCCAGGCTGCCGAGGGGGCGCGCGCTATCGCTTTATCATCGATCAAACGATGGCGGTCCCAGACCCTGCGTCGCGCTTTCAACCCGAAGGCGTCCATGGCCCAAGCGAAGTGATCGATCCCACGGCATACCAATGGTGCGACGATGCATGGGCCGCGACGCTTTGGCACGAGCTGGTTTTTTACGAATTGCACGTTGGGGCGTTCACACCGCAGGGGACGTATCGCGCTGCTATCGAGAAACTCGACCTCCTCGTCGATCTCGGGATCACTGCGGTCGAACTCATGCCGCTTGGAGAGTCTGCCGGCGCGCGCGGATGGGGATACGACGGCGTGTATCCATTCGCACCCGAGAGCCGCTATGGTCGTCCCGAAGACCTCAAGGCTTTCGTCGAAGCAGCGCATCGCAAAGGACTGGCCGTCTTCTTAGACGTCGTTTACAATCACTTCGGCCCAGAAGGGAATTACCTGTCGCGGTATGCGCCGCAGTTCTTCACCGACCGTCATCGCACGCCGTGGGGAACCGCAATCGACTTCGAAGGCGCTCCCGAAGTGCGGCGCTACTTTCTCGACAACGCGCTGTATTGGACGCTCGAGTTTGGCTTCGACGGGCTGCGGCTGGATGCCGTCCACGCCATGTTCGACGGTCCTCGACGCGAGATGCTCGACGAGATCGGCACCACGCTCATCGCCGCCGGCAAGGCGACGCGCGACGGCCGCGCGTACGTGGTGCTCGAAAACGATGGGAACTCCGTGCGTCTCCTGCAGCGCTTCGCCGCTCAGTGGGATGATGACGTTCATCACCCCTTACATCTGTTGCTCACGCACGAGGCGGACGGCTACTACGCCGACTACCTCTCGGCCCCCGCAGGTCTGCTCGCGCGTGCGCTGACGGAAGGGTTTGCGTATCAAGGCGAACGTTCACTATTTCGAGGCGGCATGGTGCGCGGCGAACCGAGCAACGCGTTGCAACCGGCTTCGTTCGTGACGTTCCTGCAAAACCACGATCAAATCGGCAATCGTGCGTTCGGCGAGCGCATCGGCCAACTCGTTCCTCTCGAGCGCGTGAGCGCTGCGGCCGCGCTCCTGCTCCTTGCCCCCTCCCTTCCGCTGCTCTTCATGGGCGAGGAGTGGGCCGCATCGTCGCCTTTCCTGTTTTTTTGTGACTTCGAACCGGAATTAGCACGACGCGTCCGTGACGGGCGGCGCGCGGAATTCGCGTCGTTCAGTGAATTTTCGCAGGCTCACGCGCGAGAACGTATTCCGGACCCCTGCTCGGTAGATACCTTCGAACGCAGCCGCCTGGATTGGAGCGAACGCGATTTCGAGCCGCATCGGAGCATGCTGCGGTGCTATACCGAACTTCTTTCGTTGCGGCGAAAAGCGATCGTGCCGCTCGTAGCCACGGAGCGAACCGACGCTTCGTTTTTCACCGTCCCTCATGCGCCGGCGTTTACGGCGACGTGGAGTTTTGCAGGCGGAGCGTCCCTCAGCGTCTGGGCAAATCTGGGCGATGAACCCGTTGACGTGTCCGGCACATCGCAGCCTGCGCTCCAGGCGCCGCCGTTGTATCGCGCCAACGCCGCAGCGTGGCGACTCGGCTCGCCGCTTCCTCCGTGGTCAGTGATCTGGTACCGGCAAACGTGAACGACGCCCGCGCTGCATCGTTGCTCGAGCGCCTCGGCGAGCTGGCCGGAATCGAGCCATCGTACCGCAACTACTTCGGTGCAGAAACCGTCGCTTCGCCGGAGACGACGCGCGCTATCCTGGCCGCACTCGGATTCGACGTCGATGACGCCCAAGGGTTGAAAAAGACCGTCGCCGCGCTCGAGTCGGCACCATGGCGACGTCGCATCGATCCGGTCACAATCGCCATGCACGGTACCGTCGCGCGTATCGGTATCGTGAGCGCCGAGGCGCCCTTTCCTGCTACGATCGAGTGGAACCTCACCGAAGAGCACGGCCGCAAACACAACGGTATCTGGTCGAGGAGTGCGCAGCCGGCGGTCGGCGAGCGTATCATCGAGGACGAACGCCGCGAGCGCCGTCTGTTCGATCTCCCTCCTACGCTACCACTTGGCTATCATCGTCTGGAGGTGCATGGGTTCGGCCAGGCCGACTTCATCGTCGCGCCGTCCCGCTGTTATCTGCCGCCTGCCGTGGCCGGTGGCGCGAAGCTTTGGGGAGTTTCCGCACAGCTCTACGGTCTGCGCTCGCAGCGCAACTGGGGGATGGGCGACTTCACCGACCTACGCACGCTGGTGACCGCAGCGCACGGGATCGGAGCCGCCGCAGTAGGCGTCAATCCGTTGCACGAGCTCGATCCGCACAATCCCGACGCCGCCAGCCCGTATTCGCCCTCGAGCCGGCTGCACCTCAACGTGGCGTACCTCGACGTCGAAGCGGTTCCGGATTTCCAAGATAGCCGAGACGCTCAACGCCTCGCGAGCGAGACGGCTTTCGTTCGACGGCTCCGGGAACTGCGGGCCGCGCCGCTCGTTGACTACGGCGGTGTCGCCGCGTGCAAACGTCCGGTTTTAGAACTGTGCTATCGGTCCTTCCGGCGGCGTCATCTGAGCGCGCGTTCTGAGCGCGCGCGCGCCTTCTGGGCGTTTGTCGCCGAGGGCGGTGAAAAGCTCGAGCGGCTTGCGATCTACGAAGCGCTGCGCGAGTGGATCGGTTACGGGGAGCATTCATGGAGCTGGGAGACGTGGCCGCAAGGGCTGCGTGATCCTCGCTCCGCTGACGTGCATGCCTTTGCAACGGAACAGCGTGAGCGCGTCGAATTTTTCTGTTATCTGCAGTGGAATGCCGACCTGCAGCTCGCCGGCGCCGCAAGTGCTTGCAGCCGGATGCCGGTCGGACTCTATCGCGACCTCGCCGTTGGCGTCGACGGTGCCTCAGCTGAAACGTGGGCAGATCCTGAGTCACTCGTGCGCGGGGTGACGGTTGGCGCACCGCCGGACGCGCTGAACGTCCACGGACAAAATTGGGGCCTGTTACCCTTTCACCCGATGGTCCTGCGCAAGCGAGGATTCGCGCCGTTCGTCGCGTTGATCCGTGCCAACATGCGTCATGCGGGCGCACTTCGGATCGACCACGCCATGAGCTTGCAGCGGCTCTTCTGGATCCCGGCAGGACGCTCCGCAAGCGAAGGTGCGTACGTCCGATATCCGCTCGCGGAGTTACTGGCGCTCGTAGCGCTCGAATCGGAACGCAATCGTTGCCTCGTCATCGGCGAAGACCTCGGGACCGTTCCTGAAGGATTTCGCGAGCGGCTGCAGTGGTCCCGAATCTTTTCGTACCGCCTCCTGTACTTCGAGCGTGATCACGACGGCGCGTTCAAGCCTCCCGATGAGTACCCGCCACTCGCCCTCGTCAGTACCGGAACGCATGACCTGCCGACGCTTCCAGGATTCTGGAAGGGCGAGGATTTGTTGCTCCGCGCAAGGCTGGCCCTCTTGCGCAGCGACACGTCGCTCGATCAGGAGCAGCGGCTGCGCCAACACGAACGCGCCGCACTCATTGCTGCACTGCTCAAAGATGGCGACGTCGCGCACGCTTTGGCAGAACGTCTGCGAATCGCAGAAGCAAACGCGAGCGCTGAGGACCTGCGGCAGCTGGTCGAAGCGGCGTACCATTTCTTGGCAAAGAGCCGTTCTCGGCTCTTGATGGCGTCGCTCGAAGATGTGCTCGGCGTGCTGGAGCAGTCGAACGTCCCGGGGACGACGAGCGAGCACCCGAACTGGCGACGCAAGCTTCCGATGGAAGTCGAAGCGCTGGCCCGCGATGAACGCGTCACCAACTTCGCCGCCGCGTTACACAACGAACGGGCCCTCTCCGCGCCGCCAACCGTCCCGTCCGCAACGTACCGCCTGCAGTTTCACGGCGGCTTTCGCTTCACGGATGCGCAGCGTATCGTTCCCTACTTGCACGCACTGGGGATCAGCCACGTTTATGCATCACCGATCTTCGCCGCACGTCCCGGTAGCACACACGGATACGACGTCGTCGACCACGCCGCGCTGAACCCAGAACTCGGAACGCGCGCGGACTTCGAAGATTTTGTTGCGGAGCTGCACCGCAGCGCAATGGGCTTAGTGGTGGACTTCGTTCCGAACCACACCGGTATCGGGGCGGAGAATCCATGGTGGCAAGACGTTCTCGAATGGGGACGCGCGTCGCCCTACGCGGCCTTTTTCGATATCGATTGGAATCCCGCGCAGCGTGCGCTTCGAGGAAAACTCCTCTTGCCGTTTCTGGGTGCGCCGTACGGTGACGTCCTGGAGCGCGGTGAACTGCGCCTCGCCTTCGACTCGAGCGGTGGAACCTTCGCGCTGATCTATGAAGATCAGCGGTTTCCGCTCGCGCCGCATACCTACGCGTCGGTGCTTCGGTTCGCCGCTGATGCCGCCGCACTCCGTCGGGAACCGGCTGCAGAGGCGGAGCTGCGCGCGCTGTGCTGGAGCTTCGAACGCTGCCTTCCCAAGCGGGGAGCGACCGTCGATGTGCTACGTCAGCACGCGGGAGAGGCGAAACGCCGGCTGACGCTGGCGTCGCGCGCGGCCGCGATAGCGCAAGCACTCGAGGATGCGCTGAAGCGGCTTGCCGGTAAACCAGGGGCGCCGTCGAGCTTCGAAGAGCTTCACCGTTTGGTCTTAGCGCAGCACTACCGCCCGGCATTTTGGCGGGTTGCGCTCGACGAAATCAACTACCGGCGTTTCTTCGATATCAACGATCTCGCCGGCTTGCGGATGGAAGTTGCGGAGTGCTTTGCGCTCGTGCACCGTTTTGTCTTCCGCTTGATCGAAGATGGTCTCGTTCAGGGCTTGCGCATCGATCACGTCGACGGCCTCTACGATCCTAAGGCCTACACCACGCTTCTCCGCATCCGCGCTGCCGCGCTGGATTATCCGCTTTACCTCATCGTCGAAAAAATTCTCGCGCGCCATGAATCGCTCCGGGATGACTGGCTCGTCGCTGGAACGACGGGGTACGAGTTTCTGAACGCTGTGAACGGATTGTTCGTCGACGCGCAAAGCGAGCGCCGCATGGAAGCGATGTATCGTGCCTTCACCGCAGAACGCCGCACCTTCGAGGAGATTCTCGCCGAGAGCAAACGGCTCATTATGGACGTGAACCTCGCGAGCGAGCTCGAGGTGCTGGCGAATCAGTTGGACCGCATCGCACAGACCGATCGGCGTTCGAGCGACCTCACGCGCGTCGTGCTGCGAGATGCGCTAGCAGACGTGATCGAGGCCTTTCCCGTTTACCGCACCTACGTCGACGGCGACGGGGCGAGCGCGGAGGATCGCCGGTACCTCGACTGGGCGCTCGCGCAGGCACGAAAGCGGACCTCTGCACTGGATCTCAACGTCTTCACGTTCCTTGAGGCGATTCTCAGCACCGATGCAACGCGCGACCCGCGCTCCCGCTACCGCATGCGTGACGTGGTCCACTTTGCGATGAAGTTTCAGCAATACACGGCTCCCGTGATGGCCAAAGCGTACGAAGACACCGCGTTCTACCGGTACGCTCGCCTGATCTCGCTGAACG
>JAFAXE010000124.1 GCA_019241305.1 Vulcanimicrobiota bacterium
GTTTCACACGGTACGCGCCGGAAAGCTGTCGGACGACGAGTTCGCTATCGAGGCGCACCTTCAAACGGCGCACCCCTTCGGCAAGTGCAGCCTCGAGCCCAGCGATCAGCGCACGCCATTCGGCCACGTTGTTGGTCGCCGTCCCAAGATATTCGCCGACCTCGCGGAGTACGTTGCCGCCGGCGTCCTCGAGGACGGCTCCAAGCGCCGCTGGGCCAGGATTCCCGCGTGCGCCCCCATCGGCGTAGAGCGTAACAGCGCGTGGTGCGCGGTCAGGCAACACGCCGGCCGCCGGAGCGGCGTCTTTCTGCTCGATCGCCTCTCCGTCGATGACCACTTCTCCACGCTGATTCGTGCACGTGGTGCGACAACGGAGCCGGCGCTGTGAGGGGATGACTTCGATCACCTCGCTGGCCGCGGTAATGGTGTCGCCGGGATAGACGGCTGCCCGGAAATGCAACGTTTGAGACACCGAAATGCCGCCCGGGCGCTGGAGCAATAGGCCGTTGGCGGTCGAGATGAGGCTCGCGGTCAGCATCCCGTGCGCAATGCGACGACCGAAGCGCGTCGTCTTCGCGTACTCTTCGTCGACGTGAACCGGATATCGATCACCGCTGAGTCGAGCGAACCGCTGCACGTCCGCTTCGGTAATCCGTTTCGTGTACGTGGCTCGGTCGCCCACCGCAAATGCTTCGAACGGCTTCTCGTCGTAGGGCATCCGTGCTGGCTAGTGCCGTCCTGGACGAGCGGCGCAGAAGGAGGCATCGGTGACCATCGCGCGTTGCTTCGTAAGCGGATTGCGGGTCCCCGCGGGAGCCATGCTGTTTGCGGGCGCGGTGACCGCCGTGGGGTGGGCAGCGGTTCGGGCCGACCGGCTCACGGTTACGAGCTCCGCCTTTGCCGACGGCGCAACGATTCCGGCGGTGTACGCCTTTCGCGGATGCGCGTCCGGCGCTGAAAATCGGTCTCCGCAGATCTCGTGGCGGGGCGCTCCTGCAGGGACGAAAAGCTACGCCATCACGATGTTCGATCCGGATGCTCCAACGGGACACGGATTCTGGCACTGGGTGGTGTTCAACGTACCGGCGAGCATCCACGGACTCGATTCTGGCGCCGCGGCACGCACTGAAAGCCTGCACGGCGCGATTATCGGCCACGCCGATTTCGGCACGAGTTCGTACGGTGGACCCTGTCCGCCGCCGGGCGACAAGCCGCATCATTACGTCATCACGGTACGCGCACTCGACGTTGCGCTTGTCCCCGGCGGAACGTCGTCCACAACGGGGCCGCAACTGGTTGCGGCGGTCGAAGGACACGTCGTCGCCGAAGGTAAGCTCATCGGCCGATTCGGACGGTAGCTCACTTCCGTGAACGACGCCATTGCCGTCCGTGATCTCTTCAAGCGTTACGGCAACGTCACGGCACTTAACGGCATCACGTTCTCCGTTGCAAGTGGAACGATTTTCGGTCTGCTGGGACGCAACGGAGCCGGCAAAACCACAGCGCTCGAGAGTTGCATCGGTCTCGTGCGACCGACTTCAGGCTCCGTGCGCGTCTTAGGCCTGGATCCCGCCCGCTCGAAAGATCTCGGCCGTTTGCGGGGGCGCTTCGGCGTTCAGCTGCAAACGACGTCGCTGCCGGAGAAAGCGACGGCGCGTGAGATTCTCGACCTCTACGCAGTGTACTATGGGCTGAAACCAGCCGCTGACGCCATGGCGGCAAGGGTCGGGCTCGAGGGCCGCGTGGACCGATTTGTCGGCGTGATGTCGGGTGGCGAAAAGCAACGTTTGGCGCTCGCGCTTGCGCTGCAACACGATCCCGACGTCCTGTTTTTGGACGAACCCAGTGCCGGAATGGACGCGTACGGCCGGCGCGTCCTGTGGACCGAGGTCGAGCGATTGAAGCGCGCAGGGAAAACCATCGTCTTGACAACTCACTACATCGAAGAGGCGGACCGCTTGTGCGATGACGTGTGCGTCATCCAGTACGGCCGCATCGTCGCGCGCGACACTCCAGTTCGGCTGGTCGAGCGCTTTGGAGGGGACGCATCGATCTCGTTCGACGCCGAAGGATTCCATCTCGATTCAAGCCTCTCGAGCGCGGGCGTTTGGACGCACGAGGAATCGCACTGGTCGGTCGTCACGCGAAAAGAGCCGGGGCAAATGCTTGCAGCGATCGTCACGCACGCAAACCGCAGCGGTGCCAGCATTTCATCGCTCGACCTGCACCGCCCCGGACTCGAAGATGCCTTCTTGGCAATTACGGGGGAACGGATCGAAGAAACGGTCCCCGAGGCAGCGGCCTAAGAACCGATGTTTCGTATGCTCGTCGTCCAGACCCGCATGAACTTCGTGTGGTATTTCTGGCGCGATGGCGAGATGATCTTTTGGTCGCTCGCGTTTCCGCTGTTCTTCTTATTCGTGTTTTCGTTCGCTTTTGGGAGCGGTTCGACACGGAACACGTCCACCTGGCTCGT
>JAFAXE010000170.1 GCA_019241305.1 Vulcanimicrobiota bacterium
CGGATCAAGGAACGTTTTGACCCAAAACGTCTTTGTAATCCAGGGCGCTTCATCGGACATCTGTGATGGCTGCACGCGAACCGCGAACGTACCGCGATCTCATCGCTGACTGCGTGCATTGCGGCTTTTGTTTGCCGGCGTGTCCGACGTACCGGTCCTGGGGCGACGAAATGGATTCTCCGCGCGGCCGCATCGATTTGATGAAAGGCATCGCCGACGCAAACATCCCGCTGGACGCGACGGTCGTGGGCCACTTCGATGCCTGCCTTGGTTGTATGGCGTGCGTTCCGGCGTGTCCGTCGGGGGTGCGCTACGATCTCCTGATCGAGACGACGCGTGCCAAGGTCGAGGACCACTTTGTTCGCCAAAGAGGTGACCGCTGGTTTCGTGCGCTGATCTTCGCGCTTTTCCCGTATCCTCGCCGGCTCCGCGTGCTCGCCTGGCCACTGTTCGTGTACGCCGCTTTAGGATTGCAGCAGTTCGTGCGACGCAGCGGGCTCGCGCGACTCTTTCCTCGCCGGCTGGCACAACTCGATGCGCTGCTTCCGTCAATCCAGGCGGATGTCCTTACCTACCGTTTGCCGCAGGTTACGAAGGCACGCGGCAAGCGACGCGGACGCGTCGCGCTCGTGGCGGGCTGCGTTCAACGGGTGTTCTTTCCCAACGTGAATGCCGCGACGATTCGTGTGCTTGCCGCGGAAGGTTTCGATGTGATCGTGCCGAGCTGGCAGGGGTGTTGCGGTGCCCTCTCACTCCACGCCGGTCGAGATCAGGAGGCAAAGCGGTTCGCGCGGGCGCTGATCGAGCGCTTCAACGAGGGCGACGTTGATGCGATCGTCATCAACGCAGCAGGCTGCGGGTCAACGCTCAAGCAGTACGGCGAACTGCTCGCAACGGAGCCTTCGTGGGAAGCACGAGCCCGTGCCTTTTCCGAACGCGTGCGAGACGTGACCGAGTTTCTCGCAGACCGGGGATTGGTTGCTGAGCGCGGTCCACTTAAAGCGCGGGTCGCCTATCACGATGCCTGCCACCTCGCGAACGCGCAGCGCATTCGCGAACAGCCGCGCACGCTGCTCGCGGCGGTCCCTGAACTGGAACTGCTGGAAATTCCCGACGGGGATCAGTGCTGCGGCAGCGCCGGAATCTATAATCTCGTTCAGCCCCAGAGCGCTGAGGAGATCGGAGAACGAAAGGTCGACAACGTCATCTCCGTTGCGCCGGATATCGTCGCGAGTGGGAATCCAGGATGTACGCTGCAGTTTCGCGCCCTACTCGCGAAACGAGGCCGCGCTCTCTCGATCGTTCACCCGATCGAACTCTTGGACCAGTCGCTCTTCAGTTAGGGCCTCAACTCGAACGCCGTTCCGGAAGACCACAAGCCGCCCTTCTCCGTCGTTCCGAAGAGTGCGCCGTTCTGGTAGACAAGCCCGCCGAGTGGATACGCCCCATCCGTGCCAGCCTTGAACGAATAGAGAACGCGTTCCACGTAGTGTCCTTGCGAAACGTACAATTCGAAGACGGTTCCGTAGCCATAGGCGCCGCCGAACTCAGTGGTGCCATAGATATTGTCCTTAACCATGATGACGTTTGCCACGGGTGTCGAGCCGTCAGGTCCGCTGAAATTATAAAGGACGCTCTCCTGGTACTTCGATCCAACAGGCGACAGGACGTAGACGGTGCCATTCTTGTAGGCACCGCCCAGAGGCGTCGTTCCGTAGAGGGCTCCTTTTGGTCCGCGGAAGAGCGAGGCCACAGGGTGGCCGCCGTCATTGGGAGCGCCTGCAAAGGTGTGCAAGATCGTTTCGGTTCGGCTCGGCCCGGAGCCGGTCAGGCGGAAGACCACTCCGCAACCGCAATTGCGCGAAGAGCCGCCGTACTGCGTTGTGCCATAAAGCGTGCCGTTCGAGTCGGAAATCATCGACGCCGCGGGATTCGCGCCGTCCGCGTTCATGCACCCAAAGATATGCACTACCGCTGTAGTGTTCGCTTCGAACGCCGTACCGGCTTCGCATTGCGCACCCTGATACGTCGTTCCGTAGACGTTTCCAGCTGAATCTAAGGTAAGGCCACCAAGCGGCCCGCGACCCCACGGGTCCGATGGACCGCCGATGGGGAATGCAAGAAGAACGACGTAACGGTAGTGCCCGCGGTGCAGTACGAGCTCCCAGGCGTTTCCGCCTGAAGAACTCATGACCGTCGTTGATGTCGTCCCATAGAGATTTCCGGAAAGATCCTCCGTGACGGGAGCAAGCGGGACTTCGGCGCCATTGAACGCATGGAGAATATGTTCGGCATATCCGGAGCCCTGCGGCGTGAGCTGAAACACCGTCCCGGCATTGCTTCCACCACCCCCGCAGCACGTGGTTCCATAAAAGACGCCGTTCGTGCCCGCCGTGAGTCCGGCATACGGTTCGACGCCGTCGTTGCGCCGTCCACCAAAGGAATAGATAATATGGTAGTGCGCGCTGCTCAGCGAAGGCTTCAAGGTACGTGCGAAGGCTTCGTCGCGCACCACAGCCGACAACGCTGCCAGCAAGACGATCGAAACGTAAAGACGTCCAAAGGGCTGAGGTCTCATGGCGCTACCTCCGCGCCCTTTTCTTCGCGCTCGGTATGAGGCAGCCTCCAGTGCCCGAGGGGCCGGCGCCATCGTACGAAACCCTCGCTGATGCGTGGAAAGTGCTCGCGCAGCGAGATGGCCTTGCATTGCGTGTCATTCCCTGTGGCGGTACGTCGCGCTCAATCATGCTCGTCGATATCGAAACAACGGGCGGCGCGCCGGCAGTCGCGCTTTCGGCGGGCGTTCATGGCGATGAGCCGGCGGCGCCGTGGGCACTGTTGTCGCTGGTCCGTGACGGCCTGCTCGATAAGCGTTTTCGCTATCGCGTGTGGTGTTGCAACAACCCGAGTGGTTACGCCCTGGGGTCGCGCACCAATGCCGACGGCGACGACATCAACCGCAGTTTCAGCCGCGATGGCGGGAGCGCCACGACATCGGAGGCGAGGGCGATCGAGCGAACAAACGTGGGTGCGTCCTTCGCGCTTTCCCTCGATCTTCACGAAGACTACGAGGCGCGCGGATTTTACTGTTACGAGCCCCTGGTCGAAGGGTCTGCGCCTCTCGGCCGCGGCGTGATCGCGGCGCTGGATGGCGCGGGCTTACCAGTCGAGGAACTCGATGAAGGCTTCGATCTCGGTTATCCCGCCGCGGCGACACATCTCCGAACGCTCGAGCGCGGCCGCGTGCTGCCGGACGTCGAAGCTGAAGTGCGACATTTCGAAGGTCTGCCGTACAGCATGTATTTGCTGTGGACCGGCACGGCGCAGCGCACGATGACGCTCGAGGCGCCGCGCTGCCTTGCCTGGGAAAAGCGCGTCGCGATCCTGCGCGTCGCCGTCGTCGCCGCCCTGAAAGGCCTCGTTGCGCTACTGCGGGGCGATGATCGTTCCGTGACCGACAATGACGAGCTGTCCCTTCAAGAGTCCGCCGGGACTGACAACCAGTGAGACGGGCGTGCCGACGGGGATGCAGCCCGTCTCTCCGTCGCCGCCAAACGCGGTGATCGAGACGGATTCGCCGTGCCCCGCCACGGTCGCTGAAAACGTCGAGGTACCCTTCTGATCTATTGCGAGATACTGCGTCTTCGTAAGCGTGAACGGCTGAGCAAGATACGTCTCGACGCTCGCCTTGCCGTTTTTCCCACACTGCTCGGTAAACGTGCCGACGTAGGCGCCCGTCGTCGGAGCGATCAGCGTCGCGACCGCAGTGACTGCACCACTCGCGCCCAATGAGGGCAACGTCGCGGAGCCTAAAATTGTAACGGTCACAAGACTCGTGAAAACAAAGCGCTTCATGCCTGGCTCTATGCGCTCGTTGAGAGGCACTTCCTCGCTCCGGGCGTCGCGCACGACCAGTCCGAAGCCCATGTGGGGGTAAGTCTGAGGGGCGCGGAACGTCCTTCGCTCTCCCCCGCTTTTGGAAAGCAACCTGTGGCAGAACGCGATCAACTCGAAGTCGACGTCCTCGTGGTTGGAGCAGGGCCGGCCGGCTTAGCGGCGGCGATCCGGCTGCGGCAACTCGCAAGTCAGAAGAATGCCGAGCTCTCCGTCATGGTGATCGAGAAGGGCGGGGAGATCGGGAGTCACGGAATTTCCGGCGCGGTCCTCGATCCTCGCGCGCTCGACGAACTGCTCCCGGACTGGAAAAACACGGCGCCCCTCGAGTCTCCCGTGACCAGCGACGCGATGTGGTGGCTCACGTCCTCGACGGCAAAGCTGGCCATGCCTTTCATTCCTCCGCCGCTGCGCAACCACGGCAAGTACGTGGCTTCACTGCAAAAACTGACGAAGTGGCTCGGTGAGATTGCGGAACAGCACGGCGCCGACGTGTTCCCGTCATTTCCCGGACAGGAATTACTCTGGGAGGGCGAACGCGTCGCGGGCGTGCGCATCGGTGATAAGGGTATCGATCGCGATGGAAAACAAAAACCAAATTACGAACCAGGTCCCGATCTTCTCGCGAAGGTCGTCATCCTCAGCGAAGGCCCGCGCGGAACGCTCGCAAAGCAGGCGGTGGAGAAACTCGAACTCCAGCGCGACCGCGATCCGCAAGTCTACGCGGTCGGAATCAAGGAGCTGTGGCAGTGTCCGGAAGGGAGCGTCAAAGCCGGGAGCGTCATTCATACGCTCGGGTATCCGAATCCGCCGGAACTCTTCGGCGGCGGCTTTATCTATGGTATGGCGGGCGATGTGCTGGACGTCGGTTGGGTGGTCGGCCTCGACTATAAGGACCCAACGACCGACCCGCACGATCTCTTCCAGCGCTTCAAGCTGCACCCGGCGATTCGGCCGATGCTGGACGGTGGAAAGCTGCTGCGGTACGGCGCGAAGGCGATCCCCGAGGGCGGCCTGTATTCGATGCCACGAAACTATGCTGACGGATTACTCATGACGGGCGACTCGGCCGGCTTTCTCAACGGCATGCGACTGAAGGGCATTCATCTCGCGATCAAATCGGGGATGATGGCCGCGGAGACCGCGTTCGATGCCATTGTGGCCGGAACCGCCGACGCCGCCGCGCTCGCCGATGTGGAGCGCCGTTTTCGAGAATCGTGGGCGTACGATGAGCTGCGGCTCGCTCGCAACTTCCACGCAGCATTCAAGGGCGGTCTGCTATCCGGGATGATGAACGCCGGCGTCAGTACCGTGTTGGGCGGCCGCGGTTTCGGCATCAGCGACCATTTACGCAACGAACCAGGCTACGCGCAGATGAAGAAGCTGTCGGAGCGGCCGCCTCGCGAGCGAGAGAAGCGGGTGAAAGCCGACAACGTGATCACCTTCGACAAAGTGACGGACGTTTTCAACAGCGGTACGATGCACGACGAAAACCAGCCGGCGCATCTTCACGTTTCGGACACGGACATCTGCGCGAACCGCTGCACCGTCGAGTACGGGAACCCGTGTCAGTACTTTTGTCCCGCGGCGGTGTACGAACCGTTGTTCCAGCGACAGCCCGACGGGGCCGTCGAGGGACGCCTCCAGCTCAACTTCACCAATTGCGTCCACTGTAAGACCTGCGACATCATGGACCCGTACCAAATCATCACCTGGGTCCCGCCGCAGGGCGGAGAGGGCCCCGTCTACACGGGCATGTGAAGCTGCCGCGCGTGCGGCGTTCCTGGCGCCCGCTCGGTGGGACGTCTGCGGGACGTCGGATGTGTATCGTAAGCGAAGCCCGGGGCGATTGACGCTCCGGTGTCTGTGCTCACAGGAAAGGAGCTTCACGCATGTTCCTCCAGAGTCTCACTCGCCGGCCCTTGGCCATCGCAGGGACCCTCGCCATCGGCGCCGCTGTGGCGGTTTCGAGCCTCAACGTGGTGCGAGCCGACCCGCACAAAGTTCAGCCGGCGAAGACTTGCAACAAGTCTAGCGCGTGCCTCTACGTGCAGAATTCCGGGATCGCGCTGGAAGGCGTCACCACGAACGCCAACACGCGCGCCCTCTACATTTACGCGACCTCCGCTGGTGCGGACGCCACCGATCTCAACGGCGGCTACATTGGGACGATCACGCGAGCGCCGGTTCCTCCGAGCGGCGTGCTGTATCCCATCGTCATGACGGATTCCAATGGCAACAATTTGGATTGGACCGACACGAACGGAAACATCGCGTACCACGGCAGCTTGAATCACTTCCTGCGCACCCGCCATGGCCAAAAGGTTGTATCGTACGCGACCGAATCGACGACGAAGACTCTCGAAGATGTCGGATCGGCGCGGCTCGTGAACGGCCAAGCCACAATCGTTCTGGAGCGTACCTTTGCCGACGCCATTGAAACGCAATCGGCGTATCACGTCTTCCTGACGCCGAACGGCGACACGAAGGGTCTCTACGTCGCGCAGAAGTCGCCGATGTCGTTCGTCGTCCGCGAGACGCAGGGCGGCCACGGCTCGTTCTCGTTCGACTATCGCGTTATCGGAACGTCGCTGGGTCACTCCGGCGAGCGTATGGGCACCGTCCGCGTTCCCGAAGAGCCGAACGCGCCGATTCGCAAGTAGTCAGACTTCCGGTCCAAGCATCAAGGGCTCGCACATGGTGCGGGCCCTTTTTTTGAAGGGCTCGCACATGGTGCGGGCCCTTTTTGAAGGCGCAGCACGAAAATATCGCGGATTTACGCGGACACAAGCAGAAACTACAAGCGTCACAACGCCCAGACAGAACGCGCAGTACGCTTCTTCCTCAGCAACGCGGCTGTGGCTTGATTGACCGTGAACGTCCTATGCTTGTCACGCGGATCCGGTATCCTTCAGGGCGCCCGCGGCTAGCTTGTTCTGAAGATAAACGCTCAGGTCTGCCAAGTTTGAAAAGAAGAAGCGATCCCCGCTTTCCAAGTCTTGAGCGCCACCTCGCACAGGATCCGTCGCCGTCGCTCCCGCTTCGCGCCACAACCGTACAATGAAGGATACCTCCGTGCGTTTGGTCGGGCCCGCCATCGTCTTTCCTTTCCGGCGTAGGTGCCCTTGTATTGCTGCGTGATGCGCGGCTCGTACGACGGCGAACCGCGCATCACGTCATGATTTATCGGTTGAGAACGTTGCCCTGTCGCTTCCTTAATGCGGAAGGCGGGAGGGTGCTCGCGTGATGTGCGCCTTAGGCATGGTCATTGTGAGAGGAAGCCGAGCAGCTTGGACGCCGTAGGGCTTCGCGACGATGCGATAGCTGAATGGTATGGTAGAATGGCCCCCCGGATTTTCCATGACGGTGAAGCCGCTAGAGGTCTTCTGCGTCACGTACAGCCCGTGATTCGGTCCTTCTGGCGAAACGAATACAGCGTACGCCGCACCACGATTGATTGCCCGTGCGAATGCTGCATCGAAGGCGATTCGAGCGGCGCCCGCCTGCAACTGTCCCGTCCCGACGTCCTCGAGCGTCGGCATGCTGGACTGCGCTGCGTACGATATGACGCCGCCCCGCGTACGATCGCAGCCCCCGGAGCAATTGCCATGGGTATAGATCAGGCCATTCACGTGTGCGTTACTGGCATTGTCCACCCAAAGAGCGGGGGTGCCATTATTCTGGAACGTCGCCAGATTGAATCCAGAAGAATCACCGCTGGTCCCCCCGAGCGATTGGATGGTTTGGCTCGTATTCCCGGAGCCCGTTGGGCTCGCCGCTACAGAGATGGCATTCGTCGACTGCCCGAAGATGCCGTAGTCGTTGGTCGACACGCCGTAAATACCCCAATGGCCGGTCGACGACCCGAGGACGCCGAAGCCGTTGGTCGAGCCGCCGCTGACGCCGGCATTGCCGCTCCCGCCGTCGCTCGAACCGTCGAAGCCGTAGACCCCCGAGCGTCCGCTCTGTTGTAAGCTGGGATTCGTCGTTTGCGAGCTGACGCCGTCGTTGTTAGCGGCCTGCGCGTACAGGCCGTTGCCGTAGTAGGTGTTCTCTGCTTCCACGCCGGGGCCCGTGCTGCTGTTCTTTCCGCCGATGCACGGCTTGCTGCTGCTACACGCCTTGAGCCCGTTCGGATGCACGATCTTCTGTACGTCGTTCGCCGTTGCAGGGTTCACTGCCATGGCGGTTGCGATGATCGCAGCGCCACCAAGCAGGGTTCCGGTTCGGAAGAGCGCGTCGTACATTGTCCTTCGTCCTTTCCCGTGAGCATGATCCTGGATACAGACCACCTCGCGCAGCCTGTCACGAGAAGAGCGTAACGTGGCGGCCGTCCCGCAGGCGTCCC
>JAFAXE010000200.1 GCA_019241305.1 Vulcanimicrobiota bacterium
GAACCACGCGTCATTGAGGCAGCGCTGAAAATTTGCGCCGGGCGCCCGATCGTGAATTCGATCAATCTCGAGAACGGACGGGGACGAATCGACGCGGTGATGCCGCTCGTGAAAGAGGCCGGTGCCGTGGTGATTGCCCTGACGATCGACGAGCAAGGGATGGCGAAAACCGCCGACCGCAAAGTCGAGGTGGCGCAACGCATCGCTGAGATCGCGGTGAACGAGTTCGGCCTTCCGCCGGGCGCGCTCATCTTCGATGCGCTCACCTTTACCCTGGCGACCGGAGACGAAGAGTTCACGCGCTCTGCTATCGAAACGATCGATGGGATCCGGCGCATCAAGGCGGCGTTGCCCGGGGTGCTCACGTCGCTCGGAATTTCGAACGTTTCTTTTGGCCTAAAGCCGCACGCCCGCGCCGCCCTCAATTCCGTCATGCTGCATCACTGCGTCGCGGCGGGCCTCGACATGGCGATCGTCAACGCCAAAGAGATCACGCCGTACGGCGAACTCGACGAATCGGAGCGCGCGCTGTGCGACGATCTCGTATTCAATCGCCGTCCGGACGCACTTCAGCGCGTCATCGAGCATTGGGAACAGGTACAGGCCGCGCCTCAAAACGGGGGCGCCGAGGCACAGGATGATGCGAATGAGCCGGTCGAGGTGCGCATCCACAACGCGATTTTGCGGCGCCGTAAGGACGGCATCGAGGCAAAGCTCGACGAGGCGCTGCGGACGCGCGATCCCGTCGACGTGCTCAACAACGTGTTGCTGCCGGCGATGAAGGAGGTCGGCGACCGGTTCGGTGCCGGCGAGTTGATCCTGCCCTTCGTTTTGCAGTCGGCCGAGGTGATGAAGAAGGCGGTCGCACATCTCGAGCAGTTTTTGGAGCGGCGGGAAGGCGTCTCCAAAGGCAAGATCGTGCTTGCCACCGTTTTTGGCGACGTTCACGACATCGGGAAGAACCTCGTCAACACGATTCTCACAAACAACGGTTACACCGTTTTCGATCTCGGCAAGCAAGTGCCGATGTCGGTCATTCTCGACAAAGCGGTTGAGGTGAATGCCGACGCGATCGGACTTTCGGCGCTGCTCGTCTCGACGTCGAAGCAGATGCCGGTCTGCCTCGCGGAGCAGCGGGCGCGTGGCCTCCAGTTCCCTGTCTTGATCGGTGGGGCGGCCATCAATCGCGATTTTGGCCGGCGCATCGCCTTCGATGGTGGTGAGTACTTCACTCCCGGAACATTTTATGCCAAGGATGCATTCGAAGGTCTCGACGTCATGGACCGGCTCACGGGCGATGTCGCTCGCCGCCTCGCCTTCGAGCAAGAGCGCCGAGAGGAGGCGGAGCGCGCGCGTCAAGCGACGGCCGCGGGCATGACCGTGGCCGTGAAGCGGAACGGAACGGCGCGGCAAAGCCTTGAAGTCGCGAAGGTACCGCGGCCGCCGTTTTTCGGAGTGCGAACGCTCGATGCGATCGACCTTCGAGAGCTGTGGCCGTGCTTCGACTTGAAGAGCTTGTTCCGTCTCTCCTGGGGCGGTGGCAACGCCAAAGGCGCCCAGTGGGACCGGATGCTTCACGAAGAGTTCGAGCCGCGTCTTTCACGCTATCGTGCCATCGCCGAACGAGAACCGCTTCTGGTACCGCGGGCCGTCTACGGATTTTTTCCGGCGGCCGGAAGCGGCGACGATGTGATTCTCTACGATCCGGATGATCCAGCGCGGGAAATTGCGCGCTTTGGTTTTTCTCGTCAACTCGGCGGGGCTCATCTGTGCCTGGCTGACTATCTGCGTGAGCCCACGCACGACGGCGCCTCCGACGTCGTCGCGCTCCAGGTGGTCACCGTCGGGAGCGAGCCATCCCAGCGCATCGAAGCGTTACAACGCGCCGACGCGTACAGCGAAGCGTATTACCTGCACGGCTTTTCGGTGCAATCCGCCGAGGCGCTCGCGGAACTCGTTCATCGCACCGTGCGGCGCGAGATGGGACTTCCTGAAGGCCGTGGGAAGCGCTACTCGTGGGGCTACGGCGCGTGCCCGGACCTCGCGCAGCACGCCATCGTATGGCGTCTGCTCGATGCCGAGCGTCGCATCGGCACGACGCTGACGAGTGCGTTCCAAATCGTTCCGGAACAGTCGACGGCCGCGATCATCATGCATCATCCGCAGGCGTCGTACTTCAATGCAGCCGCCGTGAGAGAACTCGTCGCGGCGAATTAAAGCCTCCAGCGGGCCAACGCTTCCGCAAGAAAACCGCCCACGGCACCGCATGCGATATCGACGGCGTTCCAGGCGAAGCCTTCGCGCGATCCCATCGCGGCTTGCGCGACTTCGATGAGCGCACTGTAGCCGCCCACGAGCAGCGCGGTCAGCCACGGGGCGTACCGGATTCCACGTTCCCAGAGTGCGCGCCGGAGCGCGTAACCAACGAGGGTGAAGGCACCGATGCTATACAGCTTTCGCACAGCGACGTGCCAGCTCCACGATGCCGGTGACGTGACGTCGTATACCTGCTGACTCAGCGCAAGGACGAAGAAGAACGACGCGAGCACGCACGCCACTACCGTCCAGGCCACGTGGCGATGCGGACGTCTGCGAGAGGGTTGCATCATGACTCGGCGTACCGTAGCCCGGTGAACCGCAACCGTCTATGGGCAGCGCTCGTAGCATCGCTCGCCATATTCATAGCGACGGCCATGACGGCGTGTTCGAATGCTCCATCATCACAGGGAGCCCGGACGATCAAGATCGGCATCGACCTCCCGGTCAGCGGTGCCGATGCGTCGACCGGGATCCCCACGCAAAACGGCGCAGTGTTGGCGATCGAAGATGCGAACGCGCGCGGCGTGCCGGGCGGGTTCTCCTTCGCGGTGAGCGCGCTCGATGACGCGGTCCAAGGCGTGCACGATCCGGCTCAGGGTGCGCAAAACGTCAAGACGCTCATCGCGGATCCTTCTGTCCTGGCGATTCTGGGCCCGTACAATTCCAACGTCGCGAAAGCCCAGATCCCGCTGACGAACGATGCCGGAATCGCGCAGATCAGTCCGGCCACGACGCATACCGGACTGACGCAAGGCGACGAAGCTCGGGCCCTGCGCACGACGCATCCCGACGTAGTGGCGTACTTTCGAGTGTGTACCACAAACGATCATCAGGGCGAGGAGATTGCGGCGCTCGCACGGAGGTTGGGATATCATCGCGCCTTCGACATCGACGACAACGAAACGTACGGCAAAGGGCTCGCCGACGTCTTCGATCGCCGGTTTACTGCCGCGGGCGGCTCCATTCTGGGTCACGAACACCTCACGAGAGGTCAACAAGACTTCAAGGCGCTGTTGACCAAGGCGCGCAGTCAACGTCCCGACATGGTATTTTTCGGCGGAACGACCGCGAGCGGCGGCGGCGTGCTTCGCAAGCAGATGGGGGACGTGGGGATGGCACGCACGCCGTTCTTCGGCGGCGACGGGATCAGCGATGCGCAGTTTATCGTCGATGCCGGCGCGGTAGCGGACGGAACCTACTACACGGTTGCGGCCGCCGATGCCTCGAAGCTGCCTACAGCGCGACGCTTCATCGCAGCGTATCGGCGCCGCTGGAAAAGCGACGTCGGTCCCTATAGCGCCAATGCGTATGCTGCTGCCGAAGTCGCGGTCGCCGCGATCGAAGAGGCGATTCGCCAAGCGAAAGGCACCATGCCGGAGCGCGCCGCCGTCCTTGCAAACGTTGCCGCGACGAAAGGCCTCGACACGCCGATCGGCAGAATCGCCTTCGATCGTAACGGCGACACGACCAATCCCATCCTGAGCGCATACGAAATCCAAAACGGTAAGCCGCGCTTCGTGACGCAACTCTACTACGCCCGGTAAGCGCTTGGAGGTTCTGCTCCAGCAGCTGATCAACGGCCTGTCGCTCGGAGCGATCTATGCGCTCGTGGCGCTTGGCTACACGATGGTGTACGGAATCATCGAGCTCATCAACTTTGCGCACGGCGATGTGTACACGCTCGGGACGTTCTTTTCGCTCGCAATTCTCGGTTTGTTAGGCGTGAGCGGCGAGCTTCATGGCGCGCAGCTCGTCGTCGTGGTGGTCGTCACGCTCTTCGGCGCGATGATGCTGTGCGGATTCGTCGGCGTGATCATCGAACGATTCGCCTACCGGCGTCTACGCAATGCGCCACGGCTTGCACCGCTCATTACGGCGATTGGCGTATCCTTCATCCTCGAAAACCTCATGCAGCTGTGGCGCGGACCGTCGCCTGTTCCGGTTCCCGAGATCGTGCCGAACCCGACGTTCCACCTGGGCGGCGTCGAGCTCGCGACCAAGCAGCTCGTCGTCATTGCGCTTGCCATCGTCATGATGCTGCTGCTGCAGGTGTTCATCGCCCGCACGCGGATCGGCAAAGCGATGCGCGCGACGGCGCAGGACCGCGAAGCCGCCCAACTGATGGGCATCAATATCAACACGACGATCGCCGTGACGTTCTTGGTCGGTAGCGCGCTTGCCGGCGTCGCGGGTTTCGTCAGCGGAATGTATTACGGCACGACGTGGTTTTTCAACGGCTTTCGCGCCGGCCTCTATGCGTTCACCGCGGCCGTCCTCGGCGGTATCGGGAACGTCGCGGGCGCGATGCTCGGCGGCTTTTTGATCGGTCTCGTCCAAGCGCTCACGACGCAGTTCATCTCCGCCGAGTGGAACGACGTCGTCGTCTTTTCCGTCCTGGTATTGGTCTTAGTGTTCCGCCCCACCGGCCTGCTCGGCGAAGCACTCCCCGACCGCGCCTAACATGCCGCGACCCATCGCGCTCTGCACCAAGCGCCGCAAGAAGCAAGTATTTCTCTTCTCATTGATGTGCACCGAGTTGCGCATCTGTCATTCCCACAGCACCATTGATGAGCCGACATGGTATCTTGCAAACAATCGTCGCTCTCACGTCTCGGCGGACCGACATTCCATCTCGCAACCGCTCGTCGCTCCGCCCTCCAGGCTCGCTCCTGGCTGCTCGGCTCCCTCGCTCTCGCCCTCCATGGCTCCGCTCGGTCGTCCGAGCTTGCTCAATGAAACGTCGATCCGCCTCGCCATGAGAGCGACCCTCATTCAAAGATTTGGTCGATACCATGTCGGCTCATCATGATGCCGCACCATTGCGATAGAGGCGAGGCGAGGCGCCGACGTTTGTGCTGAGGAATGCCTCCGTTCGAGCCGCGGAGACATGGATGTCGGGAGCGGCGAGCGGCCAAGTAGGAGCGAGCCACGATGGCGAGCGACGAGCGGTTCCGAAGCGCAATGTCGGCGCCTCGACGCGCCTCCATCGTGTGCACGGGCCTGTAGGGCGGAACGCGTGTGGTTTGCTTGCTCCTGGTAGGGCTGCTGGTGTAATACCGTGCTAAGGCCATTGTTGCGGTATGCGTGGGTGGTGTTGATACCGCTCGTGCCGCTGGTCGATCGCAACGCGGCGCACATCAACTTTCTCGCCGACGCTGGGGCTTTTATGCTCTTGGCGCTCGGGCTGAACATCGTCGTCGGCTTCGCGGGTCTTTTGGACCTGGGGTACGCCGCCTTTTTTGCGATCGGCTCGTATGCGTACGCGATGCTTGCAAGTCCGCAATTCGGGATTCACGTCCCGTTTTGGGTGATGCTGTTCGTCGCCTCGGGGATCGCGGCCGTCTTCGGCATCTTGCTCGGCGCGCCGACGCTACGGCTGCGCGGCGATTACTTGGCGATCGTGACCCTGGGCTTCGGTGAGATCGTCCCGCAGACGTTCTTGAATCTGACGCAGTACACGAATGGGCCCAACGGCATCTCGTCGCTCGATCAGCCGACGTTCTTCGGCCACGCGTTTGGATTTAATCCCGTGCCATACTTCTATGTCATGCTCGCCCTCATCGCACTGGCGATTTGGCTGGCGACCAATCTGCGCGACAGCCGGATCGGACGCGCGTGGATGGCGATTAGAGAAGACGAGCTGGCCGCAAAACACATGGGGATCAACACGACCGTCGCCAAGCTCTCGGCCTTCGCGCTGGGCGCATCGTTCAGCGGATTGGCGGGGGTTGCGTACGCGTCCAAACTGCAGCTCGTCTCCCCCGATCAATTCCAGTTTACCGTCAGCGTATTGATTCTTTCCATGCTCGTGCTCGGCGGCATGGGCAGCATTGCGGGCGTCCTGGTCGGCAGCTTTGCGCTATCGTTCATCAACAATTTCTTGCTCCCGCAAGCGACGAACATCGCCCACGGGTTTGGCCTCCCCCTCGACTTTACCAACTATCGCTTCATGCTCTACGGCGTCATCCTCGTTGCGGTGATGCTTTTTCGCCCAGAGGGACTCATTCCGAGCCGTCAGCGCCGTGCCGAATTACGCGCTCCCTTGAGCGATCCGGCCCTCGCGCAACGCGAAAACGCGGAATACAGCGGGTCGACATCGTGAGCGCCGCCGCTGCTCCGTTGTGCGTTTTGAACCGGCTCAGCAAGCGCTTTGGCGGTCTTCAGGCACTCAGCGACGTGTCGTTGGAGATCCGCGCGGGCTCCGTCGTCGGGATGATCGGCCCGAATGGCGCTGGGAAGTCGACGGTGTTCAACCTCATCAGCGGGATCGCGGCGCCGACGTCCGGTGCCATCACGTTCGCGGGGCGACCGCTCAGCGCACTGCGGCCGGACCAAATCGTCGCACGCGGCATCGCGCGCACGTTTCAGAATATCCGGCTGTTTGCATTCTCCTCCGCGCTCGAAAACGTCATGACGGGTCAGCATGTGCGCATGCATGCAACGCTGCTCGACTCACTCGTGCATACACCGGTGCACCGCGCTGAAGAACGGCGTGCCCGCGAGCGAGCCCGCGAACTGCTCCACTTCGTTGGACTGGAGGGCCGCGCCGGGACGCTCGCGCGCCATTTACCCTACGGTCATCAACGCCGGCTCGAAATTGCGCGGGCGCTGGCGTCGCAACCGCGCTTGCTGCTGCTCGATGAACCCGCGGCTGGAATGAACCCGCGCGAGAAGGACGACCTGGCCGCGCTCATCGAGCGGATCCGGTTGGATGGAATCACCGTCTTGTTGATCGAGCACGATATGCGGCTCGTCATGGCGCTGAGCGAACGGATAGCCGTACTCGACCACGGCGAAAAGATCGCCGAAGGACCGCCGGAAGCGGTGCGCCGGGATCCGCGCGTGATCGAAGCGTACCTCGGTGCGGGACCGCACACGGAGCGGCAAGAGCCCTGAGCCTGCTCGAAGTCGATCGCCTCGATGCGTCCTACGGGCGCGTGCGAGCTTTGCGGGGTGTTTCGCTGCGCGTCGAAACCGGCGAGATCGTAACGCTCCTCGGGTCGAATGGTGCCGGCAAGACCACGTTGCTGCGCGCAATCAGCGGCTTGCTCAGAGCTGGGGGCGGTGCCGTTCGCTTTAACGGCCAGAGAATCTCGGGCAAAGCGCCCGACGAAATCGTGCGGCTCGGTATCGGGCACGCTCCCGAGGGACGACGTGTCTTCGCGCGGATGACGGTCCGTGAAAACTTGGAGCTGGGCGCCTATACGCGACGCAGCCGCAGCGACGTCAGCGCCGGCTTCGCGCGCGTTTTCGCTGCCTTTCCCCAACTGCGCGAGCGCATCGCGCAGAAAGCGGGGACGCTCTCGGGCGGCGAGCAGCAAATGCTCGCAATCGGCCGCGCACTCATGTCGCGGCCACACTTGCTCATGCTGGATGAACCCTCGCTTGGGCTCTCGCCGTTGCTCGTCAAGCGAATCTTTGGGGTGATCGCAGAGCTGAAGTCGGCCGGCACGGCCGTGCTGTTGGTCGAACAAAACGCTACGCAGGCGTTGGAAGTCGCATCCCGCGGCTACGTCCTCGAACTCGGCCGGATCGCGTTATCCGACACGGCGGAGAACTTACTCGGCAACGACGCCGTTCGCGAATCCTATCTTGGCGGAGGCTAACCGACCGACTGCGCTCGCTGTGGGGCCAAGAAGTGAGCGCCATACACCGGCGCGCCTCCAACGATCGTCGCGAGAATCTCGTGTTCGGCGCTCCAAACGGAGAGGTCCGCTCGCTTTCCGCGAGCGATCGTCCCAAATTCCCGTTCGAGCCCTAACATCTTCGCCGGAGCATCTGTCGCCGAGACGATCGCGACCTCGAACGGAATCGACGCATACGACATGAGATTGCGGACCGCACGGTCGCAATCGAGCGCGCTTCCAGCAATCGTCCCATCTTCGTTACGCACGACGCCGCCTTCGTTGCGATAGCCTCCGGCGGTCACCGGCATGAAATCGCTCGCGAGGACGAGACGTTCGCCGAGCGTGCGATACAGGATATCGATCATGACGGGTGCTACGTGGAAGCCGTCGCAGATGACTTGCACCGTGGTCCGCGGTTCTTGAATGAAGGCAGCGAGGATTGAAGGATCGCGGTGGTCGAGCGGCGGCATGCCGTTGAAAGCGTGCGTGAGCGTGCGAAAGCCCAGGCCGATCGCCAGCATCCCGTCCCGATACTTCGCCGCCGTGTGACCGGCGGCATTGACGATACCCTGATCGAAGAAATGACGCGCGACGTTATCGACGCCTTCCACTTCGGGTGCCATCGTCGCCATGATGAGTGCACCGCGGCAGGCCTCGATGAGCGCATTGGCTCGGGCCATCGTCGCCGGCAAGAGCCAGTCGCCACGATGGATCCGACGGAATTTTGGATTGAGAAACGGACCTTCGAAATGAATCCCGAGGCAGCGCGCGCCGCTCGGTTGCGCGTGTTCCGCAAGGCTGTGGGCCGCTTCCACGACCTGCTCCGCTGCGTGCAGCATCGATTCCCACGGCGCGGTCATGATCGTTGCGACGAAGGCGGTCGTTCCGGTCGCAGGATAGCTACGCGAGGCGGCTTCGACGGCGCTATGCTGGTCGCGATTGAACAACAAACCGCCGCCACCGTTGGTATGCACGTCAATCATCCCAGGCGCGATCGTGGCAAAGGCGGGGAGATTAAAATCTGCGGAGCCGTCGCCGCCGAGGATATCGGCGATGTGGCCATTTTCGATCACGAGGCGGCCGTACTGGAGATGCCCGTTCCCGAGCGCGAGGCGCGCGGGTCCGAGGATGTAAGGACGAGTCAGATGGCAGCCTCCTGCGTGCAGATGACGGGCGCCGGGCAGGCCGGTACTTCGGGATGCGTTCCCAGGAACCTCGACGTTTTCACGGCCACGCCGAAGCGAAAATGGAACACTATGAACGAATCAGCTGCAGCGCTTCGTCGCGGTGGCGCTCCATCAGTTCCTTCGTATCTCCCTCGACGTTGAGACGCAGCAGAGGCTCGGTATTTGAAGGCCGGACGTTCATCCACCAATCCGGATATTGAATCGTTACGCCGTCGAGATGGTCGAGCTGCGCGTCGCGATTGCGCGATTCGAGCTGGGCGAGTTTCGCGGGAATATCGCGTACCCGCGAATTGATCTCTCCTGAGCGAAAGCGTGTGTTGATAGGGGCGATCACTTCGCTGACGGGCTTATCCGATTCGCTGAAGACCTCGAGGCACTGCAAAAGCGCGATCATCCCGGAGTCCGCAAACCAGTTGTCACGAAAATAAAAATGGCCGGAGTGCTCGCCGCCGAAGACGACGTCCTCGTCGCGCATGATCTTCTTGATGAGCGAGTGTCCGACGGGGGAGCGAACCGGCACCCCGCCCGCGCGGAGGATCGCTTCCGGGACGCTCCGGCTACAGATGAGATTGTACAGAATCTTGGCACCGGGGAAACGCTTGAGCGTGTTGATCCCCACCAGTGCGGTCACCATGTCGCCGCCCACGAGTCCGCCGTGCTCGTCGACGATGAACATGCGATCCGCATCCCCATCGAAAGCGGCCCCGAGGTCGCAGTGATGTTCGCGAACGGCGCGTTGCAAGTCGACCATGTTTTCCGGCTCGATGGGACTGGCGGGGTGGTTTGGGAAACTGCCGTCGAGTTCGAAATAGAGCGGCACGATCGTACACGGCAGCTGTGAGAACACGTGAGGGATCGTTCGGCCCGCCATCCCGTTGCCGGCATCGATCGCGATCGTGAACGGCTTGATGGCATTTTTGTCGATGAACGAGAGACAATGCGCCGCGAAATCGTCGAGGATCTCCCGCTGCGTGATCGTTCCCCGCCGGCTCGCTGCTCCGAACTGCCGTGTGGCGATGCGGTCACGAATCGCGGAAAGACCCGTATCGAGCGACAGCGCTTGTGCGCCTTCCTTCGTCATCTTGAGCCCATTGTAGTTTGCCGGATTGTGCGAAGCGGTGATCATGACGCCGCCGCGAAACCCGTATTTCCCGACGGCAAAATACAACGCGTCGGTGGAGACCAGCCCAACGTCCGTGACGTCGGCTCCCGCTTCCGTCGCGCCTTGCGACAGCGCGGCAAACAGTTTTTCTCCGGATGGCCGCATGTCTTTTCCGACGACGACCTTTGAGAGGTCGAACTCTTCGACGAACGCGCGGCCGATGTCGTACGCGACCTCGTCGCTCAACTCCGTCGGATAGATGCCGCGGATGTCGTAGCTCTTGAAAATGCTCGGGACGAGGTCAGTCGGCATAGCGAGCGCGCTTCGGACCGCCGGCAAAAGACCCCTCGAACGGCAACTCAGTGGGTCGCGATGGAGCGTGTGCCGGCGTCGTAAAATTCCTCGATGCGTTGCAAGACCGCTTCGGGTTGCTCTTCGTGTGGAGAGCGTCCCGCATCGTGAATGCCGAGCGCAATCCCGCGTTTCGCCAGGCGAACGAACTCGAGCGCGCGCGTCGCCGAATCGACAGCACGCGGGTCGTCGCCGAACAGTACGAGAAGCGGCGCCTCGACGAATGGTAAGTCGCGCGCAACGTCGCAACGCAACGCGCCGCTAAGCCAAGCCGCGGGGACGTACCGCGCTCCCGGCTGGTGGCTGACCGCATAGTAGTGCGCGACGAGCTGTGGTACGTTCTCGGCATCGCCGTCTTGGTTACGCGACCGAAGCGAACGGCGGATCACCATATTGGAGCACATGGCATTATAGAGGGTCTCTCCCGCGAGCGGGAGGCGCAGCAGCGCACCAATGGCTTGCCGGGCCATCGGCGGCGCGTTCGGTGAGCCGACCTCGCCCTCACGTGGAGCGATCGCCACGATCGCTTTCACGCGCTGCGGGGCACGCGTCGCTGCTTGAAGGACGAACAGCGTCGCCATCTCAGTGCCGACGACCATGAGTCGTTCGTCGTCAAAGGTGTTCAGCGCATCGACGATCTGATCGACGAACAGTTCCGCCGTATAGTCGACGTTCGGCATCGCCGAGAGTCCACAGCCAAGAAAGTCGAACGCGACGACGCGGTGACGTTCGGCGAGCCGTGCGAACAGCTTGCGGTATTCGAACGATGAGGTGCCTGGAGAGACTCCGTGCACCAGCAGCACCGGCGGACCACTTCCGGCTTCCGTGGCGAAGAGTTCGAAACCGCGCCACTTCCATGCGCGCTGCGTTCCGCCAAGGTGGTTCACCGGAATCGCGGTTCTTGCGCGCAGTCCGCGGTTGAGAACCGCGGCGGCGCCGGTCACGCCTGCGAGCGCACCCAGAGGACGAAGAATGCGACGCATGCGTTTCACCGCTCCGTCGTTTCGCAGCGCTGTGCTGCAGCACCGCTTCACTTGCACCTTCGGCGAGCGTGTCACCAGAGGAGCGAATGCGCGCACAACCAAAGCACGCCGCGTGCGCCCAAGCCGCTGCCGCTGGATGCTGGCCGCAAGCCTCGCGCTCGTCGCTTTGGCGACCACCGCACACGTGGCGAAGGCGGCGCCGTGCGCAATTGGGATCGGATGGAAAGTGATCCTCGCTTCTGACGCCGTGGATCCCGATGTCTTCTTGTGGGATTCCCGCGCCCGCCTGATCGACTATACAGCCGGGCGCTGGAGCAGTACGCGCGCGATCTTTGCACACACACTTCTTGCTCCGTCCGGTACCGAGGCGATCGTCGTCGCGTGCACTGCCGGGGCGGCGCATCCGAAGTACACGACCTCGGAGCAGGACGTGGTGGGCGTGCGCATCACGCGGGGTCAGTTCAAAGGGCGGTACGGTTGGGTCTTAGCAAGCGACGCGCACCCGTCACCGGGTTCGCGCCGCTCGCCGACGGGTCTGCTACAGTGAACCGAAGGGCGTTCGGTTTTAGCAATCCGAGTACAGGAAGAACTCGTACGGATGCGGCCGGATTTCGACCGGCTTGACCTCGCGGTCGTGTTTCGAGGCGATCCATAAGCGAATGAATTCCTTGGAAAACACGCCGTGCTGCGTGAGATAGTCGTGGTCGGCCTCGAGCGCGCTCAGCGAATCACGCAGTGAGCCGGGCACGGTTCGAATGCTCGACGCTTCGTCCCCATTCAGTTCGTAGATGTTCTTGTCGAGCGGTCCGAAGCCGGCTTTGATCGGATCGATCTTGCGTTGGATGCCATCGATCCCTGCGCACAGCATCGCTGCAAAGGCCAGATACGGGTTCGCCGACGGGTCGGGCGGGCGGAATTCAAGTCTCTTGGCTTTGGCGTTCCCTTGGAAGTACATCGGTATGCGGATCGCTGCCGAACGGTTGCGTGCCGAGAACGCCACGTTGACCGGCGCTTCGTAGTGGGGCACGAGCCGCTTGTATGAGTTCGTCGTCGGAGCGCAAAAGGCCATCAGCGAATCGATGTGTGTTAAGAGACCGCCGATGTAGTACAGCATCATGACGGAGCATTCGGCGTAACCGCTGGGGTCGAAGAAGAGCGGTTTGTGGTCCTTCCAGAGCGACTGGTGGACGTGCATTCCGCTTCCGTTATCGCCGAAGAGCGGTTTCGGCATGAAGGTGACGACCTTGCCGGCGCGCTCCGCGACGTTCTTGATGACGTACTTGTACGTCATGAGATTGTCTGCGGTCTCGACGAGAGGCGCGAACCGCATGTCGATCTCGGCTTGGCCTGCCGTCGCGACTTCGTGATGTTGCATCTCGACGGGGATTCCCCACGCGGCCAATTCCAGCGCCATCTCCGCGCGCAAATCCTGGAAGCGGTCCGCGGGCGGCACGGGGTAATATCCCTCCTTGGAGCGGATCGTCGTAGCGGGTCCGGCCTCGCCGGAATTCCAGTGCCCCTCGACCGAGTCGATTCCAAAACCGGTGCTGTGCGGCTCGTTTTCGTACGCGATGCTATCGAAAATGAAGAACTCGGCTTCTGGCCCGAAGTAGGCAGTATCCGCGATCCCCGTCTCGCGCAAATATTCCTCGGCCCGCTTGGCGATCCGGCGTGGATCGCGGTCGTACCAATCCTGCGCGATGGGGTCGAACACGTCGCAAATCATTGAAAGCGTCCCGTGCGTACGAAAGCCGTCGATGTGCGCCGTCGAAGCGTCGGGCCGTAAGATCATGTCCGACTCGTTGATGGCTTGAAAACCACGGATACTGGAACCATCGAATCCGATGCCGTCCTTCAGCGCATCGCCGTCGAACATATCGGAAGGAACCGAATTGTGCTGCCACGTCCCTGGCACGTCGACGAACTTAAGGTCCACCATCTTCACGTCTTGCGTCTTGATCAGGTCGAGAATGTCCTGAGCTCGCTTTGCCATCCGCCCTCCTGTCATGGTGCATCACGCGTCTACACGGCGCGCGTCTCGGCTTGCCGTCGCAGTGCACGTTCTCTCTGCAAGGAGGCGACGACGTTCGCCATTTGGCCAGCCTGAGCGCGCCGCCGTCCTCCAAAAGGAAGGCTATTCGCCGCGCCTCAGCGTGGAAGGCTCCGTAGCCGCCGCCAAGACGCGATATCCGGAAGGCGTTTCCAGCGCTTCGAACGGCATTCCGTAGGAGGCCGCTAACACTCTGGGTGCCAGTGCGGTGCGCGGCTTGCCGTAACACAAAATTCGTCCGGGAGCAAGCACCGCGATGCGCTGGGCGTACGCCGCCGCTTCATTCAGGTCGTGGAGCACCGCGACGACGGTGCGGCCGCTTTGCGCAATCCCGGCTAAGAGCGCCAGCACTTCATGCGCGAAGCGCACATCCAGATGGCTCGTGGGCTCGTCCAACAGGAGCGTGCCGGCGTCTTGCGCCAAGGCGACGGCTAAAAACACGCGCGCGCGTTCGCCTGAACTCAAGTCCGCGAGCGGACGGCTGGCGAACGGAAGGAGGCCAACGCGCTGCAGCGCTTCGCAAACGGCAGCCTCGTCCGCTTCGTTCCGGCGCCAATCCCACCACGGATGATGCGCGTACCGGCCAATGGTGACGGCTTCGCTCACGGAAAGACCGTCGACGGTATCGCCGTCGTGCGACAGCAGCGCAATGGCGAGCGCGCGCTGATGTGCCGTCATGGTGCAGGTCGGACGGCCGTCGAGCGTCACGATCCCTGCATCGGGCGAACGTAAGCCGGCGAGCGTGCGCAGAAGGGTCGTCTTTCCGACGCCGTTTGGACCGACGATGGCGATGAATTCACCTTCGGCAACGTCGAGCTCGAGGTCGCGGAGCAGCGGCGTGCTTCCGATGCTGACCGTCACACCGCGCGCGCTCAGGTGCCCCACAGGCGCGTCGCTCCTTGCGGCCGCAAGTACAAATACAAGAAGACCGGCACGCCGATGAACGCGAGCAGAACGCCGAGCGGAATTTCCGTTGGAGGCATGAGCGTTCGCGCGACCGTGTCGGCTCCAGCGACGAGCGCTACTCCGAGGAGTGCACTCGCCGGTAAGGCGAGACGGCCGTCCGTGCCGACGAGACGACGCGCGAGATGCGGCACGATGAGGCCGACGAAGCCAACAATCCCGGACAGCGAAACGGCGCTGGCCGTCAGAAGCGTCGCAGACGCAAGCAACCACCATTCGAGGCGCGCGACGTCGACGCCGACGGCACCGGCCATCCTGCCGCCGAGGCGCAGGGCGTTGAGAGCCGGCACGCAAGCCAGCGCGATCGCAAGCCCGACGCTACCATAGGGAAGGGCCCACAGCAGCTCAGGATATCCGCGCGCCGCGAGTGAGCCCGCGAGCCACGCCAAAATCGTTTCGGCGCTACCCCGTCCCAAGCGCGTCAAAACGAGGGCGACGATCGCCGAAAACAGTGCGGAGAGCGAAACGCCGGCGAGGATCAGCCGTTCCGCATCGAGTCCAGCGCCGCGTCGCGCCAGTGCTGCAACGGTGAGGGCGGTACCCAAACCGGCAAGAAATCCAAAAGCAGGAAGGGTCGCACCCGCGGCGCCGAGCGCCACGGCGATGGCGACAGCGGCCGCTGAGCCCGCGCTGACGCCCGTAAGAAACGGATCCACGAGCGGATTCCGCAGCATTCCTTGTAACAGGTAACCCGAGACCGCGAGCGATGCACCGACGAAGGCCGCGATGCACGCGCGCGGCATGCGTAGCGACCACACGATCGTGACGACCTCTCCACCGTGGCGCGGGTGCAAGAGCGCCGACACGATATCGTTCGCTCCCAAGGCGACGCCGCCGAAGAAGAGGGAGGCGGCGAGCGCCGCGGCGGCGACCGCAGCGACGAGTCCTAGGCGTATTACCGTGTCGATAGCTCCACGCCGAAGAAGCGACCCGGTGCCGGATAACCACCGAAGGGCGGGCTCGCAATCGCCGCATAGCGTTCATTACCGATGTTTCGGCCGCGTACCGTAAGGATCGCTGCTCGTCCCAAACGCAAGCGCGCGTACGCGTCGACGGTCGTAAACGGCGCCGCATATTGCGTCGGATCGATCGCGCCGCTTGGCGGAAGCGAGCTGCGTGCGCCCATGCTGTGCGCAATCACGCCGAATGCAACGAGCGGCGACGCCCGCAAAGTCTCGGTGTATTCAAGTCCAACGTTCACCGTGAACACCGGGCGATTGGGGAGGCGCCGCGCCGCGCTCGTAAGATCGAGCGCACGATACAGGTCCGTGATGCCGAGGTCGGCCGTGAGGCCGTGCAAAGGCGACGTCCGCGCGTCGAGCCAGAGGCCCGCAATGCTCGCGTGTTGCGCGTTGACGAGATACCAGTTTCCCGGACCGTCCGGCTTCGAGAACGTAAAGCGTGGGTTCGCGATGATGAGATCATCGCCGTTCAGCGTAAAGTATCCAATCGACGTTTCGCCCAGGACGCGCTCGCTTGTCAGCGCGACGTCGACGTTCTGCGTCCGTTCGGGAGCGAGACTCGGATTGGAAAACCCAGGATAGTACAGATCGACGGCGCTCGGCGCGCGAAAGCCGACGGCGTAGTTGGTCCGTACGCGTAACGATCGCGACAACGGGAAGATCGCCCCAAAACTGGGGGCGACGACGCCGCCCTGTCCCCCGTCTCTTTCGCCTCGCAGGCCGCCGTACGCGCTGATGGTACCGAGGGAAGCAGTATCCTGAACGTACGCTGCCGTTTGCGCGAAGGGATTGACTTCCACCGCGCCGCCGCCGCCATCGATTCGTGCGACGCCGCGCGCAAGATCGAAGCCATAGACGACGCGCTGGGCGCTTGACTCGACGACCTGGCGCAGACTGGCCTGAAGCCGCGCTTCTTGCGTGAGATCTTCGCATGGCTGCGTATTCTGTGCCGTGTAACACGCGAGCGGGTCGCCGGGTGACGAATAGAACAGGAGGGACTGTTGTGTCGCGCTGAGATCCAGCGTGGTCGTCGCCGAATGGCGTGCGAGGGAAAACGTCAAGCGGGCATCGCGGTCGTCGGTATTCTGACGGCTCGTGCTCGACTGGTATGACGACGCGAGGTTCGGATTCGGTGGGGGAGTGGAGAACGGCAAAGCGACGGGTCCCGGAACTCCAAGATGGATCACGGCAATCCCGGCTGAGCCGTCTACGCGCACGCGCCCCAGCATGTGCGTCTCGCGGACGCGCGCCGTGGTGGATTCAACGTCGGCGTTGAGGCGAGTACCGCTGGGAACCGTCGTCCCGATGAAGCCGTAGTCGTTTCTCGAGACGAGTCGCTCAAAGGTCGCGTTTTGGGTCTCGACGTCGACGGACTGCGTGTCGAACGACCCTGCGCCAAGCCGCA
>JAFAXE010000018.1 GCA_019241305.1 Vulcanimicrobiota bacterium
AACTTCGTCGGCATAACGGCTGTCCGCATCGGAGTGAACTTTGAAGGTTCCCCGTTCGTCGTCCGTTCGGATGGATCGGTGTGGTGGCTCTATCACGGCTTCACCGGACAGGAGTACGAACAGAAAGTTTGGACCCAGCTGCCGGCGCCTTCACCGGGTGCATCCGTCGCGGACATCGCTGCGGGCGGTACCTACGGTACATCGAACGAAGTCTACGCCGTCACGACCACAGGACAATTGTATAACTGGAATGGCGCTAACTGGTCCGGCGTTTCACTTCCAAACGGCGTTACGGCCCTTCAACACGTCGCGGTCGATGCGAATGCGAACGCCTGGGTCACGACTTCCAATCCTCCAAACGAGTATTTGGAGTGGAACGGCACGAGCTGGTCGCTTCCCTCTCATGATCTCCTCGACATCGGCGGTATCAATAGCCTTTTCGGTATCGACTCGTCCAGCAACGTCGATCTCGTCACAGCGAGCGGCCTAACGCAGGTTACCGGTTTACCACTGAGCACGGAGGCCGCTTCTGATGCGCTAGGGTGGCCTCTGAGCGTGGGCACCGACGCCAACCTCTATCACTTGCGCTACTTTTCACCATCCGGCTTCCTCAGAAACCGCTAAAGAATCAACGGCGACTTGCCAGTGCGGCGCCGAGCGCGACACCGATGGCGGTTCCGATGGCGACGTTACCCATAGCGGCGCCGATCCCGGCTCCGAGCGCAATGGCGACACCCATGCGAAGACTTTTGCTAAGCATTATACTTCGCCGTTCTCATGAACCTTGAGCACGACCTTGCCGAAGTTGCGGTTCTCTTCCATATACCGGTGCGCGTCACGAATTTCGTGGAAGGGAAAGACGCGATCGATCGTCGGCTTGAGCATACCGCGCCCGAACAACGGGACGATCTCCGCTTCAAATGCGCGGGTGAGCGCGATCTTCTCACCGAGCGGTCGTCCGCGAAGAACGGTTCCGATGAGCGAGCCTCGCTTCGCCATGAGCGTACCAAACGAAACGCTCCCCGACGCACCGCCCAGCGTTCCGATCTGTACGATGCGGCCCCCGGCTGCGAGCGCGGCCACGTTGCGATCGAAAGCCGACGGTCCCAGGAAATCCAGCACGACATCGGCGCCCCGCCCTTGCGTGACTCGCTTCGCGATCGCGGGCCAATCTTCGTCGAGGCGCGCGCCATAGTCCATTCCGTGCGCCGCTGCGCGTTCAAGTTTCTCGCTACTTCGCGAGGTCCCAATGCTGAAGCCGCCGGCCGTCTTGGCTAGTGCGAGCGCAGCCAAAGCGACACCACTACCTGCGGCATGCACGATCACGGTCATACCCAAACGGAAATGTCCTGCGCGGAACAGTGCGTCCCAAGCCGTCATGAATGCTTCAGGGATGGCTGCCGCCTTCTCTAAATCGAGCGCCTCGGGTACGTGCATCGCGGTCCCTTCGTGAACCGCGATCCGTTCAGCATGAGCACGCCCGGCGGCGATGCCGAAAACACGGTCTTGCGGCGCAAACCGCAGCACGGCTTTCCCGACCCTGGTAACGATCCCGGCGTACTCGAGTCCTGGTATCGTCGGTCCTGAGGACGCCTCGGGGGGACCGTACAAGCCGCGCCGCTCAAGGAGGTCTGCTCGATTGAGCCCGGTGTACGCCACGTCGACGAGCACCTCATCGTCGCCGCATTCGGGATCGGCGACCTCGCGGAGTTCGATAACGTCGACATTTCCCGGATGCGCGTAGACGACGGCGCGCATCTACGCGGTCACTGCGCGAGCTGAGGGTCCGGTGACGTGGAAGGGAACTCGAATTGATCGAACGACGCATCGATGATGGCGTGCACGCGCCCGATGCGCAGCGGTGCAAACGTTGTTTGCTCGTAGTGCGCACGATCGACGACCCACTGTCCCTGAATTGTCGTATAGTCGACCGAAAACGCGAGGCCGTCGGGGCCTTCGAAGCTGACGTGGGTCGGCAGATCGGTCTTGTTGTCGATGAAGACATCCTTCAAGAAGAAGTTGTCTTTCGATGCCTGCTCCGTAACGAAGTGATACGGCTCGAGCAGCAAATGGGTTTTGCCGTTTTGAGCGTCGCTCGAATCGGGCGCGTACTTTACCCGGTACGCACGCAGCCGCGAAATGACCACATCGACGTGCTCGCCTTGAGGAGTCGGATCGCTCTCGTATTGCAACGGCGTGACGTCGTGCACGTATGCTTCCAGCTGATCGTGCCACGTTGCTCGTCCCGTCAGCGTAAAGTACGCGAGTGCATCGAAGGTCGGCAGAATCGGAAAGGCGTGGGTCAGCTGAACGCGTCCGTTCGGAAGATCGTGCACAAGTGCAACATCGTCGCTGGTGCGGGCCTGAACGAAGCGGATGATGTCCCGCTCCCGCTTCAGCGACGGGATGCTGACGTGCGTGGCGACGTGGTAGGTCACGTAGGCAGGCCGGTGACTCCACGCGGTCGCGGCGGCGTTTGCGCTGTGTTCGAAGGCGATGTCGGGGGTAAGCGTGTTCAATCCTCGTGGGAAGGGGCAAAAAGAAAACGCGGGCGGAGCGCTCTTTATTCGCCATCGCCTGCGCTTTTCTGGCAATGCTTGGCTCAGGCGCCCAAGTAGAACGGAGGACGGCCAGCGAAACGGCCGTCGCCATGCTCGTCCCCTTCGCCATAGAACCGAGAGAAGTGCCGCTCATCTGGGGTGGCCGTGCGCTCGTACGTCGCTTCCACAAACCGGGAGACCCTAACGCCGCAATCGGTGAGTCATGGGAATGTTGGGACGAAAATTCCGCGCGCGGTGGCCCGTACGCCGGCGACACTATTGCACAGCTCCGCGAAAAACTCCGTGACGGGCTCGTCGGCTCGCTCGATGCGCAGCGCCCTTTCCCCATCCTGACGAAGTTCATCGATGCGCGTGAGCCACTGTCGGTTCAGGTTCACCCTGACGACGCCTACGCCCAGCGCGTGGAACATCAAGCGAACGGCAAAACGGAATGTTGGGTCATTCTCGAGGCCGAAGCCGACGCTCACCTCATCCTCGGTTGGACGCGCGACACGAGCCGCGACGAGTACGTAAAACGCGTCGCGGATGGTTCGCTTGGCGACCTATTGCGCCGCGTTCGCGTCCGGCCCGGAGATGTGTTTTATCTCCCGGCGGGGACGGTTCATTCGATCGGAGCCGGTATCGTGCTCTATGAGACGCAGCAAACGAGCGACTTGACGTACCGGATCTTCGATTGGAACCGCCTTGGACCCGATGGGAAGCCTCGGCAGCTCCATGTCGACAAGGCCGCGGATGTTTTAGATTACCGCGCCTCACAATCTGGTGCGTTGACGCCGCTACCCTATCGCAGCGACGGCTTACAACGGACGGCGCTCGTCGCCGACCATCGCTTCGTCCTCGAGCGCATCACGGTCCAAAAGATGCCCGGAACGATCCGACTAAACGGAATGCCGCTCGTTATCACCGCGATGGACGAACCCATCCTCCTCGAGGCCGATCGAACCGTACTCGTGCTGGCACCGTACGAGACGGCGATGGTTCCGGCCGCCGTGGAAAACGTCGCACTCGCATCGCACGGCGGCGTGACGAGCGCGCTCACGGTCGCCCCCGTGCAAGGTATTGAAGCTGCGCAACGCCGTCTTACGAGTGCTGGAGGACCTAGTGGCGCCGTCTCCGAATTTCTGTCCCAGTTCGGGCCACATACAACGTAACGGGAAGGCACGAACATGCATACTGCGATGAGCACACGTTCCGCGATTTTTCTTGCGCTTGCTTTATCGGCGTGGTGCTTCCCTGGGGCTTCGTCTGCGGTGGCGTCTCAGCCGGCGTTCACTGTAGCGCTGCAGTCCCGTGGAGCAGTGATGTTCGCGCCCAGCCAACTTCGAAATCCCGCGGCAAGGAATCGAAACGGGGTGAGGAAGTTTCGATTGGTAGCCGTCGCCTATCGCTCCCCAACGAACTCGATAAGAATTTATGATGACCGCCACAAAGTCCAGATGGTAATACACAAGGGCGTCAGCAGCCCGCTCAACGTCTGGTACGATACCTCTGCGGACCTGTACGTTACCAATTCTTCGGGACACGACGTTACTGAGTACGCTCCGGGCGCCAAGATGCCAGCCTTCACGTATTCAACCGACCTTATGCTGCCCGAAGCCATCACTACGGATGAGTCAGGCAACGTGTACGTAGCGGATGCACAGCAAGGCTTCATCGCCGAGTACCCACACAGGTCCAATAGAATCATCGCGAAATGCTATCCCGGCGGCTTCATCACTGGGGTGGCTGTCGACGAGCAGGGCGATGTGTTTACTTCGTATGCGCCGTCCTCTTCGTACGCCCTTGCGGAATATAAACATGGGCTACGAAGCTGCCATGAGACCGTGCTCAGCGTGTCGCTCTTCCTCGAGTATTGCTTGCAAATTGATAGGAATCGCGATCTGATTGTGTGCGACGGTCAGACCGTCGACATCATTCCGCCGCCTTATACCCAAGTCACGAAGACCATCAGCGATGGCTTTACTTATGCAGACGGCGCCTCGCTGAACAAAGCAAATTCACTCCTTTTTGTCGAAGACGATAGCACAAGAGTCGTGGTCGACGAGTACCCGAGTGGCAAGTACCTTACCACACTTGCCAATAGGCCGGACTTTTTTGCGACCGGTGTCGCCGTGTACCCAGGTCCATTGTAGGCACCGTCTCGGAAGGAGGGATGTCTTTTGCGTTCGCTCGTCGGCGGCGGAAAGAGGCTGATACACCGCCAAAGGAAGGCACGTAAAGGGTCCACCAGCGAGGAGGAATGTCATGCGACCTATCCTTGCGGCTCTTTGCGTCTCTGCCGTGCTTCTGATCAGTTGCGCCCGTGCCAGTGCACAACCATCACCAGATATTCTGCACCGGCGGCAGATGGATACGGCTTCCATGAAGCCGATGATCTATGCGTCGCTCCAGCTCACCAATGGCTCCTGCGAGGTCTACGACTACGAGCAGACGGGGACTCAGCCGGTCGAAAAACTGGGGCCGTTCAGCGGTCCCGCGCTCCTTGCAGCGGACCGGCGGAACAATTTGTATGTCGCCGACCCTCAACGGGAGCGTTATCGATGTCTTCGCGCCGCATCACACCGCTCCGTTCAAAGTTATTACGCTACCAATTTATACGAACCACGCTCGGTGGTATACTCGCCACGAGCACTATGGCGCTAACGCGCGGCGATCACGGCATTTGGGTTCAACAACGAGGTGGACAAATTCGCCCAGTACCTCGAGTTGTTTCCCTATCCGCACGGCGGTCAAGTGATCAACGCCATCCCGGTTTCCGCACAAATTTTCAGCATCGCGGTAACGCAGGTCGCTGAGCCGCACCGCGCTGTAGCCAGGCAGGCGGCTAAATCCAACGGAAGAAGCGTGCGCTGACCGCGATGCCGGCGAAGGTCCAACAAAATAAGGCGACGATCCAGCCGGAGTAGTGCAGCAGCGAGTGGCCATACATCGCGACGCCACGGAAGGCGTCGATGAACTGCGTCGATGGCAGCAAGTGGAGCACCTTCGTCACGGGCGCGGGAAAGCGGTCGAGCGGGATATAGGCGTCGCTCAAAAACGCCAGCGGAACCGTCAGCACCGACGCGATGTTGTTGGCGCTTTCCGTTTTCTTGACGAGCGCTCCAATGATGGCGCCGAGCGATACAAAAGTTGCCGCTCCGAGAAACAGTACGAACACGATGGCAGCGGGATTGCCGATGATCCGAACCCCAAAGACCAGGACGCCCACCGCCGCCAGCAGCACGGCTTGTAAGGCGAGCAGGGTCATTCGGTAGAGAACGAGCGCCGCAAAGAAGATCCACGGGGGGACCGGCGTGAGGTAAATGCGGCGCAAAACCTTCTGTTCGCGAAAGGTCGAGAGCATCGCGCCGATTCCCCAGAAGCCGGAGCTCAGGACCTGCGCACCAATCAAACCGGGTACGAGCCAGGTGGACGTGTTCCGTGTCGAACCGCTCCCAAAAGCGAACGAAAACACGAATAAGAAGAACAGCGGAAACGCGAGCGACCAAAAGATCATCTCGCCATCGCGCCAGAAATACCACACGAAGTTCATGCGGGTCTGGACG
>JAFAXE010000100.1 GCA_019241305.1 Vulcanimicrobiota bacterium
TGTAAAGCGCGCTGCAAAGATGTGGTGTCTATCGCGTGCGGAGCCGTCAGGGACTGGCCTAAGCCACGAGACGCGGGGCGGGGCCTGCGGTAGCGTCTCGTCCGTCGCCGAAAAGCAGCGCGCAGTCCCGCAAATTTCTCGCGTGCAGGCCGAGATGACGGTTGCAAGAGGTGAACGGTCCCAAATCGACCGCTGGCGCGATGGTCGTCACGGCGGCGCGGTAGTCGGTGCGCATGCTTCGTACTTCACGGACACGTGCGTAGCGCGACTGGAAACCGGTGACCGAGAAATCCAGCAACTGCGCGCGCAACTTCGCTCGTAGCGCTTCGAGGCGCTTGCGCGCGGCCCGCAGGCGGAGTGCGGTATCGGCCAAGAGTGACAGTGTCGGGCGTGCAGTCATCGCGGCAAGCCGGCGCGTAAGCGTCTCGAGCTCAGACGAAAGGGTTGCGTCCTCTATAGTGCGAGCACTGACCATCGGAAAGCGCAACTCCGAACGGAACTTTCTCAACGCTCCTTCGCCGAGGTAGGCGTTTGCCGCGTCCTTCCACGAGGTGCTTTCAGAGGAAAGCCACCGCGCCGAAAAGTTCTTGGAGCACCATCCTTGCGGCCCAATCGCCGCCGACAGTCCTGCGAGAAGGGCGCTTTCCTCGCGGTCGGCCCAGGACGATGCGATGGCAACTCGTGCAAAGGTTCGGTCCACTGCTTCTGCATGACGGTTTTCGGCTTCGTTGGACGCGATGTCGACGATGCTCTGAAGCTCACGATCGGTGAGTGCCGCGTCGTTACACGAATCCTCGGCGGAAACGCACCAGGTGCGGTATGCGGCCGCGAAATGAGACAAGGCGTCGGCGAGAAGCTGGGCATCGATCAGCGCTCCATGCGTGCGACGAACCCGCCGATCGATCCCGAGATGATCGCAGATGTGATCGAGCGTGTGGCGTTCGAGCAGCGGGAACAGCCCGCGCGACACGGCCACGGTGTCGACCACGCGAACTCCGAGTGCGGAGAGCGATGGTTGACCGGCACCGAGCAACTCCGACTCGAGCATCCGCCGGTCGAACGTTGCATTTTGGGCCGCGATCGTCGCGCCGCGCACGAAGTCGGCCAGCTCTTGCGCGATCTCTGCAAAAACCGGCTTGTTCGCAACGTCCGTATTGCGTAATCCGTGAATCTTTGTGGCGGCCGCGGGAATGGGCATCCCCGGATTGACGAGGTGGTGCAAGCGCCGCAGAACCCGCCCGCTGAGCGGCTCTACCTCGAGCGCCGCCAGTTCGACGATCCTCGAGGAATTGGAGAGACCCGTGGTCTCCGTGTCGAGGACCACCACCCGAGCCGGCCGTGAGCTGCCTTCCATGTCCCCAGGGTAGAGGACCGTCGTGCCAACGGGGTGGCACTCGCTCGTTTACTCTCCGCCGTTCGCGGGGGCGATCATGACCGAGCGAACGTTGCTTGGCATGAGGTAAAAGATTGCGAGCGCGATGCAGGCCACGATCCCTCCGACGGGCCAAAACGCACCGATGAGCGTGGCGGCAGGATACGCCGTCAGCCCGACGATGTTCCAAAGCGTAAACGAACGCTGCACGCCGTGCGCCCGCACCACCTCCAGATACACGAGCGTGTACCCGATGGAGATCAGTGTGAGCGTCAGCCCGTAGTAGACGACGGCGGCCCGGGTAAGTCCCAGCTGTCCGAGCACGGCAGTCGGAAACGGCAGAAACGAGATGAGCAGTAAGAGGAACAGATTCGCCGCAATGACGCCGTGCGTGATCCGGTGCGCATTGTGAAACAGCGCGTGGTGGTTCAGCCACATAATACCGATCGTCGCAAAGCTTGCCACGTAAACGAGATACTGCGGCCAGATCGCGAGTAAGGCGTGCGCTTGCGCTCGTTCCCCTGCGGCGCCTGAAGCAGACGGCAAATGGACCTCGAGGATCAAAAGCGTGATCGCGATTGCGAAGACGCCATCGCTGAATGCCTCGAAGCGCGCTTTCCCTAAAGTGAACGGGTCCTTCATAGTAATCCGATTCACTCGACGTTGCCCTCGTCGCTCCTCGTGATGACGGTCCAATGGCACGTTCCCTACCCGGGCAAGCTCGCATGGTGCGCTGAGCGCCCGGGTATGTGGCACCGCAGAGCGGCCGCATATGCAGTCGCCGACGTGGAGTATTGGGCATGAAACAGACGTTGAACCGCCGGCAAATGCTGGCCGCCGGCGCTAGCGTAATGGGCGGGATGGCCGTCTTCGGCGCCGGGCTGAGTTCTCGCGCTCGTGCGGGACCGCCACTGCACCAACCCGGTATGATGTCACATGTTCCTGGGGACTTTGACCTGCCGGTCAAGGAGATGGAACAGATCATTCAAGCGCAAGGGACGATCTCGAACGGCCTCCTGCATATTCCGGTCGACCGTAATGACATAAAAAACGTGACGCTACGGGGCGTTCACATCCTTCCCTCGTTCGAGATCAACGGAGACTTGTATTTTGAGCCGCTAGGCGACGGCCGCTGCGCCATGAACTCCGATCTCTGCGTCGAGCCGGAAGAGGTCGACCCCTTCATCGACCAACTCGTGATGCACGATATCACGTTCCAGGCTTTGCATCAGCACTTCTACGACTTCGTACCGATCGTGTTCTTCATCCACTTTCGAGCGATGGGCGACCCGATTCAAATCGCACGCGGCATCAAAGCAGCGCTCAATGCGACGTCGACCCCGTTCCCGCAAACGCTTCCGAAGCATCCTTCGACTCCTCTTCCTGCTCAGGAAATCGGACGCATCATCGGTGCCATGCCGACGGTGAGCTCGGGCGGCGTCGTTTCCATGGACGTTCCTCGGCGCAACCCCATCATGCTGGGCGGAATACGAGTGAATCCGTACCTCAACATCGCCCAGCCCGTGAGCTTTCAACCGCTCGACGATAGTGGGAAAAAGGCTGCAGCGGTCCCGGATTTCGGGATGGTTGCCAAGGAAATTCAGCCGCTGATGAAGCTGATGCGCAGCAGGTCATGGGACGTCGGCTGCCTTTACAATCAAGAGACGGACGAATTCCCGCAGCTCTTTTTCTCGCACCAATTCAAAGTCGGAGATCCCATAGAACTAGCACACGAGGTTCGTGCCGGCTTGGAACTGACCGACTCGAAGTTCATGTAGTTCTCGACGCGCTGTCGTCCCGCAAGCTACGCGATCGGTGGTTCGCGGGACGGCGGCGCGCGTTTTCCGTCGACGTTACGGGTTACCGCTCCCGCCGGAGGCGCCGTAGACTTGCCCGGTCGCATAGCTTGACTCTGCCGACGCGAGGGCCACGTAGACCGGTGCGAGTTCCGCAGGTTGACCGGCGCGTCCGTACGGCGTTTGTTGACCGAACGTGCGGAGCATTTCGGTTGGCTGGCCGCCACTAACTTGCAGCGGCGTCCAGATCGGTCCGGGCGCGACCGCATTCACCCGAACTCCCTGCTTCGCGACTTGTTTGGCAAGAGACTTCGTAAAGGCGACGATCGCGGCTTTCGTCTGCGAGTAGTCAAGCAGGTTCGGCGATGGCTCGTACGCCTGCACTGACGCGGTGTTAATGATGGCGGATCCTGGACCCATGTGCGCGAGCGCCGCCTTCGTGATCCAGAACATCGCGTACAGATTCGTTTTGAAGGTAGCATCGAGATCTTCCGTCGTCAGTTCGGCGATTGAAGCACGCGACTGCTGCCGCGCCGCGTTGTTGACGAGGATATCCAGGGCGCCGAGCTGGCGCACCGCCTCGGCGACGAGCCTCTGACAGAACGCCTCGCTTCGGATATCGCCCGGAATCGACGCGGCGTGCCGTCCCGCTTCGCGGATGTGCGTTCGTACTTCAGCCGCGTCGGACTCTTCGGCGGGGAGATAGTTGATTGCAACGTCGGCGCCCTCGCGTGCGAAAGCAATTGCGGCCGCGCGACCAATTCCGGAATCGCCGCCGGTGATGAGCGCCTTACGACCCACCAGGCGCGCTCGACCGCGGTACGTGGTTTCGCCATGATCGGGTCGGGGTTGCATCTTGCTCGCGAGACCGGGCCACGGTTGTGACTGCTCGGGAAACGGGGGTCGTGGATATTGCGTGCGCGGGTCGCTCTTCGTCGTTTGATCGCGTCCCGTAGTCTCGGCAGATGCACTACTGCCGTTTGCTGAAACGCCGAGCGATGCGATGCCCATACCGACTCCTCCGACGAATGCGCGCCGCGAAGGAACTGAGGTCGTGTCCGGATTCATGCGTGCGCTGCCTTTCGTTTGGCGACTGACACGCACGCTGTACCCAAAGCTTTATCGGCGGTATGAACGCCCGAACGTCATACAGGGGGCCATCGCGCAGAATGCCCCCCTGTTGAGGTAAGCTAGCGCGACATCGCCGCGCGAATGGTTTGGAGCTGCGCCTGCGTCAGCGTGCCGGGTGTGGGCGCAAGCACGATCCGCGTACCGTGCGAGACCCACACGAGTGGATGGATTTCAAAGCGCCGTGCAGCAGTGTGTCCGTTCACTCGCTTTACTTCCACGTCGCGCACCACGTAGTCGCCCTTTCCTGATGAGGCGAGCCCGCGTGCGCCGATCAGCGGCATTTGCGGCGCCTGTGGTGCGGCGACCCCGTGGTGTCCCGAAGCGGCCCCGCCGACCACGCGTGTTTCGGAGAGCATCAGTCCCGTCGGCCCTTTCGCAGTTGCGGATGATTCCTCGATGGTCAAGGCCGGAAGCCCGCCACTTCCGTTGTACTGAAAGATCAAGCGCGCGCTTTCCGGCGATGCCGGCGACGACAGCGTGTGAATCGTCGGAGCCCAACGTGCCGGTACGCCGGCCGGTGCAATCACTTGGAACGGCATTTGTGCACGCGCCTGATCGAGCGTGACCGTCTGCACGTCGAGCGGCACCGTCTCTCCATGGACGATGGCGAACGCCTTCAGCGCGCCCTGGACCTGCGCGATGACGGACGGCATCGAGACGAGCAGCGCCACGACCGCAATCGCGATGGGCGCCGCTACCAAAGCTCGGCGCGAGATGCGCGGTCGCGGCGTGAGTGTGGAAGGATGAACGGTGCGGGTGCCGTGTCGTGCGCGAATTGCGGCCAGGTTAAAGGCTGGAACATCGAGGGAACACACGCTCGAAGTAACAGCGCTTCCCAGTTCGTTATCGGACGGCTTGCGGTTCATCGGCATAGGCTCCGTTGTTGTGCATCGAAATGCGAGGTGAGGTAGTCGGCTCGCTCAGCATCGCGCGCAGCCGGCGCCGCGCGACGAAGAGACGCCAGCGCACCGTCATCGCGGAGGCGCCGACGATCGTTGCAATCTCCTTGCCGCTGAGCCGCAAGTAGTAGCGGAGGACGATCACGACGCGTAGCGGGGGCTCGAGCGCGTGCAGCGCACGCTCGAGGTCGATACGTTCCTCGTTCCCCACGGCTTCAACCGTGTCGCGCGGTTCCTCAGCGGCAGCGGCGGCGTTACGGAGCGTTCGGCGGCGACGGTTCGCTTCGTTGACGACGATACGATAAAACCATGCGGGAAAGGCTTCCGGTGTTCGCAGTGACCCGATCGCGGTCAGCGTACGTGCACAGGCCTCTTGAGCGGCGTCCTCCGCCGCGGTTCGCTCCCCGAGCACCGACCAGGCGATGCGGAACGCATCCGGCCAGACTTTCTCCAGAAGGTCGTTGACGGCAGTGGCGTCGCCGGCCGCCGCGGCGGCCGCTAAGGAAGGGACGGAGTCCAAGGGGGTAACCTTTCCAGCTGTGGTCGCGAAAGCGCTTCACCTGAAGAGACCCCCTTGGAGCCAGAAACGTTAGCGCCGGGGAACGGATATGCGATGCAACGCCCACTCCCGAAGCCTGGCGCGCAGCTGCGGCGGCAGTGGGACGAGATGGCTCTGTGGCGGCGCCGCGGTATGGCCGGCCGCCTCGTGCGGCGTCGCGATGAAGGCCGGCGCAACTTGCGTCTGCTGATCGAACGCTAAACCTCCGATGACCCCGTCCTCGGTGATGTCCCCCGCAAAGTTGAGATACAGCGGCGAACGGCTCGGGATCATCGTATTGAGGTCGCGCATCACGCCGTGCTCCCAAAGAAAGGCGCGGCAATTGAAGCTCGCATCGCACGAACCGCCCACGATCTGGCCACGGTCGTTGACGCTGAGGGCTTCGCTCAGCGTGTCGCCTGGGAGCGTGCCGAGATCCTGGATGCCCGTCGATGCCGTCCAGCGAAACGCATGGAACGTCGTGTTGCCCGGAAGTTCAGAAAATCCGACGATCTCCCCGCGGTCGTTGATGGAATCGGCGGTGTTGAAAATCGTTCCACCGAGATTCCCCAGATCGACCGGCGTACCGTTCTGCCAGAGTACCGCATGGGCGGCTCCTCCGCCGTCGGCATCGGCGCATGGTCCAGAGATGCCGACGATCTGCTCGAGATTGTTGATTGCGACCGCAGCGCTGTCCGCGTCTCCTGGAAGCGGCGAGAGCATGTGGATGGCGAAATTCGGAGTCCAGTAAACCGCTTCATATTGAAGGACCTGCGGCGGCGTACACGTCGGGTCATGCGTCGTATTCTCGGCCCAGCCGACGATCAGGCCACGATTGTTTGCACCGGCGGCGTAACCATTATCACCGCCGAGCGTCGAAAGGGTCGTCATGATGCCGTGCTGCCACGCGAAGCCGCGGCATTCGAGCCCGGTTCCGTACCGGCAAAAGTTTTCGCCCAGCGGATCGGTGGTATTGATTTCGCCGTTGCCCACGATCAAACCATGATCGTTCTTAACGGGCCAAGCGACGGCGCTGTTGAGGCCTCCAGGAGTGCCGAGATCGAATTGGTATCCGTTGAACCATAGCGTAGCGTGTTGCACGGCGTTTCCCGAAAGCAACGACGCTCCGGACACCCAGCGCAGGTTGTTGATGCTGTTGCCTGCGCTGAAGGCGCCTCCCAGCGTTCCTAAATCGCGAACGGCATAGCGGATGGAATCGGCGCGCGCGGGCGCGCCGCCGGCAAAGTAACTGCCGGCGGCTAGGCACGCGCACAGAGCGGAGAGAGACGAGATACGAGGTCGCAAAGTCATGGCACTACGGTAGCCAGCCGGCGGGCAGCGTGTCGCTCACGGTCGGACGATTTCCAACACGTTCGGATGCGTTGCAACGGGAGCGGTCAGCCTCGCCGCGAATTCGCTGGGACGCGATGCAGCCGTCAGCAGAACTCTTCATTCGGGATCGCGAGGTCGATTTTCAGATTCGGCGCTCTAGCCGCGACCGGCTCTGGACCGGCCTTGTCGCGACGATTTACGATGCGTCCAGCGGCGTCGATGAAACCCTTTTTACCTCGCACTGCGTGAGCATGCACCTCGGGCCACCGGTCGGCATCACCACGCGCTGCAACGGCGCGGTCTCACGCCGCTTGCAAATACCGGGCGACGTCAAAATCATTCCGGCAGGTTTTTCGCGAATTTGGGAAGTCGAAGCGCCGACGACGAAGCTCTCGCTGAACCTCAGCCCGACGTTGGTGCAAAGCGCTGCGGCGGACATGGGGATGAAGCCGGATTGCGTTGCGATCGTTCCGCAGTTGCACGTGCGGGACGCGCACATCGAACATATCGCTTGGGCCATCAAGGCGGAGCTCGAAACGTCGGCCCCCCTCGGACGTTTGTACGCGGATTGCCTCGCGTTGGCATTGGCGGCGCATCTTTTGCGGCGGTACGGGCAGGCAGCGCAGCCGTCACGGCCTGCTGGGCTGCCGCGGCGGCGATTGCAGAGAGTCCTCGATCACATTGGCGAGCATCTTGCCGATGATCTCACGCTGGCCGAACTCGCGACGATTGCCAACGTGAGTCCTTCTCACTTCAAAGTACTCTTCAAGAAGTCGCTTGGCGTTCCGGTGCACGAATACGTCATCCGAACGCGTGTCGACTATGCGATCGATCTCTTGCTGCACGACGATGCTGCGCTCAGCGAGATTGCGCTACGGGCCGGCTTCGCGAATCAGAGCCACATGGCTCTCCACATGCGACGGCTTACTGGGAAAACACCGAGCGCACTGCGCAAAGAGTAATGACAGCGATCGCCGTCACCGGCGCGAACGGTTTTGTCGGCAGCGCGCTGGTAAAGGAGATTCTCGCTCGCGGGCACGTGCCGCTTGCGTTGGGCCGGAATCCCGACCGCATGAAGTTCGACGAACGGGTCGAGCGACGGCGCTTCGATCCCGAGCAACCGCGCCCGAATCCGTCAGCGTTCGAAGGCGCAGATGCCGTCATCCATTTGGCCGGCGAAACGGTCGCGGGGAGATGGACGACGGAAAAAAAGCGGCGCATTTACGCTTCACGGATCGAAGGCACGCGTGTATTGGTGGAGTCGCTCGCCGCATTGGAACGGCGACCGGCGGTGCTCGCTTCCGCCTCGGCGAGTGGATATTACGGATCGCGCGGGGACGCAACGCTCACGGAGGAATCGCCGCCCGGGAACGATTTCCTGGCGCGTGTTTGTCTCGACTGGGAACGCGAAGCCGCGACCGCCGAGCGTCTCGGAATCCGCGTCGTGCGGCTCCGCACTGGGATTGCGCTTGGCAACGGCGGAGCGCTCGCCAAAATGCGCACGCCGTTTGCGCTTGGACTCGGAGGACCATTCGGAAAAGGGCGGCAGTTCGTGCCCTGGATTCATCTCGCCGACCTCGCGTCGCTCTATCTCTTCGCGGTTGATCGCGAGGACGTGAGGGGACCGCTCAACGCGGTTGCACCGGACGCTGCGACCAACATCCGCTTCGCTCGCGCTTTCGGTGCTGCACTCCACCGTCCGGCAATGCTCCCGGTACCGAGGCTGCCGTTGCGGCTACTGCTCGGCGAATTCACGGAAACGCTTTTTGCGAGTCAGCGGCTCGTTCCAGCGGTCGCCGAGCGCACGAAGTTCGTGTGGCGGTATCCGCACCTAGAAGAAGCGCTCGCTGCCATCGTAGGCACGCCGAGCGGCGCGCGCTAAACGGTTCGCGGCGCGTGCCCGAGTTGCCGGACATCGTGGCGTACATCGACGCGCTGGAGCGGCGAATCGTTGGGCAGCGGCTAGAGCGGGCGCGCGTTTCGAGCGTCTCGTTGTTGCGCACCGCGGACCCGCCGCTCGCCAGTCTGGAAGGCCTGACCGTCCGAGGGATTCGACGTCTCGGCAAGCGGATCGCTATCGGGCTCGATCGGGACGCGTGGCTCGTATTGCACCTGATGATCGCGGGCCGGCTTCACTGGCGTCCCGCGGGCGCCCGGCTCGCCGGACGCCGTGATCTCGCGGCCTTTGACTTCCCGGATGGTTCGCTCGTCTTGACGGAAGCTGGCAGCAAACGCCGCGCGACGCTGCATGTCGTCGCTGGGGAAGCGGCACTGAGCGCGCTGAATCCGGGCGGCATCGATGTCTTTACATCGGATGCAGAAACATTCCGGCAGGCGTTGACGGCGGAGAATCACACGCTCAAGCGCGCGCTCACCGATCCGCGTTTGCTCAGTGGTATTGGGAACGCGTATTCGGACGAGATCCTCCATGCTGCGCGGCTTTCGCCGATCGCACTCACGCGCAAGCTGACGAGCGAGGAATGGGAACGGCTGCTGTCCGCCACGCGAGCGACGTTGTCGTTATGGACCGACAAGCTGCGCGCGCAGTCGCACGACACGTTTCCGGAGGGCGTCACGGCCTTTCGTGACGACATGGCCGTCCATGGCCGTTTCGGAAAACCGTGCCCTCGATGCGGCACAACCGTGCAGAGAATCCGCTACGCCGACAACGAGACCAACTACTGTCCGGACTGCCAGACGAACGGGACGCTACTCGCGGATCGCGCGATGTCCCGTCTGTTGAAAGGAGACTGGCCACGGACGCTCGAGGAACTAGAAGCTCTCACGGGGCGCATCAGGTAGCGATTCACTCACACGGCACACAACCGGGTTTCATGCATCATGAACGTCGAAGTGGCACAAATTGGAATGCGCCCGTTCAGGTTTTTTTCAGGCACGTTGCGTATCGTCGAGGCGGAGGGTTCCACCATGATTGCGTCCGTTTCGTCGAAGCTGCTGACCACCCGCATTGGGTACATCGGTCGTGGGAGGGGAATCGC
>JAFAXE010000118.1 GCA_019241305.1 Vulcanimicrobiota bacterium
CAAAGTGCGGGGCGGCGGTCCCGTTTGGCTCGACATGCAGTACGCTGCTTGGCTCGCGCGACAAGAGCCGTTCACGGATGCCGTCAGGCGGCTCTACCCGCAGGCATTCCTGCACGCCGCCGGCCGACCCGGCATCTCGTCGTAGCCGAACTTCCACCCATCACAGCGCCGCAACGTCGATCCAGGAAACCGCTACAGAATCGTAAGCCGTATTCGGACACGCTGCACATAACCGGTACTCACCGCGCTGAAGCGGACCAACCCGCACGGCGTCCGGCTCCTCCGATCGTTTGCCGGCAGGAACGAAAGCAATCAATTCGCGCGGTGCGCGATGCGTCCGAACCACCTTTTGCCATGCGCCAAGAGAAATCGGCGCCCAGAGCGCCACGTCATCGCCCCACGGCGCCGTTTGCGGTTTTCTCACCAACGCAAATTCCGGTGTTCGTGCGCAATCGCGGGTGAACGGTATCACGAGCGCGGCGCCGTGCGTCATGAAGAGACGCGTGTCGCTAAGCTTCGCGTTGCGCTGAAAGAGAACGTTCCCATACCGGCGCCAGCCGTAGCGCGCCCATTCGACCGGAACTTGAAACGTCGGAATAGGATACGGCGCGAAGTTGACTCGCGCGTGCACGGCTCGCAGCCCATCCCAAATGACCTGTCGCGACGGATTTGAACCCAGCGGGGAGTAAGCGCGGCCGCCCGCATCATCGCTGTCGCCCGTCATCCTCCAGAGCGCGAGCGGTCCGTCGAAAAAGTACGTTCCATCGGCGACGTGTGCCGACGGAATCGCCGAGGTGATTGGGGCGTCGCCGTTCCCTGTGTCCGTGAGCCCAAATAACTCCGGCGCATCGCTGCTGTTCGTGCGCTGCAGCGTGACGAAATCCAAGCGAAAGTTGCTGAGACCCACGAGCGCCAGCGGCGCTTGGAAGTGGAGACGTCCTTGGGTGACGGTGACGTTCAGGTGCCGCACCACTCTGTCGAGAGTGAGCGGGCTCAGCATGTTCGTATAGTGCTCTGAGATGCCGTAGATCGGGGTCTTCGGCATGTAGAGCAGCGTGACGTCGACGTTCGCCAGCGCCGGTGAGACGTTCGCTAGCTCCACGTCAAAGATGACGGGATGACGGCTCTGCGCGAAGCCTCGTGCGAAGAGTATCGCTGCAGGTGGCAAGTTCAGCCAAGCCGCGGCGCTGGCAACGAGCACGACCACCGCGAAAAGAAGCGCGAGCCGCGCGATAGGCGGCTTAGCCGACCGCGCCTTCCATTTCCATCTTGATGAGGCGATTCAACTCGACCGCATACTCCATCGGCAGTTCCTTGACGAAGAAGTCAAAGAAGCCGTTCACGATCATCGCCGTCGCATCAGCCTCGGAGAGACCGCGGGACATCGCGTAAAAGAGCTGCTCCTCGCCGATCTTCGAGACGCTGGCCTCATGTTCAACGGTGGACTGCTGCTCGTGAATCTTCATCGTCGGCTTCGTATCGCTCGACGACCTCTCGTCCATGATCAGCGCGTCGCAGCGCACGCGCGTCTTCGTCCCAACCGCTCCCGGATACACCTCGACGAGACCACGATACGTCGTCTTACCGCCGTGCGCGCTCACCGATTTGTTGGTGACGACCGACGTCGTGTTCGGCGCGGCATGGATGACCTTCGCGCCCGCATCCTGGTGCTGCCCTTCACCGGCAAACGCCGCGGAGAGGATCTCGCCACGCGCGCCCTCGCCCATCAGATAGATCGAAGGATACTTCATCGTCAGCCGCGAGCCGATGTTGCCGTCCACCCACTCCACCGTCGCGTTCTTGTGCGCGACGGCGCGCTTCGTTACCAGGTTGAAGATGTTGCGATACCAGTTCTGAATCGTCGTGTAGCGGATGCGCGCCCCTTCCAGTGCGATGAGCTCCACCACCGCCGAGTGCAGCGATGACGTCGAAAATTGCGGCGCGGTGCAGCCCTCGATGTAATGGACCTTTGCGCCTTTGTCGGCGATGATGAGGGTGCGCTCGAACTGGCCCATGTTCTCGGTGTTGATCCGGAAATAGGCTTGCAGCGGCGTCTTCACTTCGACGCCCGGCGGCACGTAGACGAATGAACCTCCGGACCATACGGCGGAGTTCAGCGACGCGAACTTGTTATCGCCCGGCGGAATGACGGTCGCGAAATACTTTTTGACGATCTCCGGATGCTGGCGCAAGGCCGTATCCATGTCGCAGAAGATGACGCCGTCGCGCTCGAGGTCCTTGCGCACTGAGTGGTACACGACTTCGGACTCGTACTGCGCCGAAACGCCGGCGAGAAACTTACGCTCCGCCTCCGGGATGCCGAGGCGGTCGAAGGTGCGCTTGATGTCCTCCGGCACGTCGTCCCAAGTGCGGCCCTGGCCTTCCGACGCCTTGACGAAGTAGTGAATGTCGTTGAAGTCGATTTCGGAGAGGAGCTTCGTATCGCCCCACGTCGGCATCGGCTTCGATTTGAATAAGTCATAGGCTTTGAGCCGGAAGGCGCGCATCCAGTCCGGCTCGCCCTTCATCGCGCTGATCCGCTCGACGATCTCGCGCGTCAGCCCCTTTGCGGATTTAAAGGCGTACTTGTCCTCGGGGTCATGGAACCCGTGCCGGTAATCCTCGATCAGGGCTTCCGGCCCGACCTTCATCTCCACAGCCATCGCCTTCAGCGTACCCTGCCGGAGGGTCAAATTCAAGATATTGCAGGGTATTCTTCGAAATCTTACGGTGCGCCCGGCGGAATGCGCCCCGGAATCATTCTTTACAAGGGGGGGTACGGGGGGTATCATGAGGGCCGGACCCGGGGTGGGGCCTCCCATTGCCTGGGTCTTGCGCCGTCAAAACGGCAAGGGGGAAGGCACGCCCTACGTGCCATCGCGACGAGACTGCCCGCAGACCGCTCCTCTTCGGTACGCCGGCACAGAGCCCGTCGATAGGTCGGGGACGCAAGTGCACCGCACGCGCCAGCCGACGAGCCTGGAGGTGGGATTTCCCAGCCAAACCCGAGGAGAACAGCAGAAATTGGATGCACGCGGGACTCACATCATCTGCGAGCTATCCGGTTGCGATGCCGGCGCACTCGGCGATGTCGACGGTGTGCGAGATACGATGGTCGCTGCCGCACATGAGGCGAATGCCGAGATTTTAAAAGTTGCCTTTCACCGCTTCCAGCCGCACGGCGTTTCTGGGGTCGTCGTGATCGCAGAGTCACACCTCTCGATCCACACCTGGCCCGAGTCAGGCTACGCTGCGCTGGACTTTTATACGTGCGGAGATCACACAGATCCATGGCGGGCCTGCGACTACGTCGCCCAAGCCCTGCGTGCCACGAGCATGCTCACGACGGAGATCAAGCGAGGGATCGCCTCCGCGAACGGAAGGTTCACGCACCTCGTTCACGAGCATGCGGGCAGGACGTCGGTGAAACGTTCCGCATAGCGTTTGGCCTGCACCGCCGCGACTCGCGCCAACTGCTGCCGGCGGCGTCCTGCCGTAGAGGGCTCTCCAACGTTGTCACGACCGATCACCGCTCGCACCCTGCTCTGGGGACTCGTCTGGGCCGCCCTGGCCCTCGGCGCTTGCTCGAAGGGGACGAGTTCCTCGTCAACTCCGGGCGGCCCGACTCCAACCCCGAGTGTCAGTCCGACGGTAGGGCCGAGTAGCACCCCACCGCCGAGTACTTCGGGAGTCGCGTACCTTCCAGACTCCGGCGATGGGCGTCCACCCGGAATCACGATCCTGCACTTCGAGGAGTTCAACGGTGCGGCGTTTCCCTACACGCCGCAGTTCGCCAACTTCCGCTCGCCGGTGCGATTCCTCGCGATCGATCCCAGCGATACGACGGCGCTCGCAGTTTTACAATCGCCCGCAAACGCCTACACGTTGCTGCAGGGCGTTTTAGGCGTTTCAAGCGCGACGATTTTTCCAGGCGGACCGCCGTACGACACCTCCGTCGTCCCGCCGAGCCCGGCGCCTCCCAACGCCGTGATCGCAAATAGTACGGGCGAAGTGATGCTCGGAACCGGCAACAATGCCGTGGGCCTCTCGGTCGGTCCAGGTACGGCCGGAATCCTTGGCGTCAATCAAGCCGCGCAACAGACGCCGACGTACAACGGCTTCGTCGGCTTTACGTGCAACGGCCGGACGCCTTCCTCCAGCGCTCCAGTAGCAATCGCGGTTTCGCCCGTCGTGAACTCACAATCCGGCGACTATAGCTTGTTGATTCGTACCTCGAACGATTTACTTTCGTTCAGCGTCGCGCCGCAATTCGGAGTCGTTCCCCCGAAATACGCGATCTGTTATCAGGTGCAAAACACCGCCCTCGGATCAAACACGCTGACGTTGCCGAGTGTCGCGGGCCGCGGCATCATGGCGTTCAGTCCCACGGATCCTTCACGGGCTTTTTTGGGACAAGTCGGAACGGTTACGAACGACGTTGCGGTCGTCTCCGGTCTGCCGTTTGCCATTACGCCAACAACGGCGCTTGCGCTCACCGGCGGACGCGTCAACTCCGTCGCGGTGTCGCCCAACGGCCTCTACGGCGCCGTAGCAACGGATGCGGGTCTGTTCGTGATCTCAGGGCTCGGAACGTCGTCGCTTGCCATCGTGCCGCAGGGTGCCGGGAAAACGAAGGGACCCTACTCGCCGAATTACAAGGGCGCGGACGGCGTGTACCATCCCGTTGCCAACGTCACATCGCTGGGCTTTTCGAGCGATGGTCTGTATCTCGCCGCGCTGGTTTCTCTCGTGCCGAACTCACCGGGTGGTGGGACGATGGGGACGCTCGTCGTCCTGCCCTTCAACAGCTCGACCGGCGTGCTCGCTGCGCCGGCGGTTACCAACAACAACTTGCCACTGACTGCCTATTACCAAGACGTTTTGACCGTCCGCTAAACGCGCGCCGTATGCCGAAAACGGAACACTGGCAGTGGTATGTGGAACAATTTTCGCCGACCGAACTGCATCATCACGCCATCGAAGAGACGTACTTCTCGGGTGATACACCGTTTCAGCACGTCGCAGTCGTCCGTTCCTCCACGTTTGGCAAGATGCTCATCCTCGATGGCGATACGCAAAGTGCAGAGGCGGACGAGCGCATCTATCACGAGACGTTGGTGCATCCCGCACTTGCCGCTGTCCGCGAACGCTCTGAGGTTTTGATCCTGGGCGGGGGAGAGGGAGCGACGCTGCGCGAGGCGTTGCGTTGCCCGGACGTGAAGCGCTGCACGATGGTCGACATCGACGGAAGCGTGGTCGAGCTGGCGCGGCGATACCTGCCGGAATGGTCGGATGGTTCCTTCGACGACAGCCGTGCCCGTGTCATCATCGACGACGCGCTCGCGTTCTTAGATCGCGACGATGGCCGGTACGGCGCGATCCTTTCGGACTTGACCGAGCCGCGCGAGGACTCTCCTTCGAATCCCTTGTTTCGCGACGAGGTTTTCCGCCAGATCAAAGATCACTTGTGCGAAGGCGGCGTGTACGCGCTGCAAGCGAGTACCGCCGGCGTTCACCATATGGCGCTGCATGCCAAGATGGCGCGCTCCTTGAGGCCGCACTACCGTTACGTACGCTCTTTTTATACGCACGTGCCCGCGTTCGACGCGGACTGGGCGTTCATCGCTTGTAGCGACGCCGTTGACGTAGCCGCGCTTTCGGAACACGCGATTGCCATGTACGTCGGAACGTTACGCGGCGAGAATTATTTCTACGACGCCGAGACCCACCGCAGGTTGTTCAGTCTGCCGCTCTACTTACGGCGCGAGCTCGCAAAGGAAGGCGACGTGTTTTGAAACCGACGATCGACGTCGATGCTGCAAAACGGACCTGGGACAAACGGCGCGCGAATTTCGTCGAGATGCTGGACCTGCGCCTCGAACACGTCGAACACGGAAGCGCGCGAATGCGTATGCCCTACCGTGCGGCCGTGACCAACGGGACCGGCGCGATTCACGGAGGCGCCATCGTCAGCCTGTGCGACACTGCTTTCTACGTCGCGCTCGCCTCCATCTATGGACCGGAGCAGAATACGGCGACCGCGTCGCTGTCGTGCAACTTCCTTCGGCCGGCGAAGCCGCCCCACGATCTCATCGCCGATGCGATCGTGCTCAAGGCTGGGCGCAACATCGTGTACGGTGAAGTGCACGTGCGCAGCGCAGACCAGCTGGTGGCCCATGCGACGATCAGCTTCCTGAATCTGCCTGGACCGTGGGCCACACACCACGCGCCGCAGGCCGATGGAGCCGCGAACTCCGAGAGAAGCACGTGACCGTCGCGACGCCGGAGCGTCGTACGGCGCTGTACGAGGAGCATGTTGCGCTGGGCGCGCGCCTGGTGCCGTTCGCGGGCTTCCAGATGCCGTTGCAGTACGCCAGCATCCTTAAAGAACACGATGCCGTCCGTCAGCGTGCGGGCCTCTTCGACCTCTCGCACATGGCGCAGTTCGAACTCTTTGGCGAAGAGGTGGGACCGTGGGCTGATCTGCTCACCGTGAATAACGTCGCCAACATGAAGGTGTGGCAGGCACGCTATAACCTCTTTTGCAACGAGCATGGTGGCACACGCGACGACGTCCTGTTCTACCGCCGGCACGACCGCTGGCTTTTGGTTGCGAACGCGTCGAACGGTGAAAAGATTTGGAATCTGTTGTCGAGTCGCCGCACGTCGGGAGTGACGCTCGAGAATCGCCACGGCGCAGCAGCGCTCATCGCGGTACAGGGACCGCGCGCCCTCGAAATCCTTACGCCGCTCGCCAGCACGTTCGACGCCCCAAGCCTCGCGGAAATGAAGTATTACACGTGTACGCGCGCTGCGGTGGCGGGGATCGAGGCGCTCGTTGCGCGCACGGGATACACCGGTGAGGACGGTTTCGAGTTATTCGTCGAGGGCGCGGACGCGGCCGCGCTGTGGCGTGCCTTGCTCGATGAAGGCAAACCGCAGGGTCTAGAACCGTGCGGGCTCGGCGCGCGTGACGTGCTGCGCCTCGAAGCCGGCATGCCGCTCTACGGCCACGAATTGACCGAAGCGATTACACCGCTCGCAGCCGGACAGCGCTGGGCGGTGAAGCTGTCCAAGCCGGAATTTACCGGACGAGCTGCGCTCCTTGCGCAGGCGGAGCGCGATGACTTCGACCGCGTCGCCGGCACGATCTTGGAGGGCAAAGTTCCGGCGCGACAAGGCTACGCCGTGTACCGCGGCGACGAGCGCGTCGGCGAGGTGAAGAGCGCTTCCATTGCGCCGTCGCTCGGAAATCGCCAAGTCGCCACCGTCTATATCCGCAAGGACGCCGCAACCGAAGGGACGCAGCTGGGGATCGACGTTCGCGGCACGCGTCAGGGAGCGCAGGTTGTCCCGCTTCCGTTCTATTCGCGGCGCAAGACATAAGAGGAGACGATGGCGCAACCGGCAGGTCTGCTGTACAGCAAAGAACACGAGTGGGCGAAGCTCGACGGCGAGGTGGCAACGATCGGGATTACGGAGTACGCGCAGCATTCGCTCGGCGACATCGTTTACGTCGAGTTGCCTCGCATCGGCAGTGACGTCAAGCAGTTCGCGAACGTCGGGGTCGTGGAGTCGGTGAAAGCGGTGTCCGACTTGTTCACGCCGCTGGGCGGAGAAGTCGTCGAGGTCAACGCAGGGCTCGAAGGCGACCCGGCGATGGTCAACCGCGATCCCTTTGGCGACGGCTGGCTCTTCAAAGTGCGGGTCAGCGACGTCGGGGAGCGCGAGAGCTTGCTCTCGCCGGAGCGCTATGACGAAATCGTCGCTGAGGGATAGCGACCGGAACGATCATGTACACGCCACACACCAATCAGGATATCGAAGCGATGCTCGCCGGCATCGGAGTCACATCGATCGACGAGCTGATGCGCGTTCCCGAAGCGGTCGCGCTGAGAGAGCCGCTTCAAGTACCGCCGGCCCTTGCGGAGATGGAGTTGCAGCGTCTGATCGCCGGTTATGCGGCGCGCAACACCGCCGTCCAGTGCACCTCGTTCATCGGTGCCGGCGCCTATCGGCACTACGTTCCGCCGGTCATCGGCACACTGGCGATGCGGGGAGAGTTTCTCACCGCGTATACGCCCTATCAAGCGGAAGTGTCGCAGGGCTATCTGCAGGCCATCTACGAATGGCAAACCTATATCGCCCTCCTCACGGGGAGCGACCTTGCAAACGCTTCCGTGTACGATGGTGCGACGGCGCTGGCAGAAGCGGCGATCATGGCGGTCAATGCGACCGGACGGAGGTCGCTGCTCGTGTCACGAGCCGTCCATCCGAACTATCGTGCGGTTCTGCGGACGTATGCGCGGGGCTTGGAACTCGAGGTGGACGAGTTGCCTCTCGCCGCGGATGGCACGACCGATCTTTCGCGGCTCCCGGCTCTGCTCGCTGAACAACGCTACGCCGCGGTCGTGATACAAAACCCGAATGTTTTCGGGTGCATCGACATCCCGGACGGCGCCGCGCGCGCAGCTGCAACATCGAGTGAAACGATCGTGGTTGGCGTCGTCGCGGAGGCGCTGTCGCTTGCGGCATTGGTTCCTCCGGGCGAGTGGGGCGCCGCGATCGTTGCCGGTGAGGCGCAAAGCTTCGGCGTCCCGGTCGCCTACGGCGGCCCGTACGTCGGCTTCATCGCCTGCAGCAAAGAACACATGCGACGAATCCCCGGACGCTTGGTCGGAAAGACAGTCGATGCGGACGGACAGCCCGCGTACACGCTGACCCTTCAGGCGCGCGAACAGCATATTCGGCGAGAGCGTGCAACCTCGAATATCTGTACGAATCAAGCGCATTGCGCGCTGATCGCAACGATCTATCTTTCGACCTTGGGAGCGACGGGATTGCGTGCCTGCGCCGCGCTCAATGTACAGCGAATCCACGAGTTAGCGGAACGCGTCGTCGAGGTACGCGGCTTCGAACGGCGGTTTTCTTCTCCGGTTTTCAATGAATGTGTGCTACGCGTTCCGGACGGCGTGAACGTGGCAACGCTCCTTGGGGCACTGCGCCAGCGAGGGATTCTCGGTGGCGTCGATCTGGGACGCTGGTATCCCGAACTGCACGACTGCCTGCTCATGACGGCGACCGAACTCACCACGCATGAGGAAATTGCGTCGCTCGGTTCAGCGCTCGAGGAAGTCGTCACCAAACAACGGGAGCCGGTCGGTGCCTGAGCCGATATCCCTAGGGACGGTGCAGCCGGCCGGCGGCGTACCGCTCATCTTCGAAAATGCGGAAGCTGGCCGTGCCAACACCTACTTTGCGAGCGAGGGAGGTCTGAAAGAACGCCTTCCCCAGAGCGTGCTGCGGCTAGCACTTCCACTTCCGGATCACAGCGAACTCGACGTCGTGCGGCACTTTACGGCGCTTTCGCAGCGAACGTTCTCCATCGATTCGGGCTTTTATCCGCTCGGGTCGTGCACCATGAAATACAATCCGCGCGTCAACGACGCCATGGCGAACCTGCCGGGCTTCCGCGAGCTGCATCCGCTCGTCCCGGACGAGATGGCTCAGGGCGCGCTTGCACTGATGTACGATTTGGAGCGCTTGCTTTCCAACATTTTCGGGATGGCGGCGTTCTCGCTCAACCCCGCAGCGGGGGCCCACGCCGAACTCGCGGCGCTGCTCATTGCGAAGGCGTATTTTCGCGACAAGGGCGAAGGCGCGCGGCGAACCACCGTCATCGTGCCAGATACGGCGCATGGAACGAACCCCGCGTCGGCCGCGATGGTAGGATATCGCGTTCTCTCATTGCGGAGCGATGCACGTGGCCGCGTCGGTGTCGACGACCTCGCGAAGGTGTTGGGAGCGGATACCGCCGTATGCATGATGACGAACCCCAATACGCTCGGGTTGTTCGAGGATCACATAGCCGAGATCGCGGCAGCGGTGCATGCTGCCGGCGGCCTCATGTATTACGACGGCGCCAACGCGAATGCGCTGATGGGGAATGCCCGTCCGGGCGACATGGGCTTTGACCTCATGCACCTCAATACGCACAAGACGTTCTCGATTCCGCATGGAGGCGGCGGTGCGGGCCACGGGCCAATTGGAGTGGCTGCGCACCTTGCCAAGTATCTGCCAACCCCGGTCGTGATCAAAGAGCAAGACGTGTACCGTTTGGAATTCGACCGTCCCGACACGATCGGGGCGATGCGCTCGTTCTGGTCCAACTTTGCGCATGCGGTGCGCGCGCTGACGTACATTCGGGCAAACGGAGTCGAGGGTCTGGGGCGCATCTCGCAACTGGCCGTGCTGAACGCAAACTACGTGCGCGTGAAGGTTCGGGACGTTCTGCAAACGCCGTACGACGAACCCTGCCGGCACGAGTTCGTTGCCTCAGCGCAAGAACTCAAGCGCGAAACGGGCGTACGCGCACTCGATATCGCGAAGGCGCTGCTCGATCGCGGATTCCATGCGCCGACGATGTACTTTCCGCTGCTCGTCCCGGAATGCTTGATGATCGAGCCGACCGAGACGGAATCCAAGGCGACGCTCGATGCCTTTATCGATGCGTTGCGCGACATCGTGGAACAGGCGCGACGGGAACCCGAGCCCGTTCTGCAGAGTCCACGACGTACGCCCGTACGGCGGATCGACGAAACGCGTGCGGCACGGCAACCGGATCTGCGCTGGTCGCCGTCGCCGTCAGCCTAACGAAAGCCCACCGCCCCAAGGAAATGTTCCTTCACGTTCGCTAAAAGCGGAGTGCGGGCCGGGTCATCTCGGGGCCGCTTGCTTGACTTGGGCTTCCGCCCACGGAGGTTTCCCCTAGATGAAATGGTCGCTTGGAGCCGGCGCAATCGTCGCCGGCGTGTTTCTCCTTGCGGGGTGCAACGGCGGGACGAGCAGTAGTCCGCCGCTCGCTTCCAATCCCTACCAGGGCCTCGCTACGCAAAGTTCCGACTTAGCGCTTGGCACGAGCACGTTCGTCCTACCGGCGAACGTTCGTCGCGCGTGCGATGAAACGCCGCGCGAAGGTTACGCCGAGTGCGATGCGCTCGTTCGTACGGACGTCGGCGGACCCGGTGCGGCCGTCCCCGGATACGGTCCGTCCGACTTGCAGTCGGCCTACAACCTTCCCTCGGCAACGAAGGGAGCGAATCAAACGATTGCGATCGTCGACGCCTACGACGATCCCAACGCCGAAACGGATCTCGCGACGTATCGCAGCAATTTTGGGCTTCCCGCCTGCACGACCAAGAACGGTTGCTTCCAGAAGCTGAACCAGTTGGGAAAGCCCGGACCCTACCCGCAGCCGAATCAGGGGTGGGCGCTCGAAATCTCGCTCGACCTCGACATGGTCTCCGCGATCTGTCCCAAGTGCCACATCATGCTCGTCGAGTCGAACGACAACTTTTTCAACAACCTCGGCTCGGCGGTGGACCGGGCGGCGCGCTTGGGCGCCAATACGATCAGTAACAGCTATTCCGCCAAAGGCAACTACCGAGCGGGCGGCGCTTCCATCTATTACGACCATCCCGGGATCATCATTCTTGTCGCGTCGGGCGACACTGGCTATGGACCTTCCATCCCGGGCGGATATCCGTCGACGATTTCGGTTGGCGGCACGTCACTCCACAAGGGCGGCGGGACGCGAGGTTGGACGGAGACGGTCTGGGGCGGCACGGGAAGCGGCTGCGACACGCATCAGGCCAAACCGGTCTGGCAAACGCACCGCGACTGCCGTGGCCGCATCCAAAACGACGTAGCGGCGGTCGCCGATCCGAGCACGGGCGTTGCGGTACGCGATACGTACCAGGCCCCTGGCTGGATCGTCGTAGGCGGTACGAGCGTAGCGACTCCGCTGTTGGCCGGCGTGTACGGGCTTGCGGCCAACGAACGGACGCTCAACGTTGCGCAATCGCTGTACACCCATAAGAAAGACCTGTACGACATAACCTCCGGCAGCAACGGAACCTGTACGCCTCCTGCGGGGCGAGCATACCTGTGCACGGCCGAGGTGGGATTTGATGGTCCCACCGGAAACGGTACACCCAACGGCATAGGAGCGTTCTGATACCGCTTTCGTGATGTAACCATCGTGGAGGCGGCGAGTCGCAATGCCGGTTCCCGCCTTCACTTCTTTATCGTGTGCGAGGCTTTTGTGAAAAGAAGAACGAGCGCGCTTTTCTTTCCTGCCATGCTTTTCGTCGCGGGGTGCAACGGCCTCAATCTTTCGAATAGCCTACCGGCGAGCGGCGTCGGCGAGGATGGAACACGAACCCGAACGACGACGATTCCCTCCAGCTACGTACGCGCGTGCCCTGACGAGGGCGCTGGCTTCGTCCGTTGCGACGTGCTCGACGCGACGGGAACGCCACCGTCAACGCCCAGCGGGCTCGGAGCGACCGATCTGGAGGCCGCCTACAACCTTCCATCCGCCTCGCTTGGTGCCGGCCAAATCGTCGCGGCTGTCGATGCGTTTGACGCGCCGAACGCCGCAAGCGATCTCGCCTCGTATGATGCGCAGTATGGACTTCCGGCAGCGCATTTCCGGAAATACAATCAAATCGGCCAGCAGAAGAATTATCCGAAACCGAATCCCGGTTGGACTCTCGAAGAGTCGCTCGACATCGAGATGCTTTCGGCGGGCTGTCCAAAGTGCACGATCATTCTGGTGGAAGCGAACAACGCTTCCAACCGCAACGTCGAAGCGGCGGTTCAAGAAGCATACAAGCTTGGGGCGACCGTCGTGAGCAACAGCTACGGCGGCGGCGGTTTGAATGAGGCGGTGTATACGCACCACGGCGTAACGGTGCTGGCAAGTTCAGGGGATGGAGGCTACGGAACGCAGCAACCGGCGTCTTTCGAACGCGTCGTTTCCGTCGGTGGGACGATCCTGACCAAGGGCGGCGGGGGCCGCGGGTGGAGTGAAGTTGCGTGGCCGGGGAGTGGGAGTGGTTGCACGAACCAACCGAAACCGTCGTGGCAGACCGATGCGGGTTGCCACCATCGTACGATGAACGACGTCTCGGCCGTTGCCACGAACGTCGCCGTCTACGAATCGGGTTGGACGGAGGTCGCCGGTACGAGCATTTCCTCGCCACTCGTTTCGTCCATCTTCGGCCTCGCGGGAAATTCCACGACGCAGGACGGCGGCAAGACGTTCTGGGAGCCGAAGCATCACAAGGCGCTGTACGACATTACTACGGGCAGCAATGGCACGTGCACGCCATCCTACCTGTGCACCGCGGGACCAGGCTACGACGGCCCAACGGGTTGGGGAACACCGAACGGCATCGGCGCTTTCTAAGCGCACTCCGAGCTTACAGCGGGCGGAACATGATCAGCGCATCGACGTAGCCGGAGCGCGGATGGCGGAACGCTTCCGGCAACCGTCCGACGGTCGTGAATCCGCACGACTCCCATAGACGGATCGCGCGCTCGTTCGTACTGACCACGAAGTTGAATTGCATAGCACGAAATCCTCGTGCGCGGGCGCGCTCGAGTGAGTCGTTGCACATCGCTCTTGCGATGCCGCGTCCCCAAGCAAAGGCCGCGGTGATGTACCCGCAGTTGGCCACGTGCGCACCTCCACCGCCGCGGTTCGCCGCAAGAAAGTACGTGCCGACGACCTTTCCGGCGTCCTCAGCGACGAGAACGTCGTTGCCCGGCGCGAACCAAAACGCCAGCGCTTCCGGCTCGTCAAGCTCTAGCGGAAGCGCGAAGGTTTCGCCGGCCCGAATCACCGGCTCCATGATCCGCCAAATGGCCGCGCGATCCGCCTCGGAGGCCGGACGGATTACCGTGGCGGCGTTCCGCGTGCGTCAGCCCGCAGCATCGTATTGGAACGCCGCGCGACGCTAGTGTGTCGGCATCGAAAACTGGGCAAGGACGTCGTCGCGCTCAGGCCATCGTGCCGTAACGGTCTTCAGCCGCGTATAGAACTGCACGCCTTCTTCACCGTACATCGCCCGGTCGCCAAACATCGAGTGCTTCCAGCCACCGAAGCTATGGAACGCCATGGGCACCGGAATCGCGACGTTAACGCCGACCATCCCCACGTGGATTTGCTGCGCGAAGCTGCGAGCGATGCCGCCGTCGCGCGTGAATATCGCCACGCCGTTGGCGTACGGATGTCCGTTTACGGTATCGATCGCGGCGTCGAGATCCGCTGCACGCACCACACAGAGAACCGGCCCGAAGATCTCGTCACGATACACCGTCATCAACGGCGTCACGTTGTCGAACAAAGTGCCACCCAAGAAGAATCCGCCGTGCTCGGACGCCGCGTCGCGGCCGTCGACGACGAGCGTTGCCCCTTCCGCAACGCCGCGCTCGATATACCCCAGGACGCGGTTGCGGTGTTGCGGAGTCACGAGTGGTCCCATGTCGACGTTCGGTGCGGATCCGGGCCCAACGCGCAGTCTGCGGGCGCCACGCGAAAGGTTTTCCACGAGGCGATCGGCGATTTCGCCGACGGCCACGACGACCGAAATCGCCATGCAACGTTCGCCTGCCGATCCGTAAGCGGCTCCTAACAAGGCCTCAACGGTGGCAGCAATATCCGCGTCCGGAAGGACGACGGCATGGTTCTTTGCACCGCCGAGGGCCTGCACGCGCTTTCCATAGTGCGCGCCTCGTGCATAGATCGAGCGCGCGATGGGTGTCGAGCCGACAAAGCTGATGGCTACGACCCGCGGGTCCTCGAGCAGCGCATCGACCGCCGCTCGATCTCCTTGCACCACGTTGAAGACTCCCGGCGGCGCACCGGCTTCTATCAGAAGTTCGGCCAGCAGAACCGACACGGACGGGTCCCGCTCCGACGGCTTGAGGACGAACGTGTTTCCGCACGCGATTGCGAGCGGAAACATCCACAGCGGAACCATCGCCGGAAAATTAAACGGAGTAATGCCGGCGCACACCCCGAGTGGTTGTCTCATCGACCAACAATCGAGCCCGCCACCAATATTTTCGGAGAAAGCGCCGGCCAGTAGGTGCGGGATTCCGCACGCAAATTCGACGACTTCGATTCCGCGCGTCAGTTCGGCGCGAGCGTCGGAGAGCGTCTTGCCGTGCTCGCTCGTGATGATACGAGCGGCTTCCTCGGCGTGTGCTTCCAGCAGCTCCCGATACTTGAAGAGGATGCGCGCGCGACGAAGCGGTGGCATGCGCGACCACTCTTTGAAGGCGCCTTCAGCGCTCGCGACGACGCTCTGAACGTCAGCGGCGGTTGCCAGCGGTACGCAGGCCGTCACCACGCCGCGTGCTGGATCGTACACGGGCGTGGACTGCGCGGCACTCGCCGTCTGTCGCTGTCCTCCGATGAAATTCGCGACCGCCCGAACCCGGGCGGCGGCATCGATCACGGCGCGGTAGGAGCCGGGTCGATGCTCCGTAGCTGGAACGGGAACCGCCACTGCGCGGACGCGGTCGTGCTCCGCGGTACTGCGGTCTTACAGTTGGTCCACGTTTGCCTCAGAACGATGCTCCCAGAGGCGGTGATGTGATCTGATCTCGCCGCGTCTCCGGCTTGGGTCTGGGCTTTCGTCGAGCTCAGCGCCGTCCTCGTCGAAGTGCCGCCTGGGACTGCGGCAACGCACGTCGTTCCGGTCGGAACCGACCCAGGCAGCGGTCCCGTCACCGCGCTCATGTCGATGGCCGCAGCATTCTTCGCGCAGCACCATGCAAGCCCGAAAATGAGGAACGCAAGCCACGCGCTTCGTTTCATGGTTCTCTCCCGCGCTCGAGGATTCTGGCCGGTGAAGCGCTTTCCCGGCAAGGAAAAGCGCGGCGGCGGCCCTCCGTGGCCGCCACCGCGCACCCCATCATGTGTGTCCTTTAGCCGTGTGCTTTACGGAATCGCAAACTTATTCGTGATGGGAAGGCTGGCGCGACCGACCTTGTGCCCCGACGAATTCTTTGCGGTGAAGATCGCCTTACAGTGGCCTTTCGTATTGCCGGACGAGACGACCCAATTGCTGCCGCTTCCCTGAACCATCGCAATCGAGTTACTGCCCATCGTGCAGTTGTCTTTTTCGCTGATCGTATCGCCGGATGGAGCGGTGACCGTCACCGCCTGAGCCGGATTCGACATGGTTAGCGTAACCGGACACGGACTTGCGCTCACTCCGCCTTTCGAGGCGCAGCCATCGACCTGGAGCCCTGGATACACGGGCGCAGGGCGGACGAGCGGAACGAGCGTCACGTGGGCGGAGGATGTTGCTGTTCCTGCAGCGACTGCCGCCATACCAATGACGGCGCTAAAGATGAACAGCGAGCTTCGACGAAGATGCATACGTTTCACCTCAACGGATGTAACAGGTAACCTTAGGGGTTGAAAGGGGCCGCCGGAAGAGACGCCCCTTCGGCCGAGCCCCACGAGGAGTGTACCGCGACGCGATAACAAATCGCGAACATGACACGGGCACCAACCGCTTTCGCGGCGAGTGCCCGCGCCATGAGACGCGTGCGTCCGTGCTACCGTCTCACGGAGCACCCGGGAGAACGATGTCGGTCATCTGAATGCCGATGTCGAGCGTCCCCATCCCGGTCACCAGGTCGTAACCTGGTGCCGCCGGCCACAATCCGTTGTCGCCGAAGTAGATGTCGTGGTAGCCGCCTACCGGACTCGTCTGGAAACCCGGAGGTCCGACAGGCTGCGGCGGCGGGTTCGGGATCGGAAACTGCGTGTATTCGTAGTAGAAGGCGGGAGCGGCGAACCCGAAGGGCGCTTTCGATCCAAAGGCACCGGGATGCGCGGATAGCAGCCGCGCCCACGAACCGACGGAAAGCGGCGACGAGAGACTCGTCCCGCCGACACCAACCGGCGCGCCTTTTACCATCACAATGGCGGGGCTCACATTGTTGTCCGCGTCCATCGCGATGTCGGGAATCGTCCGCTCCGTTCCGTTGACGCTGTATTGCACCGGGACAACGGGCTTCGTCCACCAC